>DASUZY010000001.1:0-4462 GCA_036376635.1 Sphingomicrobium sp.
TGGTAGCCCACTCAGGCCTGATCACCGTCATGCAGCGCGCTGCCCGCAAGGCGGCGCCGCGCCTTCGGCGTGATTTCGGCGAGGTCGAGCAGCTGCAGGTCAGCCGCAAGGGGCCGGCCGACTTTGTCTCGATGGCTGATAAGCGCGCCGAGCGAACGATCGTCGAGGAGCTCAAGAACGCGCGTCCCGACTGGGGCATGCTGCTCGAGGAAGGCGGCTCGATAGAAGGCAACCCGGACAAGCCCCGCTGGATCGTCGACCCGCTGGATGGCACCACGAACTTCCTGCACGGCGTTCCGCATTTCTCAATCTCGATCGCGGTCGAGGAGCGCAAGCCCGGCGGCGGCAGCGAGATCACGCAGGGGCTCGTCTATCAGCCACTGACGGACGAGAGCTTCTGGGCGGAGAAGGGGAGGGGCGCATGGCTTCAGGACGCCCGTCTGCGAGTGTCCGCGCGGCGCGAACTCGCTGACGCTCTGATCGGCACCGGCATTCCGTTTTTGGGTCACGGCGACAGCGAGCGATGGGGCAAGATCTACGCCGCGGTTGGGCCGAATGTCGCAGGCATTCGCCGATTCGGATCGGCCGCGTTGGACCTTGCCTGGGTTGCCGCCGGGCGCTTCGACGGCTTCTGGGAGGAAGATCTGAAGCCGTGGGATACGGCGGCGGGTTTGCTGCTGGTTCGTGAAGCGGGTGGGTTTGCGACCGACTTCCGGGGCGCCGACCGGGCGTTCGAACGCGGCGAGGTCGTTGCCGGATCATCAGCCATCCACAACAAGCTTCAGAAGCTCGTGGCGGGTGCGCTTCGGTGATCAGCCTGCTGGCGCTCGCCGCTACCGCGGTCGCCCAGCCTCAAACCGTGCTTACGGTCGACCCCAAGCACCGGCTGGTCGAGGGTATTGCGAGCGACGGCAAGACGATCTGGGTGTCGAGCGTCCTCGATCGGCAGATTCTCGCCTGCCGCATTGCTTGTCGAACAATCGCGACCCTTCCGCTTCCGCTCCATCCTTTCGCAATTGCCTGGGACGCTGAACGGAAGCGCATCTGGGTGGCGGCCGACTGCCCGCCGGGCGTCAAAGCCATCAAGGCATGCGACCGCGGCGCTCTGATCGCCCTCAATCCGGCCGGGCACGTTCAGACACGGATCGCTCCAGCTTCCGGCAGCTTTCACCCCGGCGACGTCTCGGCTTCCGCTACGGGCGTATTCGTGAGCGATAGCCAGAGCGGCGCCGTCTATCGCCTGACAGCGAGTGGCTACGGCCTGTCGGAATTGGTTGGGACCAGTGTCGGCAAGAGCGCGCAAGGCTCCGCCGTTTCCGAGGATGGCCAATCATTGCTTGTCGCAGATTACAGCGAGGGCATCGCGCGGATCGATCTCACGAATGGGGTCAGGACCAGCCTTCCTCGCCAAGATGGAAAACCGCTGCGAGGCATCGACGGAATGACGCGTTGCGGCGACATCTATTACGGGATTTACAACGGCGAGACGCTGGGTGCGATCGTTGCCATTAGCCCGAGTGGTTCAGGCTTGGCGGTCGACCTGCCGCTCGGTCAAGGTTCGCTGCCCGACCCGACGCAGGTGACCTATGACGGGAAGCGGCTGCTGATCGTTGCCGATTCCGGCTGGGCTACGATCGAGAAGCCCGATTTCGTCCGAACGGCGGGTGCGTCGATCGTTGCTGTTCCGCTCGGAAGCGATTGCAAGCCGCAATAAGGCCATTTTCCGCCCCTCGCGGTGTTGCGACTGCGAAGTCCCTGTCCTAAAGCCCCGCCAAGTTTTCGAGCCCCCGGAGTTTTCCTTGGCAAGCGTTGCCGCCGGCTACCTGCCGATCCTGTTGTTCCTGATCATCGCCTTGGGCCTATCCACGGCGTTCGTCGTGCTGCCCATGATCGTTGCGCGATTCACGGGTACGCATAAGCCGGACCCGCAGAAGCTCAGTGAGTATGAGTGCGGCTTCCCGGCGTTCGAGGACGCCCGGGCCGAGTTCGACGTTCGCTTCTACCTTGTCGCGATCCTGTTCATCGTCTTCGATCTCGAAGCGGCGTTCCTGTTTCCCTGGGCAGTCAGCCTCGACTTCACCCGCTGGACGGGCTGGGGCGCGATGATCGTCTTCCTGATCGAGCTTGGCCTTGGCCTTGCCTATGCGTGGAAGAAGGGGGCGCTCGAATGGGAGTGATGCTCCGCGGCAACGAGGATCGGATGCCGACCGAGGAGGAACTGGCGCGGATTGCCGGTCTCGTCCCTGGCGAAGTTGATCAGAAAAAGCTCGTCGAGCTGCAGCAGTCGCTGAACGAGAAGGGCTTCATGGTCACCACGGCCGAGGACCTGTTCACCTGGGCGCGGACTGGATCGCTCTGGTGGATGACGTTTGGCCTCGCCTGCTGCGCGGTCGAGATGATCCATGTGAACATGCCGCGCTATGACCTTGAAAGATTTGGCGCCGCCCCACGCGCAAGCCCGCGTCAGTCGGACGTGATGATCGTCGCTGGGACGCTCTGCAACAAGATGGCTCCGGCCCTGCGCCGGGTTTACGATCAGATGAGCGAGCCGCGCTACGTCATATCGATGGGCAGCTGCGCCAACGGCGGTGGCTATTACCACTACAGCTACAGCGTCGTTCGCGGGTGCGACCGCATCGTGCCGGTCGACATCTACGTGCCTGGCTGCCCGCCGACCGCGGAAGCTCTGCTCTACGGAATCCTCCAGTTGCAGCGGAAGATCCGGCGGGAAGGGACGATCGAACGCTAATGCCGGTAAAGCTCGCTACCCACGTTCCCAGGACGGCGCCGAACGACGGTGTGATCGAGGCTGCCACGAAAGCGCTGGGCGCGGCGCTGATCGAGGCGCGCGAGCATGTCGGTGAGATTACGCTGGTGGTTCAGCGCGAGGCGATCGTCGATGTATGCCGGGCGCTGCGCGACACTCCCGGCCTCGAATATCAGCAGCTGATGGAAATCGCCGGGGTCGACTATCCCGATCGGGCAGAGCGGTTCGACGTCAATTATTGCCTGCTTTCCCTGACCAAGAACCGGCGGATCGTGGTCAAAGTGATCACCGACGAAAGCACTCCGGTGCCGAGCGTCACCGGGCTGTGGCCGGTTGCCGGCTGGCTCGAGCGCGAGGTGTTCGACATGTACGGCGTCGCCTTCAGCGGCAATGCCGACTTGCGCCGGATCCTGACCGACTATGGGTTCGAGGGCTATCCGTTTCGAAAGGACTTCCCACTCACCGGCCATGTCGAGCTGCGTTACTCTGAGGCCGAGAAGCGAGTGATCTATGAGCCTGTCGCGCTGCCGCAGGATTTCCGGACATTCGATTTTCTAATGCCCTGGGAAGGACCGGAATATCGCCTTCCGGGCGATGAGAAAGCGACTGGCGAGGCGCCTGGAGCCCCATCGCCTGCGCCAGCGCCGGGAGCGCCGACGCCGCAGAACGTAAAGACTCCGGTAAACACTCCGCAGACGACCGAGAAGCCGTCTGACACCGGCGCCGGCAAACCTGCCGACGTCGAAGCGACCAAGCAGGCGCGCAAGCCTCGGGCCAGGAAGGCGGCTAGCGAAGTCAGCAAGCCCGGCAATACGCCTGAGCCGAAGCCGAAAGGCTCCGGTCGGCGGCGTCCCGGTGGGAGCGCCGGATGACCGACGTCCGCACCCGTCCAGCTATGCGCACGGTTGAAGTCAATGTCGGCGGAGGCGTCGGCGAAGAGTTCCGTGACGATCTCGGTCATCCGCGCGATCCCGGCGACGACAAGATCAGCAATTACACGATCAACTTCGGTCCTCAGCATCCCGCGGCGCACGGCGTTCTGCGCCTGATCCTGGAGCTCGATGGCGAGATTGTCGAGCGGGTCGATCCGCATGTGGGCCTGCTCCACCGGGGCACCGAGAAGCTGATCGAGTACAAGACCTACGCCCAGGCGCTGCCTTACTTCGACCGGCTCGATTATTGCTCACCGATGTGCATGGAGCACAGCTTCGTCCTGGCGGTGGAGAAGCTGCTCGGGCTCGAGATCCCGATCCGTGCCCAGTACATCCGAACGATGATGGCGGAGCTCACCCGCATCAAGAACCACATGCTGAACCTTGGCAGCCACATCATGGACGTGGGCGCGATGACGCCCAACCTATGGCTGTTCGAACTTCGCGAAGATTTGATGCAGATTTACGAGCATGTGTCCGGTGCGCGGATGCATGCGAACTATTTCCGGCCCGGCGGCGTGCGTGAGGACATCCCCCCAGCAGTGCTCGACAAGATCGGAGAGTTTCTCGATAACCGCCTGCAGTTGTTCGAGGATGCGATTAGCCTCGTTGCCGACAACCGCATCTTCAAGCAGCGCAATGTCGACATCGGCGTGGTCGGCAAGGAAGACGCGATCGCCTGGGGCTTCTCCGGACCCATGATCCGCGCCTCGGGCATCCCGTGGGACATCCGCCGCTCGCAGCCCTACGAAGTCTATGACAA
>DASUZY010000002.1:0-2339 GCA_036376635.1 Sphingomicrobium sp.
CTAGACCGGCCACGGCGCATGCGGAGGTGTGGGAAGGAAGCGGACATGCGCGCCCTATAGCGCGATTGCGTCCGTCAACCAGCCGGGTTGAGCGCGCCGCCCGGCTCGCGCGTAGCCTCGGCTTCCTCGATGCACTCATCCTCGCAAGGCAACTCGCTCGCCTGCATGCGCGCCTTCTTCCAGCCCCCGTTCAGATAATAACCGGCCGAGAGAGTAAGATTGAGGAACGAACTGACGGGGAAGCTGGTCCACAGCGCATCGGCACCAAGCCACTTATAAGTGAGGAAGATCCATCCGAACCGCACCGGCACCAACCCGACCGCGAGGATGATCAGTGGTGCCCAGACTGCGCCATTCGCGCGGACCGTCGCGAACAGCACCATCGTCACGCCGAACAGCAGGAAGTTCCAGGTCGCGAGTACGTGGATATGGCGCGCAATCGGCAGGGCCGGACTACCGCCGCCCATGAACAACGCGAGCACCGTTCGGTCGGCGAGCGTCAGCACGACGATGAGCGCTCCGGTGATCGCCAGCGACTGGAAAATCCCGATCCGGGTAATCTGGCCGACGCGATCCCATTTGCCGGCACCGATATTCTGCGACGCCATCGCGCTGACCGCCGCTCCCAGCGCCATCGCCGGCATCTGGACATAGGTCCAAAGCTGCATCGCGACCCCGAATGCCGCCGTCGTGTCGACGCCTTCGCGATTGACCATTCCGACCAGCGCCAGAGCGGACATGGAGATGACGATCATCTGGATGCCCATCGGCAATCCCTTGACCAGCAGGGTCTTCACGATTGTCGGACTGGGCAGGAGGTAACGAAGCTCGCTGCCGCGAAGCCTGAGCGGCAGGTCCTTCGCGTACATGTAAATCACCAGGCCGATCAGGCTGACATAATTCCCGAGGAGCGTCGTCATCGCCGAACCCGCTATGCCCATCGCCGGGATCGGCCCCCAGCCGCGGATGAAGAATGGATTGAGGCCGCTGTCGATGGCGACCGCAATGATCATGAACCACAGGGGCGTCAGGCTGTCGCCCGCGCCGCGAAGTGCCATCATCATCAGCGTCAGGAGCAGGATCGCGGGAAGCGCCAGGAAAATCACCCGCAGATAGGCGAGCGCGAGGGGAGCAGCATCGCCAGGCGTGCCCAGCAGTTTCAGGATCCCCGGCGCGAGAAAATAGCCGGCGATGGCGACGAGGATCGTCACCACTGCGAAACCGCCGCTAGCAGTCCCGAAGACGCGCCGAGCTCCGTTCACGTCCTTACGGCCCCATGCCTGACCGATCAGGATGGTGGACGCCATTCCGAAACCGAAGACGAACGCCGACAGAAGGAACATCACCATGTTGGCGTTCGACGTCGCCGCCAGCGCGCCCTCGCCGATCAGGCGTCCGACCCAGATCGAGTTGATCGTGCCGTTCAGCGACTGGAGGATCGAGGACGCGAGCGTCGGCAGCGCGAACTTGAGCAGGGTCGAGCCGATGCTCCCCTGAGTCAGGTCGCCGCGGCCTGCTGGTCCTCGTCTCGCTGATGCGTCTGCCATCGATTCCTCTCGTCACCCCGGACTTGATCCGGGGCCTGCCTTCCTACCGCCGTTCCGAAGAAAAGGCGGGTCCCGGCTCAAGGCCGGGATGGCGGTTGGGCGTTACCCCAAACGCTCCAACGCAGCACGCAGCCGTTCAGCTTCCGCAGCCTTCGCCTCATGATCCGCCCGAGCCTTCTCCACTGCCTCGGGCTTGGCGCGCTCGGTGAAGTTCGGATTGGCGAGGCGCTGAGCGAGGCTGTCGCGTTCCTTTTCGGCCGACGCCGCGCTCTTCGAAAGCCGGTCACGCTCAGACTCGAGATCGATCACTCCCTCAAGCGGAAGCGCAAAGGTTGCCTCATCCACGATGACCTGCGCTGCGCCTGCGCCGGGGAAGGTCGACAGTTGAATGGATTCCAGCCGGGCCAGCCGGATAATCGTCGCATGGTTGCGATCGAGGCGGCCGGCTGTCTCCTCGGAGGCATCGGCCGCGAACAGGTTGAGCTTTGCGGAAGGCGGCACGTTCAGCTCCGTCCGTGCCGAGCGAACTTCGCTGATCAGCCGAACCAACCAGTCGAGCTCAGCCTTGGCCCGACGATCCACTCCCGCCTGAGGCTCCGGCCACTTCGCGACGATCAAGTCGTAGGACCGCTCGTTGGCGCTCCACAGTTCCTCGGTGATGAAGGGCATCAGCGGGTGGAGCATCACCAGGATCTGGTCGAACGCCCAGGCGGCGACGCGCTTGGTCTCGTCGTCGAACGCACCCTTCACCAGCTCGACGTACCAGTCGCAGAAGGTGCCCCAGACGAAGTG
>DASUZY010000003.1:0-9532 GCA_036376635.1 Sphingomicrobium sp.
TCGCCGCAAGGCGATGCTCGAGGACATCGCGATCCTCACCGGCGGCGAGATGATCAGCGAGGATCTCGGCATCAAGCTCGAGAGCGTCACGCTGAACATGCTCGGCCAGGCCAAGCGCGTCACGATCGACAAGGACAACACGACGATCGTCGACGGCAACGGCACCCGTGAGAACATCGAAGGCCGGGTCACTGCGATCCGCCAGCAGATCGAGAACACCACCTCCGACTACGACCGCGAGAAGCTGCAGGAGCGGCTGGCGAAGCTCGCCGGCGGTGTTGCGGTGATCAAGGTCGGCGGTGCATCCGAGATCGAGGTCAAGGAGCGCAAGGACCGCGTCGACGACGCGCTTCACGCGACGCGCGCCGCGGTCGAGGAAGGCATTGTTCCGGGCGGCGGCACTGCACTGCTCTACGCAACCAAGGCGCTCGAGGGCGTTAAGGGTGCGGACGACGACCAGACCCGCGGCATCGACATCATTCGCAAGGCGCTCCAGGCGCCGGTGCGTCAGATCGCCGAGAATGCCGGTCACGACGGTGCGGTGGTCGCGGGCAAGCTGCTCGACGGCAACGATCCGACGCTCGGCTTCAACGCCCAGACCGAGGAATATGAGAACCTCGTTCAGGCGGGCGTGATCGACCCGACCAAGGTCGTTCGCGCGGCACTGCAGGACGCGGCTTCGGTTGCCGGCCTGCTGATCACCACCGAGGCGACGATCGCCGAGCTTCCGGAAGACAAGCCGGCGATGCCTGCGATGGGCGGCGGCGGCATGGGCGGGATGGACTTCTAAGCCTGCCCTGAGCGGGCCGAGGGGTCGACGCTCAGTCTGAATTGTTCGAAGGGCCGGTGGAACGATCCGCCGGCCCTTCTTCATTGCCCATGCCGTTCAGCATGTCTTCGGCATCGTTGAGCTGGGCGGCTTGCTCGGCCGTCGGCTGTAGCGGCCGCTTGTCATGGCAGGCGGACAAGAGAAGCGCCAAGAGGAGCACAAGCCTCGTCATCGCGAGCGTAGCGAAGCAATCCATCGCATGTTCCCGGATTGCCGCGACGCTCCACTCCCGGCAACGCTTGGGAGGTCACAAAAAAGGGCCGCTCCCGAAGGAACGGCCCTTTCCAAAACCGAAGTAAGCTTGGAGCTTACTTGTTCTCGGTGGCGTTGGCGGCGGTGTTAACCGCGTTGCCCGCGTTCTCGACCGAGTTGCCGGCGGCGTTGAGCGCGGCGTCGGCATTGGCTGCGCCGGTGTTGTCCGTCGCAGCGTTGACGTCGGTCGACGCAGTGTTCTCGACGGCCGTCTCATTGGCGGCATTGTTCTCGGCGTTGTTCTTGTTGCAAGCGGCGAGGCCCAGGGCCAGAACCGCTGCGGTCACGATCGCAACCTTGTTCATGATGTCTTTCACTCCCTTATCGAGCACCCCTGGGGAGGGTGCTACCCCGGACCTCAGCACGAGTCGTCGGAGGCCAGATTGGCGGCCATAGCGATAATCCCTACCGCGGCACAAGGGATTATTTTGAAACGCTGAATTGACCATATAAAGATATCTTTATATCCTTATCTGGTGAGTGTGGCCCTTCCTCTTGCCGATCGCTTCCAGGCGCTGGCGGACCCGACGAGGCTGCGCATCGTGGCGCTGCTCCGGATGATGGAACTGTCGGTCGGAGAATTGGCCCAGGTGCTGGGGCAGAGCCAGCCGCGGGTGTCGCGCCACCTGAAGATCCTCGCCGATGCGGGTGTGCTGGAACGCCGCAAGGAGGGCAGTTGGGTGTTCCTCACCCTGGCTGACGCGGAACGGGTCGAGCCGCTATTTGCCCTGCTGGACAGCTGGGCCGAGACCTCCACCCAGTCGTTGTTCGCTTCCGACGCGGCTCGTACCGAGTCGATCCGGGCGGACCGCGCCGAGGCTGCAAACCGCTACTTTGCGGGACATGCCGAGGTTTGGGACCAGATCCGTTCGCTTCATGTCGCCGAGAGCGAGGTCGAGCGAGCGATCGACGGTGTGCTGGGAAATCGTTCGCTCGGCCGGCTCGTCGACATCGGCACTGGGACAGGGCGAATGATTGAGCTGTTCGGGCCACGATCGGCTCATTCCATCGGCATCGACCGTTCGTCCGAAATGCTTCGTCTCGCCCGGGTGAAGCTGGAAGCCGCTGGAATCCATTCGAGCCTTCGCCAGGGCGACATGTACGCGCTACCGCTTGCCGACCAGACCGCGGACTGCGTCATCATTCATCAGGTCTTGCATTACGCGCACTCTCCCGCCGCCGCGATTGCCGAGGCAGCACGCGTGCTTGCGCCGGGGGGAACGCTGCTCATCGTTGATTTCGCGGCGCACGAGCGTGAGGAGCTGCGCGAGCGCGACGCGCACATCCGCCTTGGCTTTGAGGACGAGGTGATGGCCGGCTGGTTCGCCGCAGCGAGCCTTCAAGTTGACCAGGTGAAGCACCTCAAGGGCGGCGAGCTGACTGTCACTCTGTGGCGCGGGATCAAAGCGGCCATGCCGCAGCGCAGGGCCGCATGAACGCCTTCGAAAGCCTTGGGCGTCACCTGCCGCTGTTCGCCGAGGCGCGCGGCGACATCGAGGTCAGCTTCGAATTCTTCCCGCCCAAGACGGAGAAGATGGAACAGACGCTGTGGGAGTCAATCAAGACCCTGGAGCCGCTTCATCCGCGCTTCGTATCGGTTACCTATGGCGCCGGTGGTTCGACCCGTGAACGCACCCATGCGACCGTCGAGCGGATCCTGAAGGAAACCTCACTGACCCCCGCCGCGCATCTGACTTGCGTCGGAGCGACGCGCGAGGAAGTCGACGAGGTGGCGCGGGCCTATTGGGACGCCGGCGTTCGCAACATCGTTGCGTTGCGGGGCGATCCGACGGAGCCGGGAACTCCATTCGCGCCACATCCGGGCGGCTATTCGAATGCGGCGGAGCTGGTTGCTGGCCTGAAAAAGATCGCGCCGTTCGACCTCTCGATTGCGGCTTACCCCGAGTGCCACCCGGATTCAGGTTCCGTCGCAGCCGATCTGGACAACCTCAAGCGCAAGGTGGACGCCGGCGCGGACCGGGCAATCACGCAATTCTTCTTTTCGCCGGATTGCTTCCTTCGCTTCCAGGATGCGGTCGCTGCGGCCGGAATGGACATCGAGATCGTGCCGGGCATCCTGCCGGTGTCCAACGTCGCCCAGACGCGGCGGTTTGCCGAGAGCTGTGGCGCAAGCATCCCGTCCTGGCTCAATGGGCTGTTCGAGGGCCTCGATGATCTGCCAGCAGCGCGACAGCTCATCGCCGCGACCGTTGCGGCGGAACTCTGCGGTCAGCTCTACGCCGGCGGCGTGCGTCATTTTCACTTTTACACATTGAACCGCGCGGAGCTCAGCTACGCGATCTGCCACCTTCTAGGCGCGAGGCCGAAATCATGAGTGCATCACAATCTCTTCGCGCCGAAGCGGCCAAGCGCATTCTGGTGAAGGACGGCGCCTATGGTACCTCCATCCAGGCGCGGAAGCTGCAGACCGCCGACTATGCCGGCAAGCTGGAGCTCCCGAAGGATCAGCGCGGCAACAATGACCTGCTGAACATCACGAAGCCCGAGGTCGTGCGCTCGATCTGCGAGAGTTTTGCGGACGCTGGCGCGGAAATCCTCGCGACCAACACCTTCAACGCAAATGCGATCAGCCAGGCGGACTATGGAGCCGAAGCTCTTGTCGGGAAGATCAACCGCTCCTCGGCGGAAATCATGCGCGAAGTCGCCGATCGCTATTCGGCGAAGGACGGCAAGCCGCGCTGGGTGGCCGGTGCGCTCGGACCCACCAACAAAACGCTATCCCTTTCACCCAACGTCAATGATCCGGGTTTCCGTGAGGTCGACTTCGATCAGGTGAAGGCGGTCTATCGAGAGCAAATCGATGCTCTCGTTGATGGAGGCATCGACTTCGTACTCATCGAGACGATCTTCGACACCCTGAATGCCAAGGCGGCGGTGATGGCCACGCTCGAAGCTGAGCAGGCGCTCGGTCGCGAGCTGCCCCTGATGATCTCGATGACGCTGACCGATCTCTCCGGCCGCAACCTGTCGGGCCACACGGTCGAAGCGTTCTGGGCATCGGTCAGGCACGCCCGTCCCGTGACCATTGGTCTCAACTGCTCATTCGGTGCGGCGCAGCTTCGGCCTCACCTCGCCGCGTTGTCGGCGATCGCCGACACTTTGGTAATGGCCTATCCCAACGCCGGGCTTCCCAATGAGCTGGGCGAATATGACGAGGCGGCGGAACAGACCGCCGCCCAGGTCCGCGACTGGGTGGAGAATGGACTTGTGAACATCGTCGGCGGCTGCTGCGGGACGACTCCCTCGCACATCGCCGCAATTGCCGGGACGGTACGCGATTGCACGCCGCGGACCGTCCCGGCACCTCGATCCGGCACCTTGCTCGCCGGTCTCGAGCCGATGCTGATCGCCGCCTGAAAGGCCTGTTCGTACAATGGAGATGACACGCGTGAATGAAGCCGGCGCTGGCGCGCGCTTTGTGAATATCGGCGAGCGCTGCAACGTGACCGGCTCCGCTCGCTTCAAGAAGCTGGTGATGGCCGGCGATTACGATGCAGCGGTCGAGGTCGCGCGCGATCAGGTCGAAAACGGCGCTCAGATCATCGACATCAACGTCGACGAGGCGCTGCTCGACAGCGAGCAGGCGATGACCATTTTCCTCAAGCGGATCGCCGCTGAGCCGGATATCGCTCGCGTTCCGGTGATGATCGACAGTTCCAAGTGGAGCGTGATCGAAGCAGGCCTCAAGTGCGTTTCGGGCAAGCCGATCGTCAATTCCATCTCGATGAAGGAAGGCGAGGGGCCGTTCCTCGATCTCGCACGCAAATGCCGATCCTACGGCGCCGCGATGGTCGTGATGGCTTTCGACGAGGTCGGCCAGGCGGACACTCAGCAACGGAAGATCGAGATCTGCGAGCGGGCCTACAAGTTGCTTGTAGCTGACGGCGTCGATCCCAACGACATCGTCTTCGATCCGAACATCTTCGCGGTCGCGACCGGCATCGAGGAGCATCGGCGCTACGCCATCGACTTCATCGAGGCATCGCGCGAGATCCGCCGGCGCTGCCCGGGCACGCACATCAGCGGCGGTCTGTCGAACCTCAGCTTCTCCTTCCGAGGCAACGAGCCGGTCCGGCGAGCGATGCACAGTGTGTTCCTCTACCACGCCATCCCCGCGGGCATGGACATGGGCATCGTCAATGCCGGCCAGCTCGATGTCTACGACCAGATCGACCCGGAGCTTCGCGAAGCGTGCGAGGATGTCATCCTCGATCGCCGCGACGATGCGACCGAGCGGCTGATTGCGCTTGCCGAGAAGTACAAGGGGACGGACGAGGCCGAGGAAAAGAAGCTCGCGGAATGGCGTTCACTGCCGGTCGGCGAGCGCCTGTCGTATGCGCTGGTGAAAGGCATCGACGCCCATATCGTCGATGACACCGAGGAAGCGCGCCAGCTCTTTCCGCGCCCGATTCAGGTAATCGAAGGCCCGCTGATGGACGGCATGAACGTCGTCGGCGATCTGTTCGGGTCAGGCAAGATGTTCCTGCCTCAGGTCGTGAAGTCGGCACGCGTCATGAAGCGAGCGGTGGCGCACCTCATCCCGTTCATTGAGGCGGAGAAGGAAGCGACTGGCGCGACGCAGGGCAAGGGCCGGATCGTCATGGCGACGGTCAAGGGAGACGTGCACGACATCGGCAAGAACATCGTCGGCGTGGTGCTGCAATGCAATGGATTCGAGGTGATCGACCTCGGCGTGATGGTGCCGTGGCAGGACATCCTGAAGGCCGCCAACGACAATCAGGCGGACATGATCGGGCTTTCGGGACTGATTACGCCGTCACTGGACGAGATGGTCACGGTGGCGGGGGAGATGCAGCGTCTTGGCCTGACCACGCCGCTGCTGATCGGCGGAGCCACGACCAGCAAGGCGCACACGGCGCTTCGGATCGATCCGGCCTATACGGGCCCGGTCATTCACGTGCTCGACGCGAGCCGTGCGGTCGGCGTCGCCTCGTCCCTCGTATCCGATACGCAGCGCGAGCCGCTTATCACCTCGACCGCGGATGATTACGACAAGCTCCGCAAGTCTCGCGAACGGAGCGGTCAGAGTGAGCTTGCGAGCCTTGCGGATGCCCGAGCTAACGGCTTTGCTTTTGACGCTTCGGGACAGGCCCCGGCGCCCGCGTATCCGGGCATTCACCATTTCGGCGAATGGCCTGTCGCGGACCTTCGCGCGTCGATCGACTGGACGCCGTTCTTCCGCGCCTGGGAGCTGGCCGGGACCTATCCCGCGATCCTCGATGACGAGGTGGTGGGTGAGAGCGCCCGCAGCCTGTTTGCCGACGCGAACGCAATGCTCGACCAGATGATCGCCGAGCGCTGGATAACGCCCAAGGCGACGGTTGGTCTGTGGCGCTGCAAGCGCGAGGGCGACGACGTGCTGGTGCTTGCCGGGAACGACTGGACCCGGCTGCCCTTCCTTCGCCAGCAGGTAAAGAAGCGGGAAGGGCGGGCCAACATGTCGCTCGCCGACTTCATCAATCCGGAAGGCGAGGACTGGATCGGCGCCTTCGCGGTCGGGATCCATGGGTTGGAGCCGCATATCGAACGGTTTAAGCAGACCGTCGACGATTACGACGACATCCTGCTGAAGGCCCTCGCCGACCGGCTTGCGGAGAGCTTCGCCGAGGTGCTCCACGCGACGGTCCGCAATCGGCTCTGGGGCTATGCCGACGAGCATCTCTCCAACGAGATGCTGATCCGCGAGAAATACGAGGGCATTCGGCCGGCGCCAGGCTATCCGGCCTGCCCGGACCATAGCCTCAAACCGGTGCTGTTCGAGATGCTCGGCGGCAATCCGGGCGAGGTCACGCTGACCGAGAATTTCGCGATGCTTCCGACCGCCGCGGTGTCCGGATTCTATTTCGGCCACCGCGACAGCCAGTATTTCGGAGTCGCCCGCATCGGACGTGATCAGCTCGAGGATTATGCCGAACGGCGGGGTGTGTCCGTCGAACAGGCCGAGCGCTGGCTTCGTCCGAACCTCGACTAGTGATTGAACTCGCACTAGCGCCGTAACGATGCTCCGGCGGTTGCTATTGCTGATGATGTTGGCGCTGATGCCCGCGCTGGCGCAGGCGCAGCACATCGTGCCGGAACTGGTCGCCGAAGGTCCCGCACCGCCCGGCGGCGAAGTCGATCTCGCCATCCACATGCATCCGCAGGAGGGTTGGCATGGCTATTGGCAGAACCCGGGCGATGCGGGTTTGCCGATGAAGCTAGACTGGCAGCTGCCGAAGGGCGTCGCGACCGGGCCGCTCCGCTATCCGATCCCGACCCGGCTGACCGTCGCCGGACTGATGAATTACGTGTTCGAGCACGATTATGCGGTGCTGGTTCGTCTGAAGGTGCCCGCCAACATTAGCGGCACCATACCGGTCCGGGCCGAGGCGCACTGGTTGGCCTGCACCGACAAGGTCTGCGTGCCCGAGCAGGGTGAGCTCTCGCTCGATTTGCCGGTAGGTAGTGGAACGCCGAAAAGCGCTCAGTTCGACGAGTGGCGCCAGAAACTCGCGCAGCCTATCGTGACGGTCGGACATTTGGAGCTAACGGGCGACAAGCTCTCGGTCGCGATCCCGCTTCCTCAAAGCGTTGCCATCGGCCAGCCCTATCTGTTCCCGATCACCGACAATGTCGTCGATTACGAGGCGCCGCAGGCGTTCCGGCGCAGCGGAGACTGGCTGGTCGCGGAGCTGAGGAGCACCGCGCCAGCGACGCAGTTCGACGGCGTTCTGGCTCTTCAGAAGGGGCGGGGGCTCGAGTTCCACGCGGTGCCAGGAACTGTACCGGCTGGCGGTAGCGAGATCGGCTCCCTTGGTTGGAAAGTCATCGTCTTGGCAATCCTCGGCGCGATCGCCGGCGGCATCCTCCTCAACCTGATGCCGTGCGTGTTTCCGATCCTGGCGCTGAAGGCACTGCACGTCGCCAAGGCGGGTGAGGGCGCGCGGCAGGCCCGGAGCGACGCCCTCGCTTATCTCGCGGGCACAATCGTCGGCACCGGCGCGCTTGGCATTGTGCTCCTCCTCGTCCGTGCAGCCGGAGTCGAGGCGGGTTGGGCGTTCCAGTTGCAAGATCCGCGAACGATCATGATCCTGCTGCTGCTGGCGGTTGCGATCACCGCGAACCTGCTCGGATTGTTTGAGCTGCCCGTACTCGGCGGCGGTCTGAAGCCGGCGGGAAGCTTCGGTACAGGCGCGCTGGCCGCGTTCGTCGCGACGCCCTGCGCTGGGCCGTTCCTTGGCGCGGCGATAGGCGCGGCGTTAGCACTCCCACCAGCAGGCTCGATTGCGATCTTCGGAGCGCTTGGGTTTGGCTTGGGATTGCCCTTTGTACTGTTCGCCTTCGTTCCTTCGCTGCTGCGCAAGCTTCCAAAGCCAGGCTCATGGATGGACCGGCTCAAGCGCTTCCTTGCCATTCCGATGGCGCTTAGCGCGGTCGGAGTCCTGTGGCTGCTATATCGTTTGAGCGGTCCTTCTGCGCTGATCGCCGGCGTGGTTTGGTCAGCATTGCTGCTCGGCCTGCTCGTGGCCTTCGGCGCCGCCCAGCGTAGGGGACGGACCTTCGGAGCTGTGGTCCCGGTGCTGGCGCTTGCGTGCGGCGTTGCGGCGGCAGCAACCGTCCCCAACCTGGTCTCGACCAGCGGAGGAGATTCTTCGACTGCGGCGCGTTGGAGCGAAGCGAGGCTTGCAAGCGACGTTAAGAACAACCGCCCCGCCTTCGTCTATTTCACCGCCGACTGGTGCCTGACTTGCAAGGTCAATGAGGCGGCCGCGATCGACCGCAGCGAAGTTCGGGATGCTTTCAAGCAAGCGAATGTCGACGTGCTCGCCGGCGATTGGACCAATGGCGATCCGGCGATCACGCGGTTTCTTGAAAGCCGCCAGCGGGCGGGCGTGCCGCTCTACATCTGGTACGCGCCGGGAAAGCCGGCGGAGGAGCTGCCCCAACTCCTTACCCCGGCGATGCTCATAGACCGCGCTCGGTCGGTGAAGAGCTAGCCGCCCGGCTCCAGACCTTCTTTCCGCCGACCCACGTTTCTATCACTTCGGTCCGCGCGAGGGCTTGCGGATCGACCTTGGTCGGATCGCGGTCGACGATGATGAAGTCGGCCCATTTGCCGGGCTCCAGCGCACCGATCCTGTCCTCGGCGAAACCCGCATAGGCCGCGCCGCGCGTATAGGCGCGAATGGCCTGCCCCAGAGTCAGCCGTTCAGACGGGATCCACCCGCCCGGCGGCTGCCCGTTAATATCCCGCCGGCTGATTCCCGCCGACAAACCGGGAAAGGGGTTGGGAGATTCGACGGGGAAGTCCGTGCCGAACGCCAGCTTCGCGCCGCTCTTCAGCACCGATTGCCAGGCGTAGGTGCCGGCAAGCCGGTTGGGTCCGAGCCGAGCCTCCGCCATCAACCGGTCGCTGGTCTGGTGCGTTGG
>DASUZY010000004.1:0-45132 GCA_036376635.1 Sphingomicrobium sp.
AGGCAGCGATGTCGTCGGAATGAAGCTCAAGGCCGAGAAGAGCGGTAATGGCTACCGGCTCAACGGCACCAAGTTCTGGATCACCAACGGCGGCTATGCCGACACGCTGGTCGTTTATGCCAAGACTGGAGAGGGCAGCCGCGGGATTACCGCCTTCCTCGTCGAAAAGGGCATGGAGGGCTTCTCCATCGGACAGAAGATGGACAAGCTTGGAATGCGGGGTTCACCGACCAACGAGCTGGTGTTCGACGATTGTTTCGTTCCCCCAGAGAATATCCTCGGTGAGGAGAACAAAGGCGTCGAGGTGCTGATGAGCGGCCTCGATTACGAGCGGACGGTGCTCGCCGGCATCCAGCTCGGCATCATGCAGGCCTGCCTCGACACGGTTCTTCCCTATGTCCGCGAGCGCAAGCAGTTCGGCAAGCCGATTGGCTCGTTCCAGCTGATGCAGGCCAAGGTCGCCGACATGTATGTCGCGCTCAATTCGGCCCGCGCCTACGTCTACCAAGTCGCCAAGGCTTGCGATTCAGGCCGAACCACCCGCTACGACGCCGCCGGCGCGATCCTGCTGGCCAGCGAGAATGCGGTGAAGGTCGCCAACGAAGCGGTGCAGGCTCTGGGCGGCGCCGGTTACACCAAGGACTGGCCGGTCGAACGCTACTACCGCGACGCGAAGTTGCTCGACATCGGCGCAGGGACCAATGAGATCCGGCGCATGCTGATTGGGCGCGAGGTGATCGGAGCTTGAGCTCGCGAACGTCACCGTGAGAACCGAACGATGAATAGTGCCGCGCTCATTCTGGATCAGGCCGCAATTCGACTCCGCTGAGCATCCACGAAAGTCCATGGCGCCTGAAGACCAGGCCGCTGTTCGGATGGTCCTTCGAGGTGACGATGAACTCGGAGAAATTGCGTCGCACGATTACGGGATCCTTGGGAACATGGAGTGCCGTCGTGGCCAGCGTCGGCTTTTCCTGCTCGCTTGCCAGCAATGCTGCTCGCATTCCCGCGGGGGACACCAGTCCGTCGATCATTGGTCCGATCATCGCCCAGCCAAACGCCATTCCGAGAGCGCCGAAGCCGGACTTGTCCTTCCGCGCCTCCACGATCATTCGAGCCATCAGTTCGGCTTTCAGATTCTCACGGAGCGCGGGGTAGTCGACGTAGGAGTTCAGCGCGTCGGCATCGTGCGACTGCGCCGCATCCTTCATGCTCTTCAGAGTCCAGGCGGGGGATTCGAAGTACCAGAGGGTGCTGAATGCGACGACCAGCAATGCCGCCGCACCTGCGATGATCTTCGACTTTCGACGCACTACGGAATGTCCCCTTCCCGAGCGCGAAGGGGATCGCCCGCAAACAGCCTGCTGGTCAAGTCACGTGGGGTGGCCGCTTAACTCCCCCACACCGTGATGCGCTTGCCCGGCGCAAGATACAGCTTCTGCCCCTGCTGGACGCCGAACGCCGGGTACCAAGCGTCGATATTGCGTACCGTCAGCACGCGCCACGGACCGGGTGCATGCACATCCGTCGCGACCCGCGCCCGAAGCGCCGCATCGCGGAGCTTGCCGCGATGCGATTGGGCGTAGGCGAGGAAGAAGCGCTGGTCGCCGGTCAGACCGTCGATGACGGGTGACGGCTTGCCATTCAGCGATGCCTTCCACGCGTCGTAGGCGGCGGCTAGGCCGGCGACGTCGGCGATGTTCTCGCCGAGCTCCTGGCTGCCGTTGAGGTGCAGACCCGGCAGCGCTTCATAGGCGCTGTACTGCGCCGCCAGCGCCGCGCCGGCCTGCTTGAAGTGCGCGAGGTCGGCGGGGGTCCACCAGTTGCGTAGCTTGCCGGTCGCGTCGAAGGTGGCGCCGAGATTGTCGAAGCTGTGGCTGATCTCGTGCCCGATCACCGAGCCGATCGCGCCATATTTCGCCGCGGCATCCGCCTGCGGGTCGTAGAAGCCCTTGTCGAGGATCGCCGCCGGGAAGTTCAACGCGTTCTGCAGCGGCAAATTGACGGCATTCACCGTCTGCGGCGTCATCCACCACTCGTTCTTGTCGACCGGCTTGCCGAGCTTCGCCAGCTGGAACTGGTAGTTGGCGAGCTTCGCCCGATCGAGATTTCCGTACGCATCGTCGCTGCGAATATCGAGTGAACCGTAGTCGCGATATTTGTCGGGATAGCCGATCCCGACCGCCATGGTCGCGACCTTCTTCTTGGCTTCGTCCTTGGTCGCCGGCTGCATCCAGGTCAGCGCATCGATCCGCTTCTCGAGCGCGGCCTTGATGTTCTTCACCATGCCGTCGACGTCCGCCTTGTATGAAGCGGGGAAGTACTTCGCGGCGTAGCGCTGCCCAACCGCATCGCCGAGCCAGGTGTTGACCGACGTCAGCGCGCGCTTGTCGCGGGTGCGTTGCTGCGGCGTGCCGGTGACTTCGGTCCCGTAGAAAGCGAAGTGCGCATCGTCGAAGGCCTTGGGCAGCACTTCGGTCATCTGGTTGATGCGATGGAACGCGAGCCAGTCCTTCCACACGTCCAGCGGCTGTGAACCGATCAGGGCGGCCAGCTTGGTGATCGCGCTCGGCTGCCAGACGATGAAGTCCTGCTGGTTGCCGAGCTGAGCCGCCCCGAACAGGCGGCCCCAATCCACGCCCGGTGCCTTCTTGTCGAAGTCGGCGCGCTTCCACGGATTATTGGCGGTCGTGCTTTCCTGGCTTGCCTCGAGCGTCTCGTGAGCCTCGGCGATCTTCATCTCAAGTGCGACGATCTTCTGGGCACGGGCCTGGGCGTTCGGGAAGCCCGCAAGGGTCAGGATCTTTGTGACATAAGGGGTGTAATCGGCGCGGAGCTTGCCCATCGCCGGGTCCGACGACACGTAATAGTCGCGGTCCGGCAGCCCGAGCCCGCCCTGCATCACGTAGGGCACCGAGCGGGTCGGATCGTTGAAGTCCTGCGTCACGAAAATGCCGAGGAGGTTCTCGGTGTGGAAATTCGAATTGTTGAGCGGGTCGGTATCTGCGCGGAGCGTGTGGCCGATCGCGTCCGCGAGCGCGCTCTTGTCGGCAATCGCCTCGATCTTGTCGACATCGGCCTTGGCCGGCCCAAATCCGCGCTTCTCGATGCCGTTCGTGTCGGTATAGGCCTTGTAGTAATTGGCGATCCGCGCCTCGTCCCCGCCCGTCGGGTTCGAATCCGCGATGCCCTTGATCAGGTCCGCGGTCCGCTGCTCCGCCTGGTCGTTGATCACCGAGAATACCGAGATGTTCGATTTGTCGCCCGGGATGACCGCATTCTTCTCCCAGGTGCCGTTCGCATATTTGTCGAAGTCGTCGCCGGCCTTCACCGAAGTGTCCATCAGCGACTTGTCGATGCCCGATTCCGTGCCCTTCACGGACTCCGTCCCGACCTCGTTGCCGCTACCAACAGTCTTGCTGCAGGCGGCGAGGGCAATTGCGGACGCGGCGACGATCAGAAACGAGCGATTCATCTTGGGCCTTTCGACTGTTTTGCCATTGCCTGACGTTGCGGCTACGCGAGCGGCAGGCCTTTTCGACCAACGGACTTCATTGCGGCATGAGCGCACCGCGCATTGAGAGCAAAATCGCGACGGACGGGGATGAGTTCCGTGCGCGTTACGACCACAATCGCGCACTCGCGCAGAAGTTGCGCGCCGATGTCGCGGAAGCGGCGAAAGGCGGCAACGAAAAGAGCCGCGAACGCCATGTCTCACGCGGGAAGCTGCTGCCCCGCGATCGGGTCGAGCGGTTGCTCGATCCGGGCTCGCCGTTCCTCGAGATCGGGCAGCTTGCCGCTTGCGACATGTATGAGGGCGAAGTGCCTGGTGCGGGCGTCATCGCGGGCATCGGGCGCGTATCGGGCCGTCAGGTGATGATCGTCTGCAACGACGCGACGGTCAAAGGCGGTACTTACTATCCGATGACGGTTAAGAAGCATCTCCGCGCTCAGGAGATTGCCGAGCAGAACCGGCTGCCGTGCGTCTATCTCGTCGACAGCGGCGGCGCGAACCTGCCGCACCAGGCGGAGGTGTTTCCCGACCGCGACCATTTCGGCCGGATCTTCTTCAACCAGGCGCAAATGAGCTCGAAGGGCATCGCGCAGATCGCCTGCGTGATGGGCAGCTGCACCGCGGGCGGTGCCTATGTCCCGGCGATGAGCGACGAGAGCGTCATCGTCCGCAACCAGGGCACGATCTTCCTCGGCGGCCCACCGCTGGTGAAGGCGGCGACGGGTGAGGAGATCAGCGCCGAGGACCTCGGCGGCGGTGACCTTCATGCGCGCAAATCTGGCGTAGTCGATCATCTCGCCGAGAACGACGAGCATGCGCTGACGATCGTCCGCGATATCGTCTCGACGCTGCAGTCGGAGAGCGGGGCAGGGCTCGATCTTCGCGAGCCGAGACCTCCACTGTTCGACGCGGAGGAACTTTACGGCATCATCCCCGACGATGTCCGCGCGCCCTACGACGTCCACGAAATCATCGCCCGCATCGTCGACGCATCCGAATTCCACGAATTCAAGCCGCTCTACGGTTCGACCCTGGTGTGCGGCTTCGCGCACATCTGGGGCATGCCGGTCGCGATCCTCGCCAATAACGGCGTCCTGTTCAGCGAGAGCGCGGTCAAAGGCGCGCATTTCATCGAACTCGCCTGCCAGCGCCGCACGCCGCTCCTGTTCCTGCAGAACATCTCCGGCTTCATGGTCGGCGGCAAATACGAGGCGGAAGGCATCGCCAAGCACGGCGCCAAGCTGGTCACCGCCGTCGCCACCGCGAGCGTTCCCAAGATCACCGTCCTGATCGGCGGCAGCTTCGGCGCCGGCAATTACGGAATGTCCGGCCGCGCTTACTCGCCACGCTTCCTGTTCACCTGGCCTAACAGCCGCATCAGCGTCATGGGCGGCGAGCAGGCCGCGAGCGTCCTCGCTACCGTCCACCGCGACGCCGACAAATGGACACCGGAGCAGGCCGAAGCCTTCAAACAACCGATCCGCGAAGATTACGAAGCTCAGGGCAACCCCTGGCACGCGACAGCGCGCCTCTGGGACGACGGCATCATCGACCCCGCGCAGACCCGCGACGTCCTCGGACTAGCTTTCGCCGCAACGCTGAACGCGCCGATCCCGGATCGCCCGCAGTTCGGGGTGTTCAGGATGTGATGATGATGCGATCGAGATTTTTGGGTTTGGCGACTTGGTTGGCCATTGCGGGTATCGTAGGCGCAATCGGACATTTCGTCTTTTCCGCGAGCTTCTGGGTCGTTGCAGGTCTGACTATTGTCAGCTTGTTCGTGAACGGTTTGATTATTGAATGGGAAGATCGGCAGCCAGGGGGCTGGGGCAACCCATGATTACCCCCGCTAATGGCCAACAGCGGCAAAATCGCATGACGGCCGCGGCGCTCCAAAATCCTCCCCGGAACGGGGAGGGGGACCATGCGGAGCATGGTGGAGGGGGCCCACGCGTGCTCCAGGCGCGGATCAGACAGGTAAAGCGCGCACGTGCGCTGCGGCGCCAGATGAGCTTGCCGGAGGTGCTGCTGTGGCAGCAGCTTCGCAGGCACCAGACGGGCTTCAAATTCCGGAAGCAGTTTCCGATTGGCGATATGACGGTCGATTTCGCCTGCCTTGAGCGCCGGCTGATCGTGGAGGTGGACGGGGAAAGCCATTCCTACGGTGACCAGCCGCGGCGCGACGCTGCGCGCGATGCAATCCTTGGACGTGAGGGTTTCCGCCTCGTCCGCATTCCCGCGCGCGATGTGCTCAAGAACATGGACGCTGTGCTTCGTTTCATTGTTGCGGCTTGTGAGGAGGTGGGCCCCCTCCACCACGACGCTACGCGTCGCGGTCCCCCTCCCCGTGCCGGGGAGGATCTGTCTTGATCGCTTTGCTCCTTGCGCTCGCGGCGCAGGCCGCCAGCGACAAATTGCCCAAGGCCCAGGCGCTGCCGCCGCCGACGGGCGACGAGCAGGGGGTGCTCAACACCGCCAACGGGCTCCTCGCCGCCTTTAACACCGGCAAAGCGGCCGAAATCTTGCGCTG
This sequence comes from Sphingomicrobium sp., assembly GCA_036376635.1. Lineage (GTDB taxonomy): Bacteria > Pseudomonadota > Alphaproteobacteria > Sphingomonadales > Sphingomonadaceae > Sphingomicrobium. The sequence goes on from DASUZY010000004.1 coordinate 6,045, forward strand.
GGTCTATCCCGACGGACGGGTAACAGGCACCGGCACGTTCCCCGGCCGCAGCGGCTTGCATTCGGAAAGCTGGACGCAGTTCACGCAGACTGAGGCTGGCGCGCCCTTCGAGGAAACGATCAGCGATCCGGCAATCGAGGTCGACGGGGACGCGGCGATGATCTGGGCCCCGTTCGTCGTCCGGATCAACGGCAAGGTCTGGAATTGCGGGATCGATCATTTCGACCTCGTTCGTGAGAATGGCGCCTGGAAGGTCATGAACCTGACCTTCTCGTCGCGGATCACCGGCTGTCCGGCGCAATGACGCCGCGCTGTCCTACGGCCGTGTCCGTCGGCTAAGGGCGCCGGATGATCGTCAGCTTATCCGCTGGTCCCGAGTGCTCTCACACGTGCGTACGCGTGCGCCTGCACGCGCGTTGGACAGCCAACTTAGCAACCTTTCGGCGGCGTTCGGGATGCTGAAGTCGCTGCTCATCGCCAACCGCGGAGAGATCGCGTGCCGGGTGATTCGCACTGCGCGAAAGCTCGGCATCCGCACCGTGGCGGTCTATTCGGACGCCGATTCTAAGGCGCTGCACGTGCGGATGGCCGACGAGGCGGTGCACATCGGGCCGAGCCCGGCGCGGGACAGCTACCTTCGGGGCGACAGGATCATCGAGGCAGCGAAGCAGACCGGCGCCGAGGCGGTCCATCCTGGATACGGGTTCCTGTCCGAGAACGCCGACTTCGCGCAGGCGGTGATCGATGCGGGGCTGATCTGGGTCGGGCCGAAGCCGGCGAGTATCCGCGCCATGGGCCTCAAGGACGCGGCGAAGAAGCTGATGGCCGAGGCGGGCGTGCCGGTGACGCCCGGCTATCTCGGCGAGGACCAGGACCCGAAGCGCCTCAAGCAAGAGGCTGACGCGATCGGCTATCCGGTGCTGATCAAGGCGGTCGCGGGCGGCGGCGGCAAGGGCATGCGCCGCGTCGATGAACCGGGCGGTTTCGACGACGCGCTCGACAGCGCCAAGCGCGAGGCGGCGAGCGCCTTTGGCGACGACCGCGTACTGATCGAGAAATACATCCTCTCGCCGCGCCACATCGAGGTACAGGTGTTCGGCGACAGCCACGGCAATGTCGTCCATTTGTTCGAGCGCGACTGCTCGCTCCAGCGTCGCCACCAGAAGGTGGTCGAGGAAGCGCCCGCGCCGGGCATGGACGCCGAGACGCGCGAGGCCGTGTGCGGTGCGGCGGTGCGGGCGGCCCAGGCCGTCAATTACGAAGGCGCCGGGACGATCGAGTTCATCGCCGACGCCTCGGAGGGCCTCCGCGCCGACCGCATCTGGTTCATGGAAATGAACACGCGGCTTCAGGTTGAGCATCCAGTGACCGAGGAGATCACCGGCCAGGACCTCGTCGAATGGCAGCTGCGGGTGGCTTCGGGCGAGAAGCTGCCGAAGACGCAGGACGAGCTGTCGATCAACGGCCACGCGATCGAGGCGCGCCTTTACGCCGAGGACCCAGCCAAGGGATTTTTGCCCACGCCAGGGCGGATTGACCATATCATCGTTCCCGAACCACCTGGATTGGACGTGCGGGTCGATGACGGGCTCAATCGCAGCGACGTGATCTCAACTTTCTACGATCCGATGATCGCCAAAGTGATCGTCCACGCGCAAGCGCGCGGCGCGGCCATTGATGGGCTTCGGCAAGTCTGTGAAGGCATCGAGATTGCGCCTCTAACGAGCAATGCAGGGTTCTTATCGCGTCTCCTTGGCCGTCCCGAGTTTCGTGAGGGCGCAATCACGACAGCCTTCATCGGTGATCACGAGAGTGAACTGACCGACAAAAGCTCCATCATCGGAGAGCTCAAGTTCGATGCCGCGATCGCTTACCTCGTGGACGCGGTTCGGCCGATTGGCGGACGCACGTGCGGAACCGTGGCTTCGGAGCTGTCCGTTCCTGGCGAGGGAGCAATTTGGCGTGAAGCACTGGGCTTCCGGCTGAATGCCCCATCTAAGCTGACAGTCGAATTCTATGTGGATGGGCAGATCCAAAGCGTAGCCCTGGCGGGCGATTGGACCGAACGCTGGACATCGTCTGAAGCGTCCCCTCGCGGGCTCTATATCTTTGCCAAAGGTGAACGCCTCGAAGTGTCTCTCCGCATGGATGGACAGCCAGGCCACGGCCTCCACGACGGCGAAATCGAGGCGCCGATGCCGGGGAAGGTGACGGCGGTCGAGGTCGCGGCCGGTGACAAGGTCGAGAAGGGCCAGCGCTTGCTCACCCTCGAAGCGATGAAGATGGAGCATGCGCTCACCGCGCCGTTCGACGGCACCGTAGCCGAGCTTCCGGTCACAGCGGACGCCCAGGTCAAGGAGGGACAGCTCCTGGTAAAGGTGGAGCCGCTAACCGCTTCTTAGCCGTCCCTGCTTAAGTCGCGGGCCATGTACAAGTTCATCTTGGGACCCGTGTTGATGGGCACCGGCTACCTTGCGGGCAGTTACTATGGCTCCGACGCAGAGCAGCTCGTCCACAAGAGCCCCGACGTGACTTACTCAGCAGTGGAGCAGGCGCTCGACAATGTCCGGCCGAGCGGCTCGACCTCGTTCGATGGCGGAACTCCGGTCCCCTACCAGATGACGGTCGATCGCACGCTCGATCAGCGCCTGGTGGTCACCTTGCTGTTCAACGGACAGCAGGGCGCCGTCGCCGATGTGGCCTTCACGCCGCAGAACGACGGCAAGGACACGCTGATGGTGACGAAGATCCACGCCGATCGGTCGGTGCTTCGGACGGCGTTAGCTGGAACCGACAAGGCGCGGCTGGGCTATGCGCCGGACTGGATGCTCAACCTGACCCTGAAGCCGGTGTTGAAGAAGCTGGCGGAGCAGATCGAGCAGGGGCAGGCAGCGAGCCTCATGACTGAGGGCGAGGCCGAGGCGCAGTGGGAGAATAATCTGTCGGAGGAGCAGCGGCAGGGCGTCGCCGAGTGGCGCCAATATGACGCAACCCGGCCCTCCGTCGACCCCAACGCCGCCGCCCAGAACTACGCCAGCGGCAACAGCGAAGGGCAGTAACCCCTAACGCTTGCCGCGCATATCGAGGCGCGCGACGAGCCTGCGACCCTGCCACAGCTCGCATTCGTGCCCGCCGTATCTTTCCTTCGCCGCTGCTATCGCGGCGTCGTCGTCGTCCGCTTCGATCCAGTCGCCGGACGCGACTTTATTGACCCCATCGAGGCCATAAAGCCTGTAGCCTGCCACTTTCATACCCTGTCTCTGTTGTCGCAAACGCGACACATTTTGCTCCCGAAACGAGGTTTGCCAGATTTGGTTTCAACGGTCGGACGATCTTACTTACCGGCATGTCAGGAAAATGGTGCAGCCCGTCTTGTTTCGCATCGTCCGGCGGCTTAGCGAACCAGCCAGTGCACCTTCGGAGACGGCAATGAGCAGCGACGTGATAGAGAAACCGGCGGTCGGCCCTATCTCGACCCGCAGGCACGGCGACGTGCTGGTCGTCCTGTCGAACAATCCTCCGGTGAACGCACTTGGGGCAGCAGTACGTCAGGGGTTGGTCGGAGCGATTGAACGGGCCGAGGCTGATGACAGCGTCCATGCGGTCGTGATCGCCTGCGAGGGACAGACCTTCTTCGCTGGGGCCGACATCACCGAGTTCGGCAAGCCGCCCGTGATGCCCTGGCTGCCGCAGGTGGTCGATCGGATCGAGAATTGCACCAAGCCGGTGGTGGCCGCCATCCACGGAACGGCGCTCGGTGGCGGGCTCGAGGTGGCGCTGGGCTGCCATTATCGCGTTGCTCTGCCATCGGCGAAGCTTGGCACGCCTGAAGTGAAGCTTGGCCTATTGCCCGGGGCTGGCGGAACGCAGCGCCTGCCGCGAGTGGCTGGCGTTCGCAAGGCGCTGGAAATGTGCGCCACCGGTAACCCGATCGGGGCGAAGGAAGGGTTCGAATGCGGCCTCATCGACCGGCTGGTTGAGGATGAGCTGGTCCCGCATGCGGTTGGGTATGCCGAAGAGGTTCGCGACGTACGGCCGCTGCCGAAGAGCTCGGAGCGCCAATACAAGCTCAACGAATGCGACCCATCCGTGTTCGAGGATTTCCGCAAGGAGAATGCGCGGAAGTTCCGTGGGTTTGAGGCTCCGCTCAAGAACATCGAGGCGGTCAGCGTCGCCTGCAAGATGCCGTATGCCGAGGGCGTCATCGAAGAGCGCAAGCTGTTCATGGAACTGATGAGCGGCACTCAGGCCAAGGCGCAGCAATATTTCTTCTTCGCCGAGCGCAAGGCGAACAAGATCGAGAACTTGCCCGAGAATACCGAGCCGCGGCCGATCCGCCGGGTTGGCGTGATTGGCGCCGGGACCATGGGCGGCGGCATCTCCATGAACTTCCTGTCTGCCGGGATCCCCGTCACAATCGTCGAGATGGGTCAGGAAGCGCTCGACCGCGGCACTGGAGTGATGCTGCGCAATTATGAAGCGAGCGCCGCCAAGGGGAAGCTGACTGCAGAGCAGGTCGGCAAGGCGATGGGGCTTTTAAATCCGACACTCGACTTCGCCGCGCTCGCCGACTGCGACCTGATTATCGAGGCGGTCTACGAGAATATGGACGTAAAGAAGGAGGTGTTCGGCCGGCTCGACAAGATTGCCAAGCCCGGGGCGATCCTCGCTTCCAACACCAGCTATCTCAACATCAACGAGATAGCGGCGAGCATTTCGCGGCCCGGCGACGTCGTCGGCATGCACTTCTTCTCGCCAGCGAACGTCATGAAATTGCTGGAGGTCGTTCGGGGCGACAAGACCGCGCCAGACGTGTTGCTGACCGCGATGGGCCTCGGCAAGAAAATCCGAAAAGTGCCCGTGGTTGCCGGCGTCTGCCACGGCTTCATTGGCAATCGGATGCTGATGCCGCGGCAGATCGAGGCGACAAAGCTACTGCTTGAGGGCGCTACCCCCGAACAGGTCGACCGCGTGCATGTCGAGTTCGGCATGCCTATGGGGCCGTTCCAGATGGCCGACCTCGCCGGCGTCGACATCGGCTGGCATCGTGACACGAACCGGATCGAGAATATCCGTGACGCGCTGTGCGCGATCGACCGGTGGGGCCAGAAGAAGGGCGCCGGCTTCTACGATTATGACGAAAAGCGGCGGCCAACGCCCTCGCCGGTTGTTCAGCAGATCATCGAGGATTTCGCCGCCAAGCAGGGCGTTCAGCGCCGCGAGATCAGCGACGAGGAAATCGTCGAGCGCACGCTCTACACGATGGTCAACGAGGGCGCGAAGATCCTGGAGGAGGGCATCGCCCAGCGCGCGTCCGATATCGATGTCGTGTGGGTCTATGGCTACGGCTGGCCGGTCTATCGCGGCGGACCCATGTTCTGGGCGGATACGGTCGGGCTCGACAAGATCGTCGAAGGGCTGAAGCGCCAGGAAGAGCGGATGAAGCCGGACTTCAGTTTCTCCCAGCTGTTGCTCGACAAGGCAGCCAAGGGCGCGCGTTTCACCCGCTGAACCGGGAACGAAACCAGTGCCGCAGGCATCTATTCCTGCTGGCGCAGGAGATTTGCCATGGTCGATCGTGCAATCGAAGCTCGTCCGCAGGAGCCGTTGCTTCGTTATTCGAACGTGAATGTCGCGTTCCACTGGATCACGGCGGCACTGGTGATCTTCCAGATTTGGCTGGGGCTCAGCTTTGCGGACATGGCGCAGGGTCCCGAGCGTGCCAGCCTGTTCACCTGGCACCGGACAATCGGCGCGATCATTCTGCTCGTCGTTCTGGCCCGGCTGACGTATCGCCTCGCCAATCCGCCTCCGCCCTATCCGCCGGAGCTCCCGAAGTGGGAGAGGGTGGCGGGAACCTGGAACCACCGCTTGTTCTATCTGCTGCTAATTGCGCTTCCCATCGGTGGCGTGCTGGCAGTTTCGGGTCTTACCCCGGGATCAACGATCACTCTTCTCGGTGGCGTCGCAATCCCGAAAATCCCGGGCATCTCGAAGGATATCGGCGAGCTGGCGGGCAACGTGCACTCGGCCGCCGCCTGGCTACTGATGGCCCTCATCGTCCTTCACATTCTGGCGGCGCTTAAGCACCAGTTCCTCGACCGCAATCGGGCGGCAGGACGCATGCCACCGTTCAAGGATCCGGTCGATGAACCCGTGGTTATCGGGCAGGGCGCTCATCGGCAGGCAGCAGGCTGAGCATCGCCAGCGCCACGGCCGCGATTGCGGCGCTGGTGAAGAAGGTGGCCTGAGCGCCTTCGCGATCCCAGAGCCACCCCGCGCCAAGGCTAGCGAGCAACGCCCCGATGCCGCTCACGAACCAGAATGCGCCAAAGCTCGTGGCGCGAAGCTCGTCGGGAGCGCTGTCGGCGATCATTCGTGAGAAAATTCCTTGGGTAAGAGCCATGTGCGCCCCCCACATTACGGCGCCGAGCACTAAGCCGGTGAAGCTGTCGCTCACGGCAAGCACCAGGTTGCCAGCGACGAGCACGCCGATACCGGCACTCAGGATGGATCGCGGGTTCATTCGGTCGCTGAGTGCTCCCGCCGGGTATGCGAGCACCACGTAAGCGAGATTGAAGATCGCCAGAGTAAGCGGTGACATCTTCTCGCTAAGGCCGATGTCGATCCCTTTAAGGATCAGAAAGCCCTCGGAAAACCGTGCGAGCGCGAAGAGGAAGCCAACCTGCAACAGGCGTTTGGTGCCTTTGTCGAGCTGACGAAATCCGGCGAAGATCGGCGATTTCTTGAGCGCGGCGAGGTGCTGCTCTGGCTCGCGAAGGGCTAGCCAGGCCAACAGAAAGGAGATGCCGGCAGGGATTATCGCGATCCAGAATACTTTCCGAATATCGCTGGCGAACCAGGCCATCAGTCCGATCGCCACCAGAGGCGCGAGCAATGCCCCGCAGGTATCCAGCGTCTGCCTCAGGCCGAAGGCTCGGCCGCGGATTTCGGGCGGAGTTTCGTCGGCGAGCATGGCGTCCCGTGGAGCGCCGCGAATGCCTTTGCCGATCCGGTCGGCGAAGCGGGCCACGAGGAGGGTCATCACACCAGCCGCAATCGGAAAGAGCGGCTTGGAAAGTGCCGCGAGGCCGTAGCCGCCCATGACCCAGGGTTTGCGCTTGAGGCTGCGGTCGGACAGGCGGCCGGAAAAGAGCTTGGCGAAGTTGGCGGTGGCCTCGGCAACGCCGTCCACCGCACCCAGGGCGGTGACGGGCAGCCCCAGCACCATCGTTACGAAGGCCGGCAAAAGCGAGTGATAGATTTCGCTCGACAGGTCCATGAACAGACTGACGAAGCCGAGGATCCAGACGTTTCGAGGCAGGGGCGGTCGAGGTGCCATCACTGGTCATTGCGAGGAACCAGGTGACGAAGCAATCCACGGACGCGTTTGAATGTCTCGTGGCTCCCTCATGCTGCCGAAGGAAATCAAACTACAATATTGCGCTGCTCAAAACATTTGTTAGCATGCAATCATGCTTGGAGGCTCGTCACCTGAGGCGCTTGCTGCGCGATTTACCGCCGTTGTCCATGCGTGGGTTGTCGAGGGCCCGCGTGAGCGTACCGAACGAGCCCAGCGCAAACTGCTCAGTGCAGTTTCTGCCAACGAGCCCGCGACGCTCAACGATGTGGCGAAGGTTGTAGGGCGCGGTGCACCGGCGGTGAGCCGGTCGATTGACGCGCTCGTGCGGACGGGGCTCGTCGAACGGACACAGGATCCCAATAATCGCCGGCGGCTAGCGCTTCGACTTACGAAGCAGGGCCGCGAGAAGCTCGCCTCGCGGGTTGCGGGTGGATCGTCGTTGAAAAGCCGCTTCGACCGGCTGGCGCACAGTGAACTGCGTGCGGTCGAGCGGGCGATCGAGATCCTCGAGCGCGGCGCCTAATTCAGCCCTTGCCGTGACGCCGGCGGGTTTCCCAACCTTTCTTCGCGGCTTCGCTTCGGCTGCTAGAGCGACCATGGCCGCTGTTCTTGCCGCCCTTGTCCTGCTTGTTCACCGTCGCCCATGCGCGACTTTCGGCTTCCTTCTTGGAAACGCCGCGCTTCTCATAACCTTCTTCAATGTGCTTGGCCTTCCGGTCCTGCTTGGCCGTATACGCTCCGCGGGGCATCACTCGCCTCCTTTGTACGTTGTCCGGAAATGAAAACGCTCGAGTGTGCCCGTCGTGCCATGCTGCATTGCAACATCGGTCAGTTTTCACTATGTGACCGCCACAACTTTTTCCGGAAAAATCACCAATGAACCTGCGTAACGTCGCGATCATCGCGCACGTCGATCACGGCAAGACGACCCTAGTCGACCAGCTCTTCCGCCAGTCGGGCACCTTCCGCGAGAACCAGCGCGTCGAGGAGAGGGCGATGGATTCGAACGACCTCGAGAAGGAGCGGGGGATCACGATCCTTGCCAAGTGCACCTCGGTCGAATGGCACGGGACGCACATCAACATCGTCGACACACCCGGCCACGCCGATTTCGGCGCCGAGGTTGAGCGCATCCTGAGCATGGTCGACGGAGTGATCCTGCTGGTCGATGCCGCCGAAGGCCCGATGCCCCAGACGAAGTTCGTAACCGGCAAGGCGCTGTCGCTCGGTCTTCGTCCGATCGTGGTGGTCAACAAGATTGATCGTCCCGACGCGCGCGCCGCGGAAGTGCTGGACGAAGTGTTCGAGCTGTTTCTGAACCTTGAGGCGAATGACGAGCAGCTCGACTTTCCGACCCTCTACGCCTCTGGCCGTGCGGGGTATGCGGGTCTGACCGACGACGTGCGCGAGGGCGACCTCACGCCGCTTTTCCAGACCATAGTCGACCATGTCCCGGCGCCGGCGCTGGACCCCGAGGGCGAGTTCAAGATGCTCGCCACTCTGCTCGACCGCGACAATTTCCTCGGGCGTATCCTGACTGGCCGGATCGAGAGTGGCACGCTCAATATCAACGACCCGATCCGGGCGATGGACGTCAACGGCAGCGTCGTCGAGGACGGCCGGGTTACCAAGTTGTTTGCGTTCCAGGGGCTCGAGCGCGTGCCGGTTGAGACCGCGAAGGCAGGGGACATCGTTGCCATCGCGGGCCTGGTGAAGGCGACCGTGTCGAACACCATCGGCACGCCCGCAATCACCGAGCCACTGCACGCGCGGGAGATCGACCCGCCGACGCTCAGCATGACCTTCGCAGTCAATGACAGCCCCTTCGCCGGCAAGGACGGCGACAAGGTGCAAAGCCGGGTCATCCGCGACCGCCTGCTTCGCGAGGCCGAGGGCAATGTCGCAATCCGCGTCAGCGAGACCCAGGGCGGCGAGGCCTATGAGGTCGCCGGTCGCGGCGAGCTCCAGCTCGGCGTGCTGATCGAAACTCTTCGCCGCGAAGGCTTTGAACTCGGCATCAGCCGGCCGCGCGTCCTGTTCCGCGACGGCGCGGACAGTTCTTCTGGCGGCCGCGAGGAGCCGTACGAGACCGTGGTCGTCGATGTCGACGACGAGTTCAGCGGCACGGTCATCGACAAGATGGCGATGCGCAAGGCGGAGATGACCGACATGCGTCCGTCAGGCGGCGGCAAGACGCGGCTGACGTTTTCGGCGCCTTCACGCGGCCTGATCGGCTATCACGGGGAGTTCCTTTCCGACACGCGCGGCACCGGCATCATGAACCGGCTGTTCGAGAAGTACGGCCCCTACAAGGGCCCCATTGCAGGCCGTCAGAACGGCGTTCTGATCTCGATGGAGCAGGGCCCGGCGGTCGCTTATGCGCTCAACGCGCTCGAAGATCGCGGCATCCTCTTCGTCTCGCCCGGTGAGATGCTCTATGAGGGCATGGTCATCGGCGAGAATGCGAAACCGCAGGACCTCGAGGTCAATCCACTGAAATCCAAGCAGCTCACGAACTTCCGCGCCAGCGGGAAGGACGAGGGCATCCGGCTGACCCCGCCGAAGCGGATGAGCCTGGAGCAGGCCATTGCCTACATCCAGGACGACGAACTGGTCGAGGTCACTCCGAAGGCGATCAGAATTCGCAAGCGCTACCTCGATCCGCATGAGCGCAAGCGCGAGGCAAGGAAGCTCGAGGCGGCATAGCCGCCTTCAGCATTTCTCAACTCGATCGCTTCATCATCTTATGATGCGACCGCTGATGCTCGTTGCGTTGATCGGCCTGACCGGGTGCCATTCCGACTGGCGCGCTCGTGCGGTCGAGGATGCCGAATCGATCGTGCGCGAGCAGGTCAAGGACCCGTCGGCGCAATTCACTCGAGTCCAGTTCACCGGCGACGCGCAGACGGGACAAACGTGCGGCTACGTTGTCAGGAAGACTGCGGACGGCGGAGAAGTCTCCACGCGCTTCATTGTCTTTATCGACGGAGGCGCTGGGCAAAATCCGTTCATGGACGACCCATCCATGCCCTATCCAACAAACAAGGACGACTTCGAGCTGAACTGGCACGACCAGTGCGTCTCGCTCGGCTATAACGGCTGACCGCCCTCTAGAACATGAAGCGCAAGCCGGCCTGAATGCCGTGCTCGCTCATGTCCTGCCTAATGGTGCCCTGATAACCGATGAACATCGCCCCATCCTCGTACTGGAGGTTCAGGCCGGCATCGACGTCGACCTGATGACGGTCAGGTGAGAGCCCGTCGACGGTGAAGGTCGTGGTCGGGTCGCCGTTGAAGAAGGCGCTAACGGCCGGGTTCTGGCCGGAGCCGAGCTGGGACCGATATGCGGCTCGCAGATAGGGCCTGAATACGCCTTCGCTCGGCGTGACGTTGATCCCGGCCAGCACATCGGTGCGGCTGACGTTGATCCGGTTCACGGTGAGATCGGCCGCATCGGCACCGCTCTCGGTGAAGCCGTTGATCGCGCCCTTGGCATAATCGAGTCCGCCGAACGGCGTGACTTTCATGCGTCCAGCATGGAGGTTCACGCCGAGCGTGCCGCTGAACTTCATCAGGTGATCGTTGGAGTTGGCGAGGACCGTCGTGTCGGTCCCGGTGGTTGTCGTCGTTGCCGGCGTGGTCGTGGTCGCTGCTGTAGTGGAGGTGGTGTAAGCCAAGGTGTAAGGGCGGCTTGCGGAGAAACTGCCGATGTCGAAATCTCCCTGGACCGTCGCGGTAATCGGGCCTTTGTCGACGGCGGCGTAGGCGCCTACGATGTAGGCAGTGTTCTTGCCCTTCATCGCCAGGCTGTCCTTGAGCGACGCGGACGAATAGCCTGCCGCGAGACCCGCTCTGAAGGGACCGCCGCTCATATCGATTCCAAAGGTCGCGCCGAACATGCTTTCACGCGATCCGCCGGTCGGTGTCTTGCCGATGTGAAACTGGTCGGAGACTTCGCCCCACAAGCCGCCTTGCATCTCGGGATTCTTGTCGTCGAGAGCACGCATCGTGACCGTGCGGTTGAACAGGTCCATCTGGTCCGTCATGGCCTGGCTGTAGGACAGGTAAGGCGCCGGATTGATCTGATCGAGCAGTGTCTGGGTTTGCGGAACGGTCAGCAGGTCGACCTGACCGATCAAGGTTGCAGCAGTGCTGGTGGGATCGCCATTTGCAGTGGTGACGAGCGGCTGGAGCGCTTGCGCGATCGCGATTTGGGTTGGGGTCGCTACCGAGGCGATCGCCTGCGCGTAAGTCGCCGAGCGAACGGCCATGACTTCATACGCCTGCTGTGCGCCGATCGTCGTGATTCCGACCGGGACGAAGCTGATGAACGGTAGGGTGTTGCCGTTGACGGTGGTGAAGTTTCCGCTGATCGACTGGTCGGCGAGGATCACGCTGTAGGTCGAGCCGGTCGGGTAAAAGCCGGCGTTCGGAACAATGTTCAGCGTGCCGCCCAGCGTTGCGGTGCCGTTTGGACCGGTGGCGTAGATCTGGCTGAAGCTGCTGCCGGCGACGGGCGCCGAAGCACCATTGCTTCGAAGCGAGATGTTAAGGATCCCCGATGCGCTGTTCACGAACGCGCCGCTGACGACCATTTCGGAGACGTTAGTTGTTCCGATGCTGAGGGTGCCATTGTTCGTGAGGCTGCTGACCCCGAGCCGGGCAGTGCCGATGGCGCTCCCTGCCGTGATCGACATCGTGCCGTTATTGACGATGCTGGTAGTATCGCCAGTCGTGATGGAGCCGCTGAAATTGCCGGCCGTGTCGTTGATCAGGCTGACTGCGGTCCCGGTCGGCGTTTGGATGAATGACCCCGTGTAAAGCCCGTTATTGTAGATCGATGTGTTGCCGATCGACGAAATGTTGCCGGTGATTCCGAATGCGGTGTTGAAGTTCTGGAGCGTGCTCGTGCCGCCGCTGACATTCGGCCCGAACAGGATGTTCCCGATGACCGCTGCGGTGGCGGAGCTATTGTTGATGAAGGTTCCATTCTGCCCGAACTGAATGACCGGGGTTCCGGCAGTCGCGGAGAGGGATCCATTGTTGGTCAGTGTGCCGTTGTCTCCCATCACGACCGCTGGCGAACCGCTCGTGCTGTTGGTCATCGTGATCGTCCCGTTGTTCACGATCGAACCGTTGGCGCCGACCTGAACGTTCGTGGCGCTGGTGCTGGTGATCGATCCACCATTGGTCACGGTCGCAGTATCGCCGAGCAGGATCGGACCGGTGATCGTCGCGGTCGGGTCCGCGGTAAGCCCGATGCCGGTCCCGAGATTGGAATAGCCTGTGGAGGAGCCGGTGCAGGTGACCGTCAGGCCGGAGGCGGTGCAGTCCGCGAGCGCCCCGCTGGAAACGAACGCCAAACTCGCCACGCTCGACATGATCGCCACACGGTACAGTCGGCGAATTGGCGGCATCGGGCTGCGGTACATTGGTTCTCCTCGGGGCAGGCAGGTCAGTTCGGCGGCGCGCAGAAGCTGCGATCCGTCGTCGTTCCTATTTCGATTGTGAGGCTTACACGGGCCTTACGGCTGCCTGCGGAATCGCCGGCTCTTGAGGGCCGCGGGGCCGAGAACATTACATGTTCATTACGAATTTCTCCGGGGCCGTTTCGTTCATCTGAACGCAAGCGAGACCGCCGCAGTCGTTGACCCGCGACGCGGGGAGGCTTGGATGCGGCTGTTGATCGTCGACGACAATCGGGAGCTTGCACAGGCGATCTCCGACGGTTTCGCTCGTAGGCACATCGCGAGCGATACGACGGCCACCGCCGGAGCAGCCGAGCACCTGTTCAAGACGGTCGAGTATACCGCGATGGTGCTTGATCTTGGATTGCCTGATGACGACGGGCTCAATCTCGTGAGACGCCTGCGATCTGGCGGCCATTCTCAACCGATCATCATCCTCACGGCTCGGAACGAACCTCAGCGCCGCGTCGAAGGGCTACTTGCCGGTGCCGACGATTACATCGCCAAGCCTTTCCTGTTCGACGAGCTTCATGCCCGGCTCGAAGCCATTCTCCGCCGGAGCTCCGGCTATGTCGGTCGTCAACTGGAGCTTGGCGACCTTTCGCTTAACACGACGACCCGCGAGCTGTCCGTCGGGGGGTCGATGATCGAGGCGTCGCTCCGGGAGACCGAACTGCTCGAGATCCTGCTCCGCCGGAAGGAGCATCTCGTTCCCCGCCGGGTGATGGAGGACCAGCTGTTCGGTGCCGGCGATGCACTCGGCTCGAATGCGGTCGAAGTCTATGTCCATCGTGTGAGGCGCAAGCTGGAACGGCATTCGGCGAGCGTGCAGATCAAGACCGTCCGTGGTGTGGGCTACATGTTGATGGCGGCCGCGTGACACTTCTGCCCCGGTCACTCTTCGGGCGGCTGGTGGTGGTTCAGGTCGCAATTGCCGTCGTCCTCGCGGGGGCCTTGCCGCTGCTCATCTCGCACTGGCTCATCTCGACGACCAACTCGGTCGTCGGCCACGAGCTGGACCGCAGCGCTGCCCGCTTGCGACCAATCATCGGCTTCGGACGCCAAGGTTGGGCGTTCACTTCGCCGCCGCCGCCGATGTTCGATGCAAAGACTGGAATTCGAAGCGCTCGGTTGGTCGATGCCGCCGGGAAGACCTGGATCGACCAGGGCCCGCATCATTCGATACCCTTTTCGGAGCTTCCGCTTGGTGGTGACCACGCCCATCGCCTGTGGAACGGCATCGACATCGCTGCTTATCCGATCCTGTCGAACGGTCACAGCGCGTGGCTGATCGTCAGCTCCGACCGCCGACGCCCGGAATCACTCGTCGCAACGGTGGCGAGCACCTTCCTGCACCGGTTCTTGTGGATCGTGCCGGCGCTCATCCTTTGTTCGCTGATCCTGACTCTCTCGTTCCTGGCTCAAGGGACTCGCGCGATCCGCAGGGCATCCAAAACCGCCGACGCCATCGACGGCGATCGGCTTGAAGTTCGGCTGAGCGCTGATGAGCTCCCGCTTGAAGTGCAGCCGCTGGTGAGGGCGATGAACGACGCGCTCGACCGGGTGCAGCTCAGTTACGCGGCGCAGGCCGAGTTCGCTGGAAATGTCGCTCACGAGCTCCGCAATCCGCTCGCCACCGTAGCCTGCCGCATCGAAGAGATATCCGATCCGGTGCTTCGGCAACGCATGACCGCTTCGGTGGCTCACGCGGCCCACGTCATCGATCAATTGATGATGCTGGCAAAGCTCGGCGGCGAGGAGCCCGCTTTGGCAAGCGTAGACCTGCGCTCGGTGACCCTCGATGCGCTGGAGCGATCGAGCCCCCGCATCATAGCAGACGGGCGGACCATTGAATTCGACGATCTGGCGGAAGGAGGCGCATTGGTCATCGACGCCAATCAGGCGCTAACCCAGCTGTCGCTCGACAACCTCATCGATAATGCGCAGCGGCACACGCCCGTCGGCACCCATATCCGAGTGGGTCTGGCCGCTGGACCCCGGATCTACGTTGAAGACGACGGACCCGGAATTGCGACGCCGGATCGCGACCGCGTGAGTGCTCGAAACTGGCGCGGCCACCGCTCCGACGGCGCGGGTCTCGGCCTGTCGATCGTCAGCAAGGCCATGCGGGCGCAGGAGGGTTGGCTGGAGATTTGCGAAGGTGCGAACGGCGCGAGGCTCGCGCTCAACTTCTTCCCGGAGCCAGTCTGACTCTCAGCGACGAAACGCCGGCAGCGACCAGCCGTTGATGATCGCCGCAGCCCGAAGTGCAAAGCCGACGATGGTTGCGATTGCGGCTGCCGCCAGCGCCGACAGTCCGGCCGCGTAGAGAACGACCATCAGCGTCGCCGAAACTGCCGCCGCCGTCACATAGAACTCCTGCCGGAGCAGGATCGAGGGCTGGCCGGCAAGGACGTCGCGAACGATTCCGCCGAAGCAGGCAGTCAGTACGCCCATCCCGATCGCTGGCACGGGAGCTATCCCAAAGCCGAGGCCCTTCGCCGCGCCGTAAGTCGCGTAAACGGCAATGCCGACCGCGTCGGCCCAGATCAGCCCTTTCCCGCCCCATAACTTCAATGGCGTGAACCACACGATCAGCGCCGCGAACACGCAGATCAGCAGCAACGAATTTTCGCGAACCCAGAACACTGGCGCGCCGATCAGGATGTCCCGCATCGTTCCACCGCCGACGCCAGTGATCACTGCGAAGAAGACGAAGGTCACAAAATCCAGCCGCTTTTGCGCCGCGACCAGCGCACCCGACAGCGCGAAGACGCCGATTCCGATATAGTCGAGGAAGCCCAGTGCGGTCAGGTAGATCGGTTGCATGGTAGCGAGGCGAAGCTAGCTCTTCGCCATCTCCAGCACCGTTTCCCATTCGTCGTCGCGCACCGGGGCCACAGACAGACGCGACTGGCGGATCAGCTCCATCTTGGCGAGTTTCGGTTCGGCCTTGATCTCGGCGAGGGTGACCGGTCGTTTGAGCGGTCTGACGGGTTCAACCCGCACGGAGACCCAATTGCCATCCTTCGGATCCGGCTGTGCCGGGCGCTCGATGCGCATGATGCCGACGACCGCCTTGTCCGACATCGAGTGGTAGAGGAAAGCCTGGTCGCCCTTCTTCATGGCCTTGAGGTGCAGCCTCGCCGCGTTGTTGCGGACGCCGTCCCACTCGGTCCCGCCCTCGCGGACCAGATCGGCCCAGCTGTAACTCTCGGGTTCCGATTTCATCAGCCAATATGCCATGCTTGGGCTGTTAGCCCGGGGCAGCGGCGCGCGAAAGACGGTGCGGAGCCGAAATCACTGCGGTGAAGCGTGCTGGTCGGACGACCAAAATGGGAATCAGCAATAAGTTCCGACACTTATCCCGTCGCAGGCTCATCTCACCGCTGCTCGCTTGGACTCTTCCGGGTCTTAACATATCTGGGTTTCAGCGATTGGGAGCGGTGAGCCCGCAGCGCGCTTTTTCGGCGCCGGGCTCGTGGCAAGACGGGCGATCCCCCGCTGGAGTTTCAAGCGCGCTTGATGCGCCTCCAGCGGGTCGTCTCCCGCCAGGACAAGGGCTAAAATACTAGTGGTAAAGCTTCTCGGCGGCCGCGCTGCGGCGGCGGTCATCGGTCTATTCATGTTCGGCCTCGGATCGAGTGCGGCGGCGCAGAATGTCGGCCCGCTCAACATCGCGGCCGCGGTGAAGGCCGTTGATATCGACACGTCCGCGCCGGCCCTCGGATCGGCTCAGGCGGTAGTTCGCCAGGCCGTCATCTCGACGACGACTGCGGTTGTCGGCAGCAACGGCGTGATTCAGCAGTCCCAGCCGGCGCAGTCGGTAACCATGCAGCTCGCGCCGGCGATCGCTCGCGAGGCCGCGTGGCTCTACAAGGCGGGATGGCCGCTCTACGCCTTGGTCGGCAAATATGCGACCAGTGCGCAACTCGACGAGCAAACCAACTGCCTCGCAACCGCAGTCTATTTTGAAGCTCGCGGCGAAAGCCTGGAGGGTCAGCTGGCCGTTGCCCACGTGGTGATGAACCGCGCTTCGTCCGGACGCTATCCACCCGACTGGTGCGGCGTGGTGAAGCAGCCAGCGCAATTCTCCTTCGTTCGGCATGGGGAGTTCCCGTACGTCGATACGAACTCGCAGGCATGGCAGAAGGCCGAAGCAATCGCCGAGCTTGCCGCTGCCAATATCGTGCCGAGCGTCGGCTCCGACGTGCTCTGGTATCACGCCGACTACGTGGCCCCGAACTGGCGCCGTAGTTTGCAGGAAGTTCAGCAGATCGGCGCACACATCTTCTACCGCGCCTGATCGAATTAATTTGGAGGGGCCGAAGGCGCTCCGGGCAGCGATGTCCGGGGCGCCTTCTTCGTTTCAGCGCGGCGCAATGCCGTCTCGGCGATAACTCCGTTCACGAGGGATTCGCAGACGAATCGATCTGCGCGACGATCCAAGTCACGGATTTTCCGGGGGGATTTCCGTCGGAGTTCGGGAGGGTAGCGTGCTCAACATCCTCGTCGTCGAGGACGACAGTCAGTTAGCGGTCACGCTCAAATATCTCGTGGAGGACAACCCGCGTTATCGAGTCGTCGCAACAGCCGAGGACGCCGACGGCGCGATAGCCGCAGCCGAGGAATATCAGCCCGACCTCGTCCTTCTCGACCTCCATCTGGCCCGGGGCACCACCGGCTTTTCGGTTGCGGTACGTTTGAATGACATGGGAGTGGCCTGCCTGTTCGTCAGCGGGAAGGCGCCGAGCTTCCCGATGCCAGACCTTGCCATCGGCTGCCTGATGAAACCCTTCACCGCAGAGGACGTGCATCGCTCACTGGGCGCGGCCGAGGATCTGCTGCGTGGGCGGGAGACCGTCCGGCCGAAGATGCCGGAGAACCTCACATTGTATGAACCGCTGGATGATGCCCATGCGGTCGAGCCCGGGTTCATTCCATCGAAGCGGTCATTGAGGACTAGACTCGAACATTGGATCTCCGGTCACCAGCACTAACATTTAAAGCCGCATCATCCCCTTCCGCGGTTCCCTGACACCCATGGTCGTTTCGGTGAGACGCACGCCGGCATTGAGAAGCGCCTGTCGCCGCCCCTTGATGTCGGCGTTTCGCTGAATGTCCTCGTATTTCAGAAGGACATCGACACATGGGTGCGCGAGCGTTCTGGATACGAAAGCGCTGGTTCGCGGCCACCGCCCTCCGTCGATGCAAAATCCCGCATAAAAGGCATTCTGGAAGAAGCTCGCGAGGGCAATGTCGGCGAGCCCGATCGCGTCGAACAGGAAGCCATCCTCCGGCAGTTCGCTTTCAAGATAGTCGAGCGTTGCGGGGATTTCTTGGCTGACGGATATTTCGATCCTCGCCTGATCTCCCGGCTCACCCCAGACAAGGGGGTGGACTATCTTCTGGTAGAAAAAGCCCCAGATGAAGACGTCCCCGAGGCGGGTATCGGCGAATTCCTCGAACCAGCGCGCCCGAGCCCGATCCCTGGGGTCGGCGGGCACAAGGGGACGGTCCGGATAAGCGTCATCCAGATAAGCGCAGATCACACTTGAATCGCTGATGGCGAAATCACCGTCGATCAGGACCGGAATGCGCCGAAGCGGACTTAGCCGCTGATATTCGTCGTTGCCGAAAAACGGCGTGATCGGATCGACTTGATAGTCGAGTCCCTTGAGGTTCATGCACGCGAGGACCTTGCGCACGTAGGGGCTGACGAAGCTGCCGATGATCGTGAGGGGCTGGGCCATGTCGTCGAAAATGCAGCGGCCAGCCTATGGCTGCAAGTCGCTGGACAATGGTTGGGGCGGACGCTACATATGTAGCGCAATTCGATGAAAGGATCTCCCGATGCGCTCGACCCTTCCTCTGTTCACCGCCGTACTGCTGATCTCGGTGCCGGCGTTTGCTGACGAAGTCATTCCGGTTGGGGCGTTCCAATCGGCGGAACTCCGCGGTGGCGGGAACGTCACGGTGGTGCCGGGCCCAGCGCAGCGCGTGACCATCGTAGAAGGGAGTAGCCGCTTTACGCGGATCACGGTCGATCGGGATCGGCAACTGCGGATCGACACCTGCAACGAGGCTTGTCCGCAGCAGTACCGGCTCAGAATAGTCATCCAGTCGCCGCAGGTGCCGGCGCTCGCGGTTCGGGGCGGCGGGCAGATCACCACGGCCGCCGGCTTCGGCCCGCAGCAGCATCTCGCGGTTGCAGTGAACGGCGGCGGCAAGATCGATGCGCGCACGATCGACGTCGGAAGCGTCTCAGCGGCAGTGAATGGTGGTGGCGACCTGTTCGTTCGCCCGCGCGCGAGCCTCGCCGCGGCCGTGAACGGCGGGGGTCATGTCCGCTATTGGGGCAGCCCCGCGCTCACCACGGCGGTCCATGGTGGCGGCAGTGTCAGCGCCGGCTATTGAAGCGCCACGACCCTGACCCGCTCTGCGTTGAATTCCAGGCCTACGGTCAGCAGCGCTCGAAACGCGTTGTAACCGCCGGTTCCGGGATGGAAGGCGTGGAAGAAAAGCTGCGGCTTTCCATCGAGGCCGGGTGCGACCGAGGCATGCCCAGGAGCCGTCCAGTCTTTGGTGGACCTGAGCAGCGGCTCTCCTTGCTTCGCGTAAGGCCCGAGCGGGTGATCGGCGACCGCAACACCAATCCCGTAGGACGGCGTGGAGAAGTCGTTGCCGGCGTAGAACAGCCAATAGCGGCCTTCCTGCCGCGAGACGAACGGGCCTTCGATCAGGTGGCCTTCCCAATCGAGGTCATTGGCGAGGACGATCTTGTTGTCCCCAAGCAGCGAACGCCCGTCATCGGCAATTCGCTGCCCGCGAATGGGAGTCGTCATCGCGTCGAGAATCGCTTCAGCCAGCCCGAACTGAACCAGCGCCTTGCGCACCTGAGCCCAATTGGCGAGCGCCGCCTCGATTAGCGGCTGCATTAAAAAGAAGCGGACCATCGGGCGCTGGAGGTTTGCCCAGCTCACGATTGCTGAGGCGAAGGCGGCGGTACGCCGATCGGCCTCGCTCGCGAACAGCTTGTCGATGAGTTCTGGATGGGCACGAAGCAACATCGCCAACGGCCTCGGCCAGATGCTGTTCGTGTCATCCTTCCAGAACAGGTATTTCGAGCCGTCCTCGTCCAGCAGCAGGTGGGAGTCGATGACCCCGCCGCTCAGCAGCGGCTGGTTGGCATCGTAACCAAGACCGGTAGTGTTCAATGGCTTTCCGGTGATCAGCGGCTCCCCATTGTCGACCCAGGGTCCGAAAGGCGTCGGCGATCGCGCCATTCCGATTGCGAGGGCGTTCGACACCTTCCGCGCGGTGAACACCAGCCAATATTCGTCGCCAACTTTCGCCATCTCGGGCGCCCAGAAGTCCGCCTTATCCCGACCCAAAGCGGCCCAGGTGCAGCCTCTTTCCTCAGGAAAGATGAAGCTTCGGAATTGCCAGTGCTCCAGGTCCGTCGAATGGAGAACCGGGAATGCATCGGGGGCGTCGTTCGACGTGCAGACCAGCCAGTAATCCTTGCCGTCCTTGAACACCGCCGGATCGCCATATCCGACGAGGATTCGCGGACTGATGTTCTTGGTGAGCAGGGGCTTCCAGGCAAAGTCAGGCGCAGGATGCTCGACAGCCTCGGCAAAGACGTGCGGGACGCGGGTGCCGAAATCGGCGGCGAGCTCGCGGAAGAAGAGTGAAAAGTCCTGCTGCGTGCCTGTGGGCACGAAATAGTCCTTTGACTTGCTGGCCGCCGCTACCTCGATCCGAAAACCCTCCCGGTCCGCACGAGCATTGGCCGCGAAGGTGGGTGTATCGGCGGGCGAGCGTGGATCAGCCATCGCATTTCATAATGCGCACGGCCAAGGATGGATGCCCCGCGTGGATTCGAACCACGATTGACGGAGTCAGAGTCCGTAGTCTTACCATTAGACGACGGGGCAGCTTGGGAGGGGGCGAGATAGAAAGGGGCTCTATCCCTGTCAACGCTGGCAGCCGACCGGCCATGGACTTGCTCACAGACAGTGATTCGTGATTAAAATGGCCTCAAGTCAGCCGCTCATGTCGGGCGGTGAAGGTCGGAAGCAGGCGTTGGAATGGCGCAGGGTGTCGCCAGTTCGCCGGTCCTGCGGCATGAGCATGCCGCCCAGGGCGGGCCATCGGAACCGGGCCGCTCATCGCGGCGTGAGCCGCATCGCCATACCTACGGAGCCATCGATCTCGGCACGAATAACTGCCGCCTGTTGATCGCCCGCCCGACCGACGGTGGATTCACCGTCATCGATGCCTTCTCGCGGATCGTCCGACTGGGGGAGGGGCTGGCGCGGAGAGGCGAGCTTTCGGATGATGCGATGGATCGCGCGGTAGGAGCGCTTGGCGTCTGCGCCGAGAAGCTGCGCCGTCGCAATGTGTCGCTGTCCCGGTCGGTCGCGACCGAGGCCTGCCGCCGCGCTAAAAACGGACAGTCCTTTGCCGACCGGGTGAGGCGCGAGACGGGCATCGCGCTCGACATCATTGATCCCGCCGAAGAGGCCCGACTGGCAGTGCTCGGCTGTCACAAATTGCTGGAGCCGGGCGACGGGCCGGCCATCATCTTCGACATTGGCGGGGGCTCGACCGAGCTGGTGCTGATCGACCAGGAGCGGGGGACGCCGCAAATCCGAGCGTGGTGGAGCGCGCCCTGGGGGGTGGTCTCGCTGACCGAGAGCGAGGGCAAGGAGGCGTTGGAGGGGCCCGAGCGGCTGAAGGCATATATGCGGATGCGCGAGCGGGCGCGGCGCGCGTTCGCCAACTTCACTGTCATGCTCCCCGAGAAGCGTGAGGGCATCCGCCTGCTGGGAACGAGCGGCACGGTCACCACACTCGCCAGCGTTCACCTTGCGCTCCCCTCCTACGACCGTCGCGCGGTCGATGGCCTGCACGTTCCAGTCGAGGACATGCGGAAGATCAGCGCGATGATTGCAGGCATGGATTATCAGGAACGCTCCGCGCTGCCGTGCATCGGCAATGAGCGGGCCGACCTGGTGGTCGCCGGATGTGCGTTGCTGGAGGCGATCATCGAGATTTGGCCGGCAAAGAACCTCGGCATCGCCGACCGGGGTATTCGCGAGGGGATACTCCGCTCACTCATGGCCCGCGACGGCTGGCAGTTGTGAAGCGGGTCAAGACTGCCAAGGGCCGTAAAGTCTCGTCGACGCGCTGGCTGGAACGGCAACTCAACGATCCGTACGTCAAGCGCGCCAAGGCTGAGAATTATCGCAGCCGCGCCGCTTATAAGCTGATCGAGCTCGACGAGCGGTTTGAGCTGCTGAAAGGCGTGAAGACAGTGGTCGATCTCGGGATTGCGCCCGGTGGCTGGAGCCAGGTCGTTCGCCGGAAGGCGCCGCAAGCCGGTATCGTTGGAATCGATCTCCTTCCCACCGATCCGATCGATGGGGTCACCATCCTGCAGATGGATTTCATGAACGAGTCAGCGCCGGACCTGCTTCGCGAGGCGCTTGGAGGGCCTGCCGATCTCGTTCTCTCCGACATGGCCGCAAACACCGTCGGACATCAGCAGACCGACCATTTGAGAACGATGGCGCTTGTCGAAACGGGGCTGGAGTTCGCTCGCGAAGTGCTGCGGCCCGGCGGAGCCTATGTCGCCAAGGTGCTTGCGGGGGGCGCGGACAATGACCTCGTGGCCGAGCTCAAACGCAATTTCGCCAGTGTGAAGCACGCCAAGCCACCCGCGAGCCGCAAGGACTCCAGCGAGTGGTACGTGGTCGCTCAGGGCTTCAAGGGATCAGCGGCCTGAGATCGTGGTGTAGATCAGCGCTCCGCCGGAAAGCGCCATCACTCCGAAAGTGACCCACACCGTGACGCGGGAAAGAATGCCCCCTCGGTACTTTCCCATGATAGCGGCATTGCCGTTGATCCGCGCGATGACAAACAGCAGAGGCACCGCTGCGATTCCATTGAACACGGCGGTGAAGACCAGGGCCTTCATCGGATCGAGCCCGATGAAATTTAGCGAGAGCCCGACCAACGTCGCGACCGTAATGACGCCGTAGAAGCCCGGCGCTTCGTTCCACTTTCTCGACAAGCCTTCTTTCCACCCAAAGGCCTCGGACAATGCGTAGCCGGCCGCGCCTGCAAGCACCGGGATCCCGAGCAAGCCTAACCCGACAATGCCCACGGCGAAAATAATCCGAGCGACCTCACCTGCGTTGGGGAAGGACCGGACCAACGGCTCCAGCGCTTTCGCTGCATCGGCGGCGGTCTGGATGTTCGTGACGCCATTCCGATAGAGCACCGAGGCCGTCGTAATGATGATGAACCATTGCGCTGCTTCGGCGGCAATCATGCCTGCGGCGGTGTCGATGCGCAGATCGGAGATGAAACCTTTCGGAAGGCGGGGCTCGCCGTTCGATTTCGACGGGATATTGCGGGCTCGCTCTTCCTCGACCTCCTCCGATGCCTGCCAGAAGAACATGTATGGCGAGATCGACGTCCCGAAGACGCCAGTGATGATGAAGAGGAATGATACGGTCAGCTCGATGTGTGGGACGATTGTCGCGTAGAGAATTTCGCCCCAAGGCTGTTTCACGATCAAGGTTGTCGCGGGATAAGCGAGCAGCGCCAGCGCGAGCCACTTCAGGAACTTCGCGTAAGTTGCGTAGGAAATGAAGATTTCAAGCGCGAGGACGACTACCGCGGTCGTCACCACCAAGATTGGACGCGGGACCGCGACAACGAGGTTCATCCCCTCGCCGACGGCGGCAATGTCCGCGCCGATGTTTATGGTATTTGCGACGACGACCAGCAGGACGAGGCCAATCAGGATCGTCCGCGAATAGTGTTGCTTGATGACCCCGGCGAGGCCCTTGCCCGTGACTGCTCCGATCCGGCCGCATGCCTCCTGAACGCCGAGCAGGAGAGGTATTTGATAGAGCGCGGTCCACAACTGACCGAAACCGAACTGCGCTCCCGTTTGGGAGTAGGTCGCGATTCCTGATGGATCGTCGTCGGCTGCGCCGGTGATAACCCCAGGGCCGAGGACCCTCAGGAAATGACGAAACCCTCGATCAGCACCGACGTGCTTCGCTTTCGCGTGACCTCGACCTTTGGGCCGTGAAAGTCGTAGCCGCCGCACGGAGCTCCTCTAATTCGGCTCGACCGGATCCATCAGCTTGCGGGTTAGATAGACCATTTCAAGCGCGGTGGTGTGCGCCGTCTGCTTGAGGTTGGCGCCAGCCGCATGCCCGCCTTCGGTGTTCTCGTAATAGTAGAAGGGGAGGCCCATCTCTTCCATGCGCGCCGCGAACTTGCGGGCATGCTGGGGCCCAACGCGGTCGTCCTTGGTCGTCGTGAAGATGAACGGTGTCGGGTATTTCACTCCGCTCCGCAGGTTCTGATAGGGCGACGTCTTCTCCCAGAAAGCGCGGGCCGCAGGGTCGGTCTCGACGTTGCCATATTCGCCCTCCCAGGATGCACCCGCCGCGATTTTCGAAATGCGAAGCATGTCGAGCAGCGGAACATCGATGATCACGGCGTTCCATAGCTCGGGATGTTGGGTGAACTCGACGCCCATCAGCAAGCCGCCGTTGGAACCGCCGCGAATGCCGAGGCGGCGCGGGCTGGTCACGTGCGTCGCAATGAGGTCTTTGGCCACCGCGGCGAAGTCGTCGTAGATGATCTGCCGCTTGGTGGTCAGGCCCGCCTCATGCCACGCCGGGCCAAACTCGCCGCCGCCGCGGATATTGGCGAGTGCATAGACTCCGCCATGCTCCAGCCACAGCTTGCCGTTGGTCGACGAATAGGTCGGCGTCTGGCTGACCTCGAACCCGCCATAGGCATAGAGCAAGGTGGGATTGTTGCCGTCGAGTTTGATGTCCCTTCGATGGACCAGGAAATAGGGGATGCGGGTTCCGTCGGTCGAGACCGCTTCCCGCTGCTCGGCCACCAGATTGGAGGTATCGAACTTTGCCGGCTGCTGCATGATCTGACCGACTTTGCCGGTCGAAACGTCCGCCAGCCACAGCGAAGGCGGGGTCAGGAAATTCGTGACAGTAATCAGCGCCTGGTTGCCCATGCTGTTAGCATCGGCGACGCCGAGCGTCGAATTGTCGGGCAGATTGAGGGCGGAGCGGGTCCAGGTGCCATTCGGACCGGGCTTGAAGGTCAAGGTGCGGCCCCGAACATTATCCAGCGTCGACACGATCAGCACGTCCTTCGAGGCCCTCGCTCCCTGGAGCGCCTCACGCGGTCCCGGTGTGTAGACCAAGGTTGGGTGCAGGTGCTCGGGGTTGGCCTTGAGCTGGACGAGATCCACGGAGAGCAGCGTCCCTGCAGGGAAGCTCTTGCCGGTTCCGGCAGGCGACCACGCCTCCTGCGACTGAATGACGACCCGTCCATCGACGAGATCGCTCGGGCGGGCCTTGGCCGGAATGCCAAGCCGCTGCGGCCCTTTCGGACCGAGCACGTAGGTTTCGGTGTTCCAGGTATCGAGCGGGCGGTCGATCAGCGACAGCGTGCGCCCTTGGGCATCGCGCAGGACGTAAGGCGATACTCCGTAGCCGCCATCCTTTGGATCCCCGCGGTAAACTTCGACCGCAGCTGATAGCGGCTGTCCGCGATGGAGCCTTTTGGCAATGTAGGGGTAGCCGGTTCGGCCCAGCTCTCCCGGCTTCCATTCGCGTGAGATGAGCAGGCTGTTCTCATTCTCCCAGGCGACTCGCTGTTTGCCCTTGGGGAGATCGAAGCCGCCTTTGACGAACGACTTGGTCGGCAAATCGAACTCGCGGATGGTGACCGCATCTTCTCCTCCATCGGAGAGATTGATGAGGCACCGCTTTTCCAGGGGACGGGCGCATTGCGCGCCCTTCCAGACCCAGTTGGCTTTCTCGGTAGCGGCGAGCGCGTCGAGGTCGAGCACCGTCTCCCATTGGGGATTGCCGCTTGAGTAACTGGCGATGCTGGCGCGCCGCCAGATGCCGCGAACATGGTCGGAATCCTGCCAGAAGTTATAAACCTGCCCGCCGATGAACTCGCCGACGGGGATCCGGTCCTTGGCCTGCAAAAGTGCGAGCGCCTGGTCGTAATACGGCTGATAACGGGGATCCGCCTGAAGCACCGCGGTCGATTTGGCATTATGCTGCTCGACCCATGCCATTGCCTTGGGCGAGGACACTTCTTCGAGCCAGATGTAAGGATCGTCGGTAGTCGCCGCTCGCACTCCGCCCAGTCCCGCCGCGGCAGCCGCAATCGTCAAGGCGACCAATCCCTTATTCATCTAACTCTCCCCGGTATTCCGTGCGGCCAAGTGAGCGGCCAGCCTAACCAAAGTCAACCGGAGGCGGGGATCAGGTGTACGTTAGTCGGTCCTGGTCCGCGCTTTGTCGATCGCTGCCTTCAGCGTGTCATATCCGACAGCGCCGTTCATCACTCGGTCGCCGACGACGAACAGCGGAGTTCCGGTCGCGCCCAGCTCACCGGCGAGCTTCAGATTGTGATTGAGCTCGGCGTCGATTGTGGGATCCTGGGTCGGGGTTGCGGAAATGCCGGCATTCTGTGCGGCCGCGGCATTGGTTTCGGGTGCGGGGCGCCCCGCGGCCCATAGCGCGTCGTGGAATTGAGCGAACCGGCCAAGCTTCGACGCTTCCAGGGAAAGGCGGGCAGAGGTAACGCTGTCGGGTCCGAGGATGGGCAATTCACGATAGACGACGCGCAGGCCCTGATCCTCCTTCAGCAGGCGATCGACCGCGGGATTGCTCGCCTTGCAATAGGGGCAGGCGTAATCGAAGAATTCGACCATGGTCACCTGGGGCTTGGCTGCGCCTTTCCAGGAACTGCCGAATGGTGTCTCGATCGCCGATCGGTTGGCAGCTAGGATCGGTGCATATTGTGCATCGTGAAGTGCGTCGTTGGCATCGAGCAGCACCTGCGGATCGGCGAGGATGCCGGCTCGTACGATGCGGCTGCTGAGCAACGTCGGCGCCGCGAAAAACAGGAAGGCGGCAGTCAGTACCGATCCGATTATTCCGCCAGCAATGGCTGCGCCGAAGCTACCCTGGCGCTTTGGCGTCTCGTTCTTCTCATTCACTCGGTCAGCTCTTTCGAATCGCGGTACTTCTTGTCTTTCTTGGCGAGTTCAGCCTTCGACACCATCGCGATGTCCTGAGCCCTCAGATAGTCGGGGGTGCCGAGCGGAATGCCCTTCATCGCCATCTGGGCGCTCGCCAGGGCCAGCTTGGGATTGCCTTCAAGATTGCTGCGCTCGGCGGTTGCCAGCTGGGCCCGCGCGTCATCCCCCTCCTGCGAGTAGATGATGCCCAGCTGATACCAGGCGAACGGGTCCTGATTGTCCTTGTTCACCGCGACCTTCAGGATCTGCTTGGCTTCGGTGTAATTCTTGGGATCCTCGGTCGCCACCAGCGCGTGTCCGAGCATGGCGGCGATCATCGGCGCGTCGCCTGACCGCTGGGTCGCTTCACGCAGAACGGGAATTGCGTCCTTCGGCTTCCCTCCCTCGAGCAGGATCTGGCCCTTGAGTTCGAGGAAGAAGGGATCATGCGGATCGATCGCGAGCAGTGCGTTCGCCTCTGCGATCGCTTTGTCTGGATAGCCGCCAAGGTGGTAGGCGTAAGCCCGGGCGTAGTGCGCGGGGATGCTCTGATTGGACTCCGGGTATTTGAGCACCGCCTGCTTCGGATTGATGTAGCCGAGCAGCTTCGCCTTGACCCGCTGAAAGCGTGCTTCGAGAGCAGGGTCGCTCGGCTTGTTCCATGCGGGATCGCTGCGGAGCTTGACTCCCAAAGCCTCGATCCGTTCGGAATTCAACGGGTGATCGCGATCAAAGCTGTCCTTCGAGTAGATCGCCAGGCGGTATTCCTCGTTCTGGAGCTTGTTGAAGAAATCCAGCATGCCCTTGCCGCTAATGCCCGCCTTCGAGAGGAGCCGGGCCCCGGTCGCATCCGCCGTCGCCTCCTGCCCGCGGGTGAAAGCCATATATTCCCCGAGCGCCGCTCGCTGGCCGGCCTGCATGATGCCCATTCCGGCCTCGCCGGCGCCCGCCGCGATGGCGACCGCGCCGAGGACGAGGGATAAGATGCTGATGCTGGTCGCCTGCTTCATCCCCTGGCCACTGCGGATGGCGTCTCCGGCGATGACGTGCCCGAGCTCGTGAGCGACAACGCCCTGTAGCTGGTCAACATTGTCCGCCGCCTCCAGTAGACCCGACTGCACATAGACCGTCTGTCCGGTGGCAACGAAGGCGTTGATCTCGGGATCGTTGAGGAGGACGACGTTGACGCTGCGGGGATCGAGGCCGCCCGCGACGATCAATGGCTGTGCCATCTGCTTGAACAGCAGCTCGGTCTCGGTGTCGCGCAGGACCGACGGCCCGGCGTCCTGATCATCCTGAGCAAAAGCGGGCCGCGATGTGACCAGGCTCAGCATCAGCGTGAGCATCAACAGGCGCACGAAGCGGGCGAGTGTCGACTTCATCACTCGCCCGCTTAGCATTTGGTGGCCTGAATGCGGCATGAAAAGCCGAGACTAAGCGGTCAACCGAATGTCCGCTGCCACCAGCCCGAGCGTCGTGGCTCGTCCCCTCCGTCGTCCGCCGTATCGTTATTGGCGGCAGGGACGGGGACAGGCTCGGCGGCGGCTTCCGTAGCCGCAGCGTCTACCTTCTTCGACCGCCGCTTGCGCGCTGGTTTCTCCGGGGGCGCGTCTTCCGCGGTTTGGGCGGGAGGAGCCTCTGCTGGAGCAGGTTCGATCACAGCGATCTCCGCTTCCGCAGCGACCTTCTTGCGACGGCCGCGTTTCGGGGCAGGTTGCGCCTCTTCGGCAGCCTCGACCGGTGCGATCGGCGCTTCCTGGTCGGTCGGCGTTTCAATCATCGGCGAGCTGTCCGGCATCAGAGCTTCGTCGGCGGCTTCGGTTGTGGAGCCGCCGCGACCGCGACGTCTGCGGCGACGACGGCCGCCTTCACGAGGCTCTTCGGACTGCGCGTCCGCGGCGGCCTCCGAGGGCGACGGTTCGGCTTCCGCAGGGGCCTCAGTCTCAGTGTCGTCACTAGCCTCGGCTGGTTCCCCGCCCTCGCGGCGATTCCGGCCGCGGCCCCCACGGCGTCGGCGCCTGCGGCGGCGTCCCTGGCGATCGCCTTCCTGACCCGCCTCCCTTGCCTCCGACTCTTCGGAATCCTCCTCGGTCTCGTCGTCGAGCGCCTCCTCGTCAAAGTCTTCATCGATGTCGACATCAACCGCTACGGCCTGCGCCCGCGGAGCAGCCACCGGCTTTGGCCCGGAGCTGTCGACCGTCATCCGAGCACCCTCGAAGCTTTCGTCGACCAGGATCTCGATGATGACGCCGTACCGCTGCTCGATATCGGCGAGCTCGGCGCGCTTCTTGTTGAGCACGTAAATTGCAGCTTCCCGGCCGGCGCGGAGGCAAATGCGCTCGCCACGACCCCGCGTCGCCTCATCTTCCAACATACGAAGCGCCGACAAGCCTGCTGATGCGGCGGTGCGCATCAGTCCAGTACCCTCGCAATGCGGACAAGGCTTGGTCGAGGCTTCGAGGACACCCGTCCGCAGACGCTGGCGGCTCATTTCCATTAGCCCGAAGCTGGAGATACGGCCGACCTGGATTCGGGCGCGGTCGTTCTTCAGCGCCTCCTTCATGGCTTTCTCGACCTTCCGGACATGGCTGTTCTGCTCCATGTCGATGAAGTCGATGACGACCAGGCCCGCCATGTCGCGCAGCCTAAGCTGCCGAGCGATCTCCTGCGCGGCCTCGAGGTTGGTGTTGTAAGCCGTGAGCTCGATATTGTGCTCGCGGGTGGAGCGTCCCGAGTTGATGTCGATCGAGACCAGGGCCTCGGTCGGATTGATGACCAGATAACCGCCCGACTTTAGCTGTACGATCGGCTGGTACATCGCCGAAAGCTGGTCCTCGACGCCTGATCGCTGGAACAATGGCGTCGTGTCGCTGTGAAGCTTCACTCGCTTCACGTGGCTGGGCATCAGCAGCTTCATGAAGCCGCGGGCAGCCTTGTAGCCCTCGTCGCCCTCGACCACCACTTCCTCGATCTCGCGATGATAGAGATCGCGGATCGCCCGCTTGATGAGGTCGCTGTCGCGGTAGATCAGGGCCGGCGCGGTGCTGCCGAGCGTGCGCTCGCGGATCTCATCCCACAGGCGAGCGAGGTAATCGAAGTCGCGCTTGATCTCGACCTTGGTGCGCGACAGCCCTGCCGTGCGGACGATGAGACCCATCGTCTTCGGCAGGTTGAGGTCGGACATGATCGATTTCAGCCGCTTCCGGTCGGCGCCGTTCGAAATCTTCCTGGAGATGCCGCCGCCGTGGCTGGTATTCGGCATCAGCACGCAATAGCGGCCGGCCAGGGAAAGATAGGTGGTGAGGGCCGCGCCCTTGTTGCCGCGCTCTTCTTTCACGACCTGGACGAGTAGCACCTGACGGCGCTGGATTACGTCCTGGATCTTGTAGCGGCGACGCAGGTTCTGGCGCTTGCGGCGCAGCTCGTCGGCGGCAGACTCGTCGACCGGTGAGCGGTTCGACCCGGTCCCCGCCTCATGCGTATCGTCGCCGTTCTCGTTTTCCGAACCTTCATGGGCGTCCGCGATTTCTTCGTCATCGCTCTCGGCAACCTCGTCGAGCTCCTCGGCGTCATCATATTCCGCAGCGCGCAGGCGCTCTTCCTCGGCAGCGTGCTCCGCTTCCTCCCGCAGCAACGCCTCACGGTCTGCCTTGGGAATCTGGTAATAGTCGGGATGGATTTCGCTGAAGGCCAGGAAGCCATGGCGATTTCCGCCATAATCGATGAACGCCGCTTGGAGCGACGGTTCTACTCTGGTGACCTTGGCGAGATAGATATTGCCTTTGAGCTGCTTGTGCTCAGCGGATTCGAAGTCAAATTCCTCGATCCGGTTTCCTTTGACGACCGCGACCCGGGTTTCCTCCGGGTGGCGCGCATCGATTAGCATGCGCATGGACATTGAATGTTCTCCGGGCGCGCGTGGGCAGCGAAGTGGCGCTGCGGCGCGCAATCTTGATGACCTCCGCTCCTGCGAAGGCGTGATGAATGGAAAGCGCCTCTGCTCGATGAGTCATCCCGTGCCTCAGCGCGGGGAACGCGCCCGCCGCACCTTCACGGAGCGGACGATGGGCGTTCTTTGGCTTCATTCGAGCTTCAACCTCGTGGAGCCGCGTCCATCGCACTGACCGCGGCGCAAATTCTCCGGCGACTACCGGAGATCAAATTTCGGTTAGCACCGCCGAGTCCGCGCCGCAACCGGCGCGACGGCGCTGACCCGATGTAAGTTCTATGCGGGGGATTTCCAGCTTTCCTTCATGCCGGCAATTTCCCATTAACCATGTTTGAGTGATATAGTCATTTGAGTTCAATGGCCTGGTTGAGGGCGATGACCGAGGGGGTGGGAAAGCAACACGCCATTGCCGGCGCGCTGGTAACAGCGCTCGCCGTGGCGGCGTTCGCCTTTTTTCTCGCTGGTCGGGGCAGCGACGCAGCCGCGCGATCGGCTTTGACCGTCAATTTGCCGCCAGCAGTTACCGACCGCATTTATGCAGCGCCGGTCGCCGCAGGACGCCCGATCGTTGTCATCGACGCAGGCCACGGCGGCCGGGATCCCGGAGCGACCAGCGTTTCGGGACAGGTGCACGAAAAGGATCTGACCCTCGAGCTGTCGCAGGCCTTGCGCGACGAGCTCGTCAGGCGGGGCCGGGTGCGCGTCGCAATGACCCGCGACGACGATCGCTATCTTACGCTCGATGACCGGGCGGCGGTCGCCCGTCGGCTCGATGCCGCAATGTTCATCTCGATCCATATCGACAGCGCCGCGAACCCCTTGGCGCGCGGAGCGAGCGTCTATTCGCTGTCGGACGTGGCGTCTGACGCGGAAGCGGCGCGGCTTGCGTCGACCGAGGACGCGCGTTCCGACTTCGGCAGTAAATCCGGCGCCGTCGACGCGATTCTCGCTGATCTCGCAATGCGCGATCAGATGGGAGAGTCCGCCAACCTGGCTTCCCGGGTGATCAGCAAGGCCGCAGGGCGGGTGGAGCTCCGACCCAATCCCCACCGCTTCGCCGCCTTCCACGTGCTTCGCCGAGCGGATGCCCCCGCAGTGCTGTTCGAAGCAGGTTATCTGAGCAATGCCGACGACGAACTGCTGCTTCGCAATCCAGAGGAGCGAGCGAAGATGGTTCTGGCTCTTGCTCAAGCGATCGAAGCGGACGTCGCGGCGCAAGCTCGGCATTAACCGGCTTCCCGCATTTCTCACGACAGGCTAGACGCTTGCCGCCCATGAAGTTCGAGCGCCTGAACGTCCCCGACTGGCAGCTGCCAGACCTCGTCGCCTTCAACGAGCGAGTTCACGCGGTCGTTGACCCTTGGTGGGCACGCACCTGGGTGCGTTGGGCGACCTGGGCATTTGCGGCGCTGTTCACTCTGTTCGCCGCCATGTGGCTCTATTTCGCGAGCACCTTGCCCACCGCCCAGTATTTGCTGTCTTATCAACCCCCGCTCCCGGCCAACATCCGCGGTTACGACGGCACGCCGGTGCAGACCTTTGCCCGGGAACGCCGCGTCGATCTGTCCTACGACGAGATCCCGCCGCTGGTCGTTCACGCGTTCATCTCGGCCGAGGACAAGGACTTCTTCTCGCATCACGGGATCGATTACACCGGCTTCGTCAAGGCGGTTTTCAATTACACGACACATATTGGCCGCCACGGCCGAGTGCCCGGCGGATCCACGATCACCCAGCAGGTCGCGAAATATCTGCTGCGGGACAGCAGCTACAATGTTGGCCGCAAGGCGCGCGAGGCGATCATGGCCTTCCGCCTGGAAGATACGCTCAACAAGCAGCAGATCCTCGAACTGTACCTCAATTCGATCTTTCTGGGCCGGAACGCGTACGGGATTCAGGCCGCATCGCGCGCCTATTTCGACAAGGACGTAAGCGACCTCACCTTGTCCGAGGCAGCCTATCTCGCTGTGCTCCCGCGTGCTCCTGCGAACTACGATCCGGAGCGGGCCACGCAGAAAGCCCTAGACCGGCGCGCCTACGTCCTCCGCGAGATGTACAAGAACGGCTACATCACCGAGGAGCAGGAAAACGCGGCTGCGGCGACGCCGATCGGTACAATCCGGTACGGCAGCAATGAGAAATTCCACCAACAAGGCGGCTACTTCATGGAAGAAGTCCGGCGCGAACTGATCAAGCAGTTCGGTCAGGACGTGAAAGACGGGCCGAACAGTCTCTATGGGGGCGGCTTATGGGTCCGCAGCTCAATGGATCCAGTCACGCAGGATGCAGCAGCCCAAGCGTTGCGGGACGGGCTTACCCGCTTCGATGGCAGCCGGGGCTGGGCCGACCTCGGCATGAAGATCGACCTCAGCAAGGATTGGGCCGGACAGCTCGATCGTTCGCCCGTCGGGACGGGATATCCGGATTGGTTGAAGGCTGTTGTCCTTCAGAAGGGCGACACTGAAGCGAACATCGGGTTTGCCAACGGTACGAACGGGTTCCTGTCCGCATCGAATGCGGCGATGCCGAAACGAGGCGCCGGCGGCCGCGCCTTCGATTTCCTGAATCCCGGCATGGTGATCATCGTCAAGCAGGTGTCGGGCAATCAATATGCACTGCGGTCGGTGCCCGAAGTTTCGGGGGGAATGCTGGTCGAGGAGGTCCACACGGGCCGGGTGATGGCGATGCAGGGCGGGTTCGACGTGATTGGATCTCCCTACAATCGAACGACCCAAGCGCTTCGCCAGCCTGGCTCGGCATTCAAGCCGATTGTCTACGTCACGGCACTCCAGAATGGCTTCACACCAGCGACCATCGAGCTGGACGCTCCCTTCTGCGTTTGGCAGGGCGCTGGCCTCGGTCAGAAGTGCTTCGTCAATTTCGACCGCCGCTCGGCCGGACCGCACACGTTGCGCTGGGGAGTCGAGCAATCGCGGAACTTGATGACCGTTCGCGCGGCCTCGGCGATTGGAATGCCCAAGATTACGGCCGTGGCACGGACTCTCGGGGTCGGCGATTACGGCAATTATCTCTCCTTCGCTCTGGGCGCTGGCGAGACGACCGTTCTGCGATTGACCAACGCTTACGCGATCCTCGCCAACCAGGGGCGTTCGGTGAAGCCGACGACCATCGATTACGTCCAGGATCGAAGCGGCAAGGTCATTTACCGATCCGACAACCGCTGCGCCGTTATGGGCAATTGCAATGCCGCCGACTGGGATGGAAAGGCGATGCCGCGTCCCCCCAGCCGCACCAAGCAGCTGGTCGATGCGATGGCCGCATTCCAGATGGTCCATATCATGGAGGGCGTGATCCAGCGCGGCACGGCAACTGTGCTTCGGGATCTCAATCGTCCGCTGTTCGGCAAGACGGGAACCACCAACGGGCCCACCAACGTCTGGTTCGTTGGCGGGACCCCTGACATCGTGGCTGGCGTCTATCTCGGCTACGATACCCCGCGGCCGCTAGGCGGGTGGGCGCAGGGCGGCCGGATCTCCGCGCCGATCTGGAAGCAATGGGCGCAGACTGCGCTCAAGGACCAGCCCAAGGTGCCGTTCGTCGCACCGCCGGGCATCCGCTGGGTGCGCATCGACCGGAACACCGGGAAGCCCGTCTTCGGCGTCTTCCCGACTACTGAAGAGGCCAAGTCGGACGTGATCTGGGAAGCATTCCAGCCCCAGACTGAGGAGCAAAAGACCTTCAAAAGCTCCCTTGGCGACCCGTACAACGTGGCTCAGCAGCAGCAGGCGCTGCAGGCATGGCAGCAGGAGCAGTTGCAACGTCAACAGCAACTTCAGCAGTCGCAGTCTAGCGACGGGAGTGGCGATGAGACCCAGACCACGACCGCTGCTCAACCTGGCGCTGGCTTGCCAACCACGAACTCGCTCTAATAGGGCTGTCTCAACACCCTTTAGTCACGAGAGCATTGAACCATGCGCGCCGAAGCGCAGGCCCATATCGACCAGATTCACGCAGCGACCGAGCTGCTGCGCCGCTTCCTCGACTGGGATCGCGCGCTGAAGCGGCTCGACGAGCTGAATGCCAAGGTCGAGGACTCGGCACTCTGGGACGACCCGAAAGCCGCGCAGGAGGTCATGCGCGAACGACGGCGCCTGGAAGAGGCGATCAGCGCGACGCGGACTTTGGAGCGCGAGCTCGCTGACACTTCCGAACTGATCGAGCTGGCCGAGAGCGAGGGCGATAACGACCTCGTCGAGGACGGAATTCGCAGTCTCGCTGAGCTCGCCGAACGTGCCGACCGTGACAAGGTCGCAGCACTGCTGGCCGGTGAAGCGGACGCCAACAATGCATATGTCGAGATCAACGCAGGAGCGGGCGGCACCGAGAGCCAGGATTGGGCCGAGATGCTCCAGCGCATGTACAGCCGTTGGGGCGAGCGGAAGCGGTTCAAGGTCGAGCTGATCGATCACCACTCCGGCGAGCAGGCCGGAATCAAGTCGGCGACTTTGCTCATCAAGGGCGAAAACGCCTACGGAAACCTGAAGGTGGAAAGCGGTGTCCACCGCCTCGTCCGCATCAGCCCTTACGATGCCAATGCGCGGCGGCACACCAGCTTCTCAAGCGTGTGGGTCTATCCGGAGGTCGATGACGATATCGACATCCAGATAAACGAGGCTGAGCTGCGGATCGACACCTATCGCGCTTCGGGCGCCGGCGGTCAGCACGTGAACACGACCGACAGCGCGGTTCGCATCACGCACATCCCGACCGGCATCGTGGTCGCCTGTCAAAATGAGCGCTCACAGCACAAGAACCGCGCCTCGGCGTTCAAGCAGTTGAAGGCGCGTCTTTATGAGGCCGAGCTTCAAAAACGCGAGGCCCAGGCCAATGCGGCCAATGCCGCGAAAACCGATATCGGGTGGGGGCACCAGATCCGCTCTTATGTTCTCCAGCCGTACCAGCTGGTTAAGGACCTGAGGACGGGGGTTACATCGACGTCACCGAGTGATGTGCTCGACGGTGACCTCGATCGCTTCATGGCAGCGGCCTTGTCCCAACGCGTCACGGGGGAGACGGTTGAGGTTGAGGATGTGGAATAGGGCGCTCGCGGTCTCGCTACTTGCCCTCGCCGGCTGCCGGGCGCAGCCGACGGAACCGCATTTCCCGACGGCTCAGCGGGACGTCGCTCCGATCGTTGGCGGCACCTTCTCGACCGAAGATGCTCGAGACCGGGCAGGTGAAGCAGAAGACGTGATGCGGATCGCCGGCGTGAAGGCAGGGATGTCGGTCGCCGATGTCGGCGCGGGCGAGGGCTATTATACCGTTCGCCTGGCAAAGGTTGTTGGACCCAAGGGGCGGGTCCTTGCTGAAGACATCATTCCCGATATCCGCGATTCTCTAAGCGACCGAGTCCAGCGCGAACGGCTCGATAATGTCGCAGTGAAGTTGGGCACGGCCGACGACCCAATGCTTCCGGTAAGTTCGTTCGACCGGGTTTTCCTGGTCCATATGTATCATGAAGTCGCCAGCCCCTATGCCTTCCTCTGGCACATGCGCGAGGGCGTAAGGCCGGACGGGCAGGTCATCGTGGTCGATTCCGACCGACCCGTTCGCCAGCACGGAATGCCGCCCCCGGAGCTTAGGTGCGAGTTCGCCGCGCTTGGCATGCAGCCGGTTAAGTTTACGGTTCTGTCCGGCGGTGACGTCTACCTGATGGCATTCCGGATCGCCGGCCCCCGTCCTGCTCCCGACAAGATCAAGCCCTGTAAGGGCTAGAGGTAACCCAGCCGCCTCAGGCTGGTGCATTCGCTTCCGCCGAACACGAGGTGATCCACCAGGGTGCAGTCGATCGCCTCCGCGGCGGTGGCCAAGCGGCGGGTGGCACGGAAATCGCTCTCGCTCGGCCGCGGCTCCCCGCTCGGATGATTATGGGCTAGAACGAGCCCGGTAGTCCCATGCCTCAGCGCGTCCGCGATGATTTCCCGGACAGGGATCATCGCTTCGGCTTCATCTCCAACGTGTCGTGAAACGTGAATACACCGCGATTGATCATCGACGTGCGCCACCCACAGCGTCTCTCTCGATGGATCCTCTTCCTCGAGGCACCCAGCGAAAAACTTTCGAGCATCCGCAAGTCCATTGAGGTGAAGAGGCTGTTCGGTCCGCTGAAACCGCATTCCGGGACCGTAGGTTATGGGGCGGAGCCGGCCCACTCGAACCTAGTCCAAATCTGCGATCCGAAATGGAGTCACCACAGGCACTGGACGTCGCCGTCGCGGGGCTTAGGGTGCAGCCGATGCGGCAATATCTGGACCTCATGCAGCTTATCCTCGACCGGGGAGTGGAGCAGGAAGACCGCACAGGGACCGGAACCCTGTCCTGGTTCGGCGCACAGATGCGTTTCGATCTCGCCGACGGCTTCCCGCTACTGACGACCAAGAAGCTTCACTTGCGGTCGATCATCGTCGAGTTGCTGTGGTTCCTTCGGGGCGACACCAATGTCCGCTGGCTCAACGAGCGAAAGGTCAGCATTTGGGACGAATGGGCTAACGAGGAGGGTGACCTTGGCCCGGTCTACGGGAAGCAGTGGCGCAACTGGCAGACCGCCGATGGCCGTCATATCGACCAGATTGCAAGTCTCGTGGAGCTTATCCGCAAGGATCCGTATTCGCGTCGGCAAATAGTCACGGCGTGGAACCCCGGAGAGATTGCAGCGATGGCGCTCGCTCCCTGCCATTGCCTGTTCCAAACCCAAGTCGCCGCGGGACGGCTTAATCTCCAGCTTTACCAGCGGAGCGCCGACGTCTTCCTTGGCGTGCCCTTCAACATCGCGTCATACGCTCTGCTGACCCATATGCTGGCGCGCGAATGCGGCCTCGAGCCGGGCACGTTCGTCTGGACTGGTGGCGACTGCCATCTCTACTCGAACCATCTCGACCAGACGCGGCTGCAGCTCGGGCGCGAGCCTCGGCCATTGCCGCAACTAGTGATCAAGGATCGGGGGCAAGGGCTCTTCGAATATGAGCCCGAGGATTTCGTCTTCGAGAATTACGAACCGCATCCGCACATCTCTGCGCCTGTCGCCGTCTGACCTCGGGTTGGCGGCAATCAGCGACGTCGATGGAGCCGTTTCGGAGTCGCAGCGTTAGTTCCTGCCGTTAGACAGGAGAGACCCCATGATTCAGAAAGTCACGACCGTGGTGCTGATCGGCACCGCCCTTGCGCTCGCCGCCTGCAACACCGTCCGCGGTGCAGCCCGCGATGTCAATTCGGTTGCTAACTGCACCGAGAACACAATGAACGGGAACGGCTGCCACTAAGTCAGTGGACATTCAGCCGCTTCGGTGATTCATTGTCGTTCCGATATCCAATGGAGGAGCGACAATGATTCAGAAGCTGGCTGCGGTGACTTTGATAGCGGCGACGCTCGCGATCGCTGGCTGCAACACGGTCCGCGGCGCTGCGGCGGACGTCAATTCGGCCGCGAGCTGCACGCAGAACGCGATGCACGGCGACCGCTGCTAAGTCGCACAGTAGCGCGAAAATAAACCCCGCCGGAGCGATCCGGCGGGGTTTTGTTTAAGCTTCGCTGCCGAACCGGGCAGCTTGCCTTAGTCTTGCAGATAGTCGCCGGCGTCCGCGTCGAGGCCGTGACCGCTCGGGACCACCTCGGCGAGCGGATCGTCGCCCACTCCGGCAGCGTCGTCACGCGGGCTGCGAGCCAACTCAGCGGCACGAAGCTCCTCGGCCGAATCCGGCGCGATCAGCGCCTCCTGCATCCGGCGCTGAGCCGCACGAAGTGCGGTGTCACGCGACGAGGCAGCAACGCGCAGGCGGTTCATGCCTGCACCGGTGCCAGCCGGGATCAGACGTCCGACGATGACGTTCTCCTTGAGGCCTTCGAGCGTATCGACCTTGCCCTGGACCGCTGCCTCGGTGAGGACACGGGTGGTCTCCTGGAACGAAGCCGCCGAGATGAAGCTGCGGGTCTGCAGCGACGCCTTGGTGATGCCCAGGAGGACGGGCTTGCCCTCGGCAGGCTTCTGCTTCTTCTCGAGCCTGGCGTTCGTCTCGTCCATCTCCTGGCGATCGACCTGCTCGCCGGCCAACAGCGTGGTGTCGCCGCCGTCGGTGATCTCGACCTTCTGCAGCATCTGGCGAACGATCACCTCGATGTGCTTGTCGTTGATCTTCACGCCCTGCAGTCGATAGACCTCCTGGATCTCGCTCACGAGATATTCCGCGAG
>DASUZY010000005.1:0-2743 GCA_036376635.1 Sphingomicrobium sp.
GAGTTCAACATCGAGAAGCTGCGCTATCACAAGATCGTGATCATGACGGACGCCGACGTCGACGGCGCCCACATCCGGACGCTGCTCCTCACCTTCTTCTACCGGCAGATGCCCGAGCTGATCGAGCATGGCCACCTCTTCATCGCCCAGCCGCCGCTCTACAAGGTCAGCCGCGGCCGCTCGGAAGTCTATGTGAAGGACGACGCAGCGCTCGACGATTATCTTGAGGAAGCGGGGCTCGAAGGCCTGGTCCTCGACACTTCGGAGGGACAGCGGTCGGGCAAGGACTTGAAGACGCTCGTCGACCATGCGCGGCGGATGCGGACCTTGATGCGCTATGCACCACGCAAGTACGACCCGGCGCTGATCGAGGCGCTGGCGATCAATGGCGCGCTGAGGTCGGACCTCAACGCCGACGCCAAGGCCAAGGCGATCGCCAAGGTCGCGGAGTGGCTTGCAGCCGGCGATCCGGAGGCGAGCTGGTCGGGTGAGGTCGCCGAAGAAGGCGGCTATCTGCTGAAGCGGCTGTGGCGGGGCGTGACCGACGCTCACATCATCGAGCCCGCGTTCCTGGTCTCAGCCGAGGCGCGCAAGCTCGACGCGCTCGCGAAGGAGCAGGCTCCGACCTACGCGAAGCCCTCGACGATGCGGACGCTCAAGAAAGGTGCGCAGGTCGAAGGCGAGCCGACGGCCGGTTCTGGTGAGGGGGAAGAGGCAGCCGAGGAAGCCGCCGCCGACACCAAAGGCAAGCCGGTCGCGGTGACTCGCCCGTCGGAGCTGCTCGATGCGGTGCTTGCCGCGGGGCGGAAGGGCCTTAGCATCCAGCGCTACAAGGGTCTCGGCGAGATGAACGCCGAGCAGCTGTGGGAAACGACGCTCGATCCGGCCAACCGCTCGTTGCTTCGCGTCGAGGTCGCTCAGGCCGATGTCGCGGACGAGATCTTCACCCGGCTGATGGGTGACGTGGTGGAACCCCGCCGCGAGTTCATCCAGGACAATGCGCTCAGCGTCGCCAACCTCGACGTCTAGGAACCATTCAGGCTGAACGGCTATTGGCGCTGACGTGAGCAGTTGCATCACCCTCGCCAGCTACAACATGCACAAGGCGGTTGGGCTGGACGGCAAGCGCGACCCCCATCGCGTGCTGACGGTGCTGCAGGAAATCGACGCCGACGTGGTGGCGCTGCAAGAGGCCGACAAGCGCATCGGCGGGCGCGGGTCGACGGTGCCGCACTCGCTGATCGACAGTCACGGCATGTACAAGCCGGTGCATTTCGGGGTTCGGCATAAGCGAACGCTGGAGAGCGTCCGCAAGCATGCCGACCGTTTCCTCGGAGTCGATACCCGCAACATCGGCTGGCACGGCAACGCGATCCTGGTGAAGCGGCACATCGGGGTGCTGGGCTGTGCGGCGCTTCATCTGCCAACACTGGAGCCGCGCGGCGCGGTGATTGCCGAGCTGCTGATCGATGAGAAGCCGCTGCGGGTCGTCGGCATGCACCTCGACCTCTCCGGCCTGTGGCGGAAGCGGCAGCTGCGCGCGATCCTCGAAGCGATTCAGCAGCGACCGCAGAAGATGCCGACGGTGCTGATGGGCGATACCAACGAGTGGCGAACGGAGGCTGGTTGCCTCAATCAGCTCCAGCCCGAATTCCATCTCGCGCCGACTGGCCCGAGCTTCCATGCCCGGCACCCGGTCGCACAGCTCGACCGGATCATCGTCCACAAGGACCTCAGCATCGAAGCGGCGGGAGTGCACATGAGCCCAGCCGCTCGTCGTGCATCTGACCACCTGCCGATCTGGGCGCGGGTGACGGCCTAGCCGGCGATCTTCCGCATTCGCCGGCGCTGGATCGATGAGCCGATGCCCATCGACTCCCGATATTTGACCACGGTGCGGCGGGCGCAGTCGAAGCCGCGCTGCTTGAGCAATGCGGCGATGGCATCGTCGCTCAGCACTTCGGTCTCGGCGTCGATAAGCTCCCTGATCGCTGCCTTTACCGCCTCGGCGGCCGCGCCTTCTCCTTCGGCGGATGCCACGCCCGAGCCGAAGAAGTACTTCAACTCGAACAGGCCGCGATCGCACAGCAGATATTTGTTTGAGGTAACGCGGCTGACAGTCGACTCATGCATCCCGATTGCCTCGGCGACCTCGCGCAGCGTCAACGGCTTCATCGCCGCAACCCCGCGTTCGAAAAAGCCGTGCTGACGCTTCACGATCTCGCTCACCACCTTGACGATGGTCCGCGCCCGCTGGTCGAGCGCCTTCACCAGCCAGCCCGCGTTCTGAAGGCATTCGCTGAGCCATGCTCGGGATGCCTTGTCCTGCGGCCCCGATTTCAGCTCCTGGTAGTACCGCCGGTTGACCAGCAGCCGAGGCAGGGTCGCCTGGTTGAGTTCGACTGCAAATCCCGTCCGGATCTGGCGAACGAACACGTCGGGCGTCACTTCCGCCGACGCATTGCCGGAAAATTGGCAGCCGGGCTTGGGATCATAGGCCCTGAGCTCCCGGATCATGTCCGCCAGATCCTCGTCATCGACCCCGCAGATCCGTTTGAGGTCGCTGGTTCGGCCTTTCGACAGGAGGTCAAGATTGTCGATCAGCCGCGCCATCGCCGGATCGTAGCGGTCAACCGCCCTGGCCTGCAGCGCGAGGCATTCGGCGAGTGATCTCGCTCCAACTCCGGTCGGTTCGAGAGTCTGGATCAGCTCGAGCGCATGCCGCACCTTGGACAGGGGGGCA
>DASUZY010000006.1:0-9965 GCA_036376635.1 Sphingomicrobium sp.
GGCTCGACCTCTCCCGAACCGTGATCCGCGCACCGATCGACGGCGTCGTCACCAACCGCCAGGTCCAGGTCGGCCAGCGCGTCGCTGCTGGCAATGCGGTGATGACCATCGTCCCGGTTGGCTCGGTCTATGTCGATGCGAACTTCAAGGAAGGGCAGCTGACCCGGGTGCAGCCCGGCCAGCCGGCGACCCTGACCAGTGACCTCTATGGCAGCAAGACCGTGTTCCACGGCAAGGTCATGGGCTTTGCCGGCGGCACCGGATCGGCCTTCGCACTGATCCCGGCTCAGAATGCGACCGGCAACTGGATCAAGGTCGTTCAGCGCCTTCCGGTGCGCATCGCGCTCGATCCAAAGGAGCTGGCCTCGCACCCGCTGCGGGTCGGCCTGTCGATGGACGCAACCGTGGACGTGAGCCCACGCTAATGGCCAGTGCGGCCCCGCAGTCGCCGACCGGCCTGCCGTGGAGCACCGTGCTCCTCGCCGGGCTGGTGTTGGCGCTCAGCAACTTCATGGTGGTGCTCGACCTCACCATCGCCAACGTGTCCGTCGCGCACATCGCCGGCGGACTCGGCATCTCGCCGACCGAAGGCACGTGGGTCATCACTTCCTATGCGGTGGCGGAGGCGATCTGCGTTCCGCTGACCGGCTGGCTCGCCCGCCGGTTCGGCGAGGTGCGGGTGTTCGTTGCCGGGATGATCGGCTTCGGCCTGTTCTCCTTCCTGTGCGGCATCGCGCCGAGCCTTGGAGCGCTGGTGCTGTTCCGGATCGGCCAGGGCTTCGCCGGCGGCCCGATCATGCCGATCAGCCAGACGCTGCTGCTTCGTATCTTCCCCAAGGAGAAACACGGCCAGGCGACCGGCATCTGGGCGATGACCACCATCGTTGCGCCGATCTTCGGGCCGATCCTCGGCGGAACGATCAGCGACAATTGGGGCTGGAACTGGATCTTCTTCATCAACGTGCCGATCGCCGTCCTCTGCTCGATCGCCGCGGTCGCCCTGCTCCGCAAGGCGGAGTCGGCAACGGCGAAGGTGCCGATCGACTTCGTCGGGCTCGGCCTCCTCGTCGCCGCGGTCGGAGCGCTCCAGATCATGCTCGACCTTGGACGTGAGCGCGACTGGTTCGGAAGCTCTTACATCGTCACCCTGGCGCTGATCGCCGCTGCCGGCTTCGCCTTCCTGATCGTGTGGGAGTGGTTCGATCGGCACCCGATCGTCGATCTCAAGGTATTCCGGCACCGCGGCTTCACCTTCGGCGTGATCGCGCTGATGTTCACCTACGGCGCCTTCTTCGCCAGCCTGGTGATCATCCCGCAATGGCTTCAGACCTCGCTCGGTTACACCGCGACCTGGGCCGGCTGGGCAACCGCGACCAACGGCATGTCGGCGCTGCTGATGGCGCCAATCGCCGCCACGCTGTCGCAGAAGGTCGATCCCCGGATCCTCGTGTCCGGCGGAATCCTCTGGCTGGCCGTGACCTCGATCACGCGCGTCGTCTGGTGGACCAGCGGCGCGGACTTCTGGACCCTTGCCTTGCCGCAGCTGATCCAGGGTGCGGGCATGCCCTTCTTCTTCATCCCGGTGACGACGCTCGCGCTCGGCGCCGTCGATGAGGACGAGGTGGCGTCCGCCGCCGGGCTGATGAACTTCCTCCGCACCATGTCGGGCGCGGTCGCCACAGCGATCGGCGTCACGATGTGGGAAAACGGCTCGCAGACGGCCCGCGACACGCTGACCGGCACGCTCAACGGCACTCAAACAACCATGTCGGCGCTCCAGGCCCATGGCTTGGGCGTCGAGCAGTCGCGCGCCTTCGTCAGCCAGCTTGTCGATTCCCAGGCCAGTGCAATCACCACCGTCAATCTGTTCGAGCTGTTCGCGGTCATCCTGTTCGGGGCGGCGGCGATCATCTGGCTCGCCCCCAAGCCCGCGCACGCGGTCGATCCCTCGGCTTCTCACTAGGAGACATCGTCATGATCATCTTCGGCATTTCCGCGTTCGTCGGCGGCCTGCTTACCGCTTCGGTCTGGGCTTCGGTCCGGCGGCCGGAGGGTGGACGTCGCCGCCGCTCCAACCGCCCTTACGCGCTCTGAATTTCGTCTAGCGGCTGCTGAACTTGCTCCCTCACCTCAGCAGCCGTGGCGCGGCTGACGCTTTGCCCCTCCTTACGTCGGCCGCGCCCCTACTACTTCTCCTCCTCCGGCCGGCCGCCAGGCAGCCAGTGCGGCGTTTCGTTGCCGTTCGCGACGAAGCGCAGCGGCTCGATGAGCGACTGGATCGCGCGGGTCATGAACGGGATGTTCAGCGCTTCGATCGTGTCGGTCGGCTTGTGATAGGTCGGGACGACCGCCCAGCCGCTCACTGTATGCGCAACGATGCCTTTCAGCGCGAGCGAGTAATTGTCCGAACGCTGGAAGAAATGCTGCTCCGGGTAAGGATCGCCCGTCACCAGTGCGCCCTTGCTGCGCAGGATCTGGCCGAAGTCGGACCGGTCGAACCCGGTCATCATCATATAGCCAGTGGGCAGTTTCGGGTCCTGCGACCCGATCATCTCCAGTTCCAGATTGGCGACGATGCTCGATAGCGGCACCGGCGGGTGTTCACCGAAATAGCGCGATCCGAGCTCTCCAATCTCCTCGGCGCCATAACAAACGAACAGGATCGACCGCCGCGTCGGCGGCCCGGCCGCCAGAGCATGCGCCAGTTCCAGCACCGCCGTCGTCCCCGACGCATCGTCGTTCGCTCCGGGCATGATCGTACCGTCGACAAGGCCCAGGTGATCGAGATGCGCGGAGATCAACAGCACACCGGCATTGGGGTCGGTGCCGGGCAGGTAGCCGATCGCGTTGGTGGTTTCGGCAATGTCGTTGGCGATCGGCAGGCTGAAAGCGATCTCCTGCCCGGAACTCTGAGCCAGTGCCGCGATGTCAGCACTGGAGAGGGTGGCAATCGCGGTGCGAGGCGGAGGAGCGGGCGAACCCTCGAGATATGACCGGCCCGCGCGACGACCACCCATCGACTGCAGGATTCGTCTGGTTGTTTCGGACTGCGGAACGATCAGCAGCTTGATCTTCTTCCCATGG
This sequence comes from Sphingomicrobium sp., assembly GCA_036376635.1. Classification (GTDB taxonomy): domain Bacteria; phylum Pseudomonadota; class Alphaproteobacteria; order Sphingomonadales; family Sphingomonadaceae; genus Sphingomicrobium. The sequence goes on from DASUZY010000006.1 coordinate 3,085, forward strand.
GCGGCGCCCATGAATTGCTGAAGATTGGCGTCCGCCGAGGTGAGCACGACGATTTGCGCTGAAGGCAGCCGGGACGGGTCGGTCCCGTCGAACATGGTGAAGTTCCCGCGAACGTCTCCGCCACCGCTGATCACCTGCAGGGACGGCAGCGCGCGGCCACCGATCGTGATGGTCGCAGGGCCTGCAAAGCGAGGTCGGACAATCCGGCCGACCTGGGTGTAGCCCATCATCCCCGGCGCGGTCTTCAAGCCATAGGCTTCGAACTCGGAGGCCACGTAAGAAGCAGCGATTGCCTCGTCGCGCGTCGCGCTGCCGCGCCCCTGCAGCGGCGGGCTGGCGAGGAAGTCCTCATGCGCCTTCACCCACTCGGGCCGGACGATCCAGCCTGCCGCGTCGGCCTGCGTGGTCATCAGCAAAATCGCGGCCGTCAGGCCCGCACCAATTCGAAGTCCGTTCTTCATTCCAACCATGCGCCACCTCTTCCGTTGGGAAACCTTAGCGCAAAAGCAGGGTTCGCCAAGGCTGGCGGGAACCTTGTGTCGGACACTGGCATCCAATGAGCATTCGGTGCCGATCGGCGGCGCCCATTTGCGAGGGGATCTCGGATGCTTTCGAAAACTGGACTGTTCTGCGCCGCGGCGCTGGTCACTGTGGCTGCCCCTGCTCTTGCCGCTGCACCGACCGATCCGCAGATCGCGCATATCGCCTACACCGCCGGCAATATCGACATTGCTGCGGGAAAGCAGGCTTTGGCCAAGTCGCACAACAAGGCGATCCGGTCGTTCGCTGAGGAAATGGTCCGCGACCATGGTGCGGTGAACGACAAGGCCCTGGCGTTGGTGAAGAAGCTTCACGTTACGCCGGAACCGAACCCGACCAGCGCGGCCCTGACCAAGCAGGCCAATGCGACGCTCGCTCGGCTCAGCCACCTCAAGGGTTCGGCCTTCGACCGGGCGTACATCGATAACGAGGTCGCTTATCACAAGACGGTCAACGGCGCGCTCGAGTCCACCCTCATCCCCAACGCCAGGAACGGAGAGCTCAAGGCGCTGCTGGAGACGGGCCTCACCCTTTTCCGCGAGCATCAGGCGCATGCCGAGCAAGTCGCGAAGGAGCTGAAATAGCAATGCGCCTGCGGCGATATCCCTTTGTTGCCGCGGGCGCTGGGGCGCTGCTGCTAGTCGCCCCCGCAGCAGCAGCGTCCCCGCACACTTACACCATCGTCATCGAAAAGATGAAGTTTGGGCCCGTTCCCGCGCAGCTTCACAAGGGCGACACGATCATCTGGGTCAATCGCGACTTCCTCCGCCATTCGGCGACCGCGACAGACCACAGCTTCGATGTCGACCTTCAGCCGAACAAGATGGGCAAGACGGTGCTCAACAAGGCGGGCGCGATCGCGTTCACTTGCCGCTATCATCCCGGCATGCGCGGCGTGCTACAGGTGAGATAACCGATGGCATCGCAACATAACATTGCACTCGATTATGCCCGGCTCAGCGATGCCGAGCTCGCGCGGCACTGCGCATCACGAAATGCGGCTGCTATCCAGCATGTGATCGGTGCCAACAACCAGCGCCTGTTCCGGACGGCGTGGAGCATCCTGAAGAACCGATCCGACGCCGAGGAAGCGGTGCAGGCTGCGTACCTCGCCGCCTTTGCGAAGATCGGCGCGTTCGAAGCGCGATCGTCACTGTCGACCTGGCTAACCAGGATCGTCGTCAATGAGGCGCTTGGCCGCAAGCGCGCCGATGAGCGGCGTCGGCGCCAGCTCGAACGGCAGGGCGTAAGCCTGATGGACGATTATCGCGATGCGCTGATGCGTGGTTCCGACGGCGATGCCCCCGATGTCGCGGTAGCTCGCGAACAGGTGCGCAAGCTGCTCGAGCAAGCGGTTGGCGAACTGCCGGAATCATTCCGCACCGTCTTCGTCCTGCGCGAAGTCGAGGGCCTCAGCAGTGAGGAAACGGCGGAGGTTCTCGACGTTCCCGTTGCCACCGTGAAGACCCGACTCTTCCGCAGTCGCCGCCGGTTGCAGGAAGCGCTCGCGCCGGAAGTGGCTTCGGTGCTGAATGGCGCATTCCCGTTCGCCGGAAATGACTGCGCCGCGCTCACCAAACGGGTGCTCGCCGAGCTCGGCGTTCAGTAGCGTTCCAGGATCAGCTGCCGTGCCGCGCGATATTCCTCGGGGGTAACCCGACCATCGCCATTGGTGTCCGCCAGCTTGCGGAATGCATCTGCCGCCGAACGCGCTTCGGCGGGCTGCAGCAGGATGTCGTGATCCGCGTCGAAATATTTGAGCGCCCAGTTCATCAGCACCCAGTCGCGCTCGAAAATCAACTGAGCGGCGGGCGTCGGCTCGAGCCGTTGCTGTGCCGCCAATGGCGCGCTTAGCAAGATGAGCGATGCTGCAACGATCCGAACCACGCGCGCTGAACGCGCAGGACTGCAGTCCGGTTCAGCCTTGCGGAGTCAGTGCTACCCGGACTGCCTTCTGTAGCGCCTCGGCGCGGAACGGCTTGGCCAGCAGTGCCGCATCCGGCGCGGTGCTCTTTACCGCTTCCGTCTCGCTGTAGCCGGATACAAAGAGGATCGGCTGTTCGGGCCGCTTGGCACGGATCTGCCGCGCAACCTCGGCGCCGCTGAGGCCGGGCATGATGAAGTCCAGCACCACCAGGTCGGGGACCTCTCGCTCGATCGCCGCCAGACCTTCGTGTCCGTCACTTGCTTCGCGGACGCGATAGCCCTGCTCCTCCAGGCTGGTGACGATGAACCCTCGAACGTCGGGATCGTCGTCGACGACCAGGATCGACAGAGGCGCAAACGGCACCGCGGCCCCGACGGGTTCCTCGATCCCGGCGCTCGCTTCGACCGCCTCGCTATCCGCCTTGCGGAAGTAGAGCTTTACCGCCGTGCCCTTGCCCGGAGTGCTTTCGATCCGCGCGGCGCCGCCGGACTGGCGGGCCATGCCATAGACCATCGACAGCCCTAGCCCGGTGCCCTTGCCGACTTCCTTGGTGGTGAAGAACGGTTCGAACGCGCGCTCGAGCACTTGCGGGGCCATGCCGAAGCCGGTGTCGGCGATGGTCAGCTCGATATAATCGCCGTCCTCCAACTCGGGGTCGCCGGAGACGCTGATCTTGCGGCTGATGAAGTTCAGCGTGCCGCCGTCGGGCATTGCGTCGCGTGCATTGATAGCGAGATTGAGGACCGCGACCTCCAATTGGGTCGGGTCGGCCATCACCGGCATCATCGCCTCGTCGAGATCGAACTGCTTGTTGATGCCCGGGCCGAGCACGTTGCGCAGCAGCGGACGCATGTTCTGGATCAGCGGTGCGACATAGGTCGGTCGTACTTCCAGGCGTTGTACGCGGCTGAAGGCGAGAAGCTGGCCGGTGAGGCGTGCTCCCCGCTCCGCCGCCGAAAGGGCGTTCTCCGCATAGCGCTTGAGCTTCGCATCGTCCGATCGCTTGGCGATGAGGTCGAGACCGCCGACCACCACCGTCAGCAGATTGTTGAAGTCGTGCGCGATTCCGCCGGTAAGCTGGCCGAGCGCCTCCATCTTCTGGCTCTGGCGAAGCTGTTCCTGGGCCACCTTGAGGTCGGTGACGTCGCGCGCCTCGAACAGGAGGTAGATGATCTTGCCTTCCGCCGAGCGCACCGGCTGCACCGACACATCGAGCCAGGCGGTCGGAACGCCGTCCCGCTCCATCTTCACCTCCGTGGTGAAGATCTGCCCCTTTGCCGCCTCGGCGATGCCTTTCTTCATCAGCGGGATGTGCTGGGGATACGCGGCCATGGTCGGCGCCTCCCACAGCTTGCGGCCCATCGCCTGGTTGGGATCGTCGGCACGCCACGCCTCCCGGCGATTGTTGACCGCGAGGACCGTTCCGTCGGGCTCGAGCAACACCATCACCTCGAGCGCGGCCTCGAACACAGCGCGGAACTGGGCTTCCGACAGCGCCAGCTGCGCCGTCTGCTCCGCGACCTGTCGGCGAAGCTCCAGCTCCGCCTCCTTCGCGACGGTGATATCCTGTCCGACGCCGATGAAGCCGACCAGTTCGCCGTCCGGGCCGAACCGAGGCTGCGAGACGGTCCTCAGCCAGCGATACTCGCCGTCGTGGCGTTGGTAGCGACCTTCCAGCGTGAAGCGCTGCAGCGACGCTTCCCCGGCGATGCTGTCGGCCACGATCCGGTCGACGTCGTCGGGGTGGATCCGGGTGCGCCAATCGAGCTTTTGCGCCTCGGCCCGGGTGCCGTTCGGCCCCAGGCAAAAGTCGAGATAGGCGTCGTTGACGAAGTCGCGGGTGCGGTCGAGCCGGGTCACCCACATTAGCGCCGGCGCCGAATTGGCAATGCGCCGGAACCGCTCCTCGCTCTCCCGGATGGCGCGTTCCGCGGTGCGCTGCTCGGTCACGTCCTGGTGGATGACCATGAACCCGTGGACCTGACCGCTCTCGTCGGCCCAGGGCACATAGTCGCTCTGCAGCGCCGACACTCCACGCCGTGGGTGGTCGAATTCGCTGACGTAGAAGATTCGCTCACCGGCCAGCGCTCTCCGGTAGAGCGGCTCGCGGTCCTTCAGCCGGACCGCGCCGACGAGATCGAGCACGGGCTTTCCGACCAGCTCGCTGCGCGGCACCTCGAGCCAGTCGGCGAAGGGCTTGTTGGCGAACTGCAGGATGAACTTGCCGTCAGAGAAGGCGACGTAGCCGATCATCACCGGAAGCACGTCGGCGATCGCCAGCGTCGCGGTGAAGTCGAGCTTGCCGCTCCCTTGCGGAGTGACGATCGGCTTGTCGTCGGGCGCGCGGGTGCGCGGCGCCTTCGCCCGCCTGCCGCCTACGCTCCCGTCCCGGTCCGCCATCCGCCCCCATCCAAGTGCAAGTCGATGATTCCGTTAAACTTGCGAAGAGTCGAGCCACATAAGTTGCTGCGGCGCGGTCGATTTACGCCCGTAACGACCGGTTGTTCCCGACAGCGATGCTTCCGCTGCCCTTCACCTATGATAATAGCAGCGCCGCCGAATCGTCCGCTTGAAGGGGAGGCGGGCCGCCGATGGATTCCTGGGAAACGCACTTCCGCGAGAAGAGCCACCGCCGCTCGCGCCGCCGCTCGCGGCGGACGCTGATGAAGGCCGGGGTCCTCGCGCTGGTCTTCGGCAGTCTCGCCGCGGGCATCGCGATGATCGTCCTCGGCGTGCCGCAGTAGCCCGAGCCGCCCCGCATCTTTTTCTGACGCCCCTCGTTCCTCACTCACCCCCGAGTAAAGGAGCGTATCATGAGCCAGCGCGAACTCGTCGAACCGCATCCGGGCGACAAGCGCTACCAGCGCCGCGACAAGCAAGGCCAGTTCAGCGACAGCGACGACCAGTCCCGCTCGCTGGGCCAGGACGTCAAGCAGCATTCCAGCCACAAGAAGCCGAAGAACGAAGGCGACAAAGGGGATTGAGGTTTGTCACGCGGAGTAAATCCGCGTGACGTCGGTCGCGTCTCACTCGCGGTCTAGCCGCCGCTCGCTCGCGCGCCGGCCGGCTTTCGGCATCTCTTTCGACATAAGCTCCCGATTGCTCGCGCAATCGCTCCCTTATGCTCGGTGCCTCAAGCGTCGTCCCCCATCCTCAGCGCAGCAATAAACGCCTCCTGCGGGATCGACACGGACCCATACTCCCGCATCCGCTTCTTACCTTCCTTCTGCTTCTCCAGCAGCTTCCGCTTGCGCGTCGCGTCGCCCCCGTAGCATTTCGCCGTCACGTCCTTGCGCAGTGCCGCGATGGTCTCTCGCGCGATGATCTTGCCGCCGATCGCGGCCTGGATCGGGATTTTGAACAAATGGCGGGGGATGAGGTCCTTCAGGCGCTCGCACATGCCGCGGCCGCGGGCTTCGGCGTTGGCGCGGTGGACGATCATGCTCAGCGCATCGACCGGCTCGTTGTTGACCAGGATGCTCATCTTGACGAGGTCGCCCTCGCGGTGGCCGATCTGGTGATAATCGAAGCTCGCATAGCCGCGGCTGATCGATTTCAGCCGGTCGTAGAAGTCGAACACCACCTCGTTCAGCGGCAGCTCGTAGCGGAGCATCGCGCGGGCGTGGCTGCCGGTGCCGACATACGTCAGGTCCTTCTGGATGCCGCGGCGGTCCTGGCAGAGCTTCAGGATCGAGCCGAGATATTCGTCGGGGACGTAGATGGTGGCGTCGATCCACGGCTCCTCGATGCTCTCGATCCGGTTGGGGTCGGGCATGTCGGCGGGGTTGTGGAGCTCGATCACCTGCGCGGGCTCGTTCTTCGAATGCGACAGGTGGATCCGGTAGACGACCGACGGGGCCGTCGTGATCAGGTCCAGGTCGTATTCGCGGGTCAGGCGCTCCTGAATGATCTCGAGGTGGAGGAGGCCGAGGAAGCCGCAGCGGAAACCGAAGCCGAGGGCTGCACTCGTCTCCATCTCGAACGAGAATGACGCGTCGTTGAGGCGGAGCTTGTAGAGGCTGTCTCGGAGCTTCTCGAAGTCGTTGGCGTCGACCGGGAACAGGCCGCAGAAGACGACCGGCTGGACCTCCTTGAAGCCGGGGAGGGCCTGGGGCGCGGGGCGCTTGGCGTCGGTGATGGTGTCGCCGACGCGGGTCTCGGCGACCTCCTTGATCTGTGCGGTGATGAAGCCGATCTCGCCGGGGCCGAGCTCCTGCAATTGCTCGATCTTGGGGCTCATGCAGCCGACGCGGTCGACGAGGTGGGTGGTGCCCGCCTGCATGAACTTCACCTGCGCGCCCTTCTTGAGGACGCCGTCGATGACCCGGACGAGGATGACGACGCCCAGGTACGGGTCGTACCAGCTGTCGACCAGCATCGCTTTTAAGGGCGCGTCGGGGTCGCCCTTGGGCGG
>DASUZY010000007.1:0-4670 GCA_036376635.1 Sphingomicrobium sp.
AGCGCCTTGTGGAAGCGTGCGTATCACAAGGCGGCCGAATGGCTCGCGGCGGTAGTCTATGAAGATCCGTGGCTCGCCGGTGGGCACAATGGCCTCTCCAACGCCGAGGACCCGCGAAAGCCGCAGGATCCGTATCCGCGCGTTGCCGCGCTAAGGGCGACGATGCGGGAGCACGGCATCGCCGACAGCATCCCGATCGTCATGGCCGGCGGGGTCTGGCGTCTCGATGAGTGGGAGAACTGGATCGACAATCCGGAACTCGGCCAGATCGTCTTTCAGTTCGGTACGCGGCCGCTGCTCACTCAGGAAAGCCCGATCCCGCCGGAGTGGAAGGCGCGGCTGATGACGCTCGAGGAAGGCGACGTGCTGCTGCACCGCTTCTCGCCGACGGGTTTCTACTCATCGGCGGTGCGCAATCCCTTTCTGCGCAATCTCGAAGCCCGCAGCGAGCGGCAGATCGCCTTCACCAAGGAACCGATCGGCGACCACCATTTCGAGCTCGACGTCGGCATCGGCACGAAGAAGAACTACTGGGTGACCAAGGGCGACCTGATCCACGCGCGCGAATGGTTCGCCAAGGGCTTCACCAACGCGATGAAGACGCCGGACGACACGTTGATCTTCGTGACACCCACCGAAGAGAAGCAGATCCGCGTCGATCAGGCCGAATGCATGGGTTGCCTCAGCCAGTGCGCATTCTCGTCCTGGGCCGACAATGAGAAGAACTCCACGGGCCGCCTCGCCGACCCGCGCAGCTTCTGCATTCAGAAGACGCTTCAGGACATCGCTCACGGCGCGCCGGTCGAGAACAACCTCATGTTCGCCGGCCACGCGGCATTCCGGTTCAAGACCGATCCATTCTATTCGAACGGCTTCATCCCGACGGTGAAGCAGCTCGTGGATCGAATCCTGACTGGCGCATGATGCTGCGCAACGGGGCGCTTACCGCATTGCTGATCCTTGCCGCGGCCACTCCCGCTGCGGCGCAGGAAAAGCAGCCCCCTTACTGGGCTTCCATAGCCAGCGGGCAGGCGATGACCCGCACCGGCCCTGGTCAGAACTATCCCGGCGTGTGGCTCTACCAGCGCCGCGACCTGCCGGTCCGAGTGATCAAGAAATACGACAACTGGCGGCTGATCCAGGATCCCGATGGAGCACAGGGCTGGATGCTTGTCCGCCTGCTCAGCGACAAGCGCACCGCCATCATCAAGCCGGGCCAACCGCGCGCAATCCGGGTTGGGCCGTATGACACGGCCAAGGTGGGTTACAATGCCGAGCCCGGCGTTGTCGGTCGGATCAGCAAGTGCGGCGACGGTTGGTGCCGGATCGAAGTCGGCAACCGGCGCGGATATGTGCGCATCGCGGATATCTGGGGTGTCAGCGACAACGAGGTCGTCGACTGAAGGAGGGCGCAATGAGCGGCGAACCTGAATATCTCGCTAGATCGACGCTTGCCGGAAGGCCGCTTCCTTTCTCATCCGCCGTCAGGATCGGCGACATCCTTTATCTCTCCGGGCAAATGGGTTTCCGCGACGACGGGGCGCTCGCCGACGGGATGCAAGCGCAGGCGCGCCAGGCGCTCGAGAACATTCGGGCTGTGCTCGACAGCGCCGGACTGGGCTTCAGAGATGTATTTCATTGCACCGTCATGCTGGCCGACATGAGCCAATGGTCGGATTTCAACGCCGTCTATCTCGAATATTTCAGCGATCCACTGCCGACCCGGAGCGCATTCGGCGCAAGCGGTCTCGCCCTCGGCGGACTGGTCGAGCTTGAATGTCAGGCCTTTGCGGGGAACCGCTAAGGTCCCCCGCAAGAGACTCCTATTTCGGCATCGACATCGGCGTATATTTGACGCGCGTGACGGTCAGCTTGTGACCCTTGTCGCTGGTCGTCATCATCGAATGACCAATGGCGACCGCGTGAACCGTCCAGCATTCTTCACCATTGGAGTTCATCGCGCTGGTGAAGCATGCCTTGCCATCCTTCATCACGCCCGTGCCGTGATCGATGTGCTTACCGCTGACGGCATTCTCGATGTAATTGCCGCTGGCGTCGATCGACTCTCTCGCCTTCACCTTCTTGTCGGGGTCGACGTAAGTCCACGACGTTTCGTTGAGCTGGAATTCAGCCTTCATCGGCTTGGCCTTCGCCAGCGCGGCTTGTGAGGTCGCGCAAAGCGCCAGGCTCGCTGTCAAACAAATGACGTAACGCATCAGCTTTCTCCCCCTTTTGGAGGACTGGCGCATTACCACCATTGCCGACCGCGAGCGACTCCCGGCTCAGATCAGCTCGACCGCGACCGCAGTGCCCTCGCCGCCACCGATGCAGAGGCTCGCGACGCCGCGCTTGCCGCCGGTTTGCCTAAGGGCGTTGATCAGGGTGACGAGGATCCGTGTGCCGCTGGCGCCGATCGGGTGACCGAGCGCGGTGGCGCCGCCGTGGATGTTGATCTTCTCGTGCGGGATTCCGATGTCGCGCATCGCGAACATGGCGACGCAGGCGAAGGCCTCGTTCACTTCCCAAAGATCGACGTCCTCGACCTTCCAGCCGGCCTTCTTGAGCACTTTTTCGATCGCTCCGACGGGCGCGATGGTGAACTCGGCGGGCTCCCTGGCGTGCGCGGCAGTCGCGACAATGCGAGCCACCGGCTTGAGTCCCTTCTCCTCGGCCACCGACTCGCGGGTGAGTACCACCGCCGCAGCGCCGTCGGAGATCGACGAAGAGGTGGCGGCGGTGATCGTCCCTTCCTTGGCGAACGCCGGCTTCAGTTGCGGGATCTTGTCCGGACGGCCGCGGCCCGGCGCTTCGTCGGTATCGACCTGGGTCTCACCCGCGCGAGACTTGATCGTGACCGGCGCGATCTCGTCCTTGAAGCCGCCATTGTCGATCGCGTCCTTGGCCCGCTTGAGGCTCTCGATGGCGTAATCGTCCATCTGCTGGCGGGTCAGCTGATATTCGTCCGCCGTGTTCTGGGCGAAGCTGCCCATCGCGCGGCCTTCCTCATAGGCGTCCTCGAGCCCGTCGAGGAACATGTGGTCATAGGCGGTGTCATGCCCGATGCGGGCGCCGGAGCGGTGCTTCTTCAGCAGGTACGGGGCATTGGTCATCGACTCCATGCCCCCGGCCACGATCACATCGGCATTGCCGGTGCGGATCGCTTCGTCGCCCATAATCACCGTCTGCATGCCGGAGCCGCAGACCTTGTTGACGGTGGTGGCCTGCACCGACTTTGGCAGGCCGGCCTTGATCGCCGCCTGACGCGCCGGCGCCTGGCCGAGGCCCGCGGGCAGCACGCAGCCCATGTAGATGCGATCGATATCTTCGCCGTTCACGCCGGACCGCTCGACAGCAGCCTTCACCGCGGTTGCGCCGAGGTCGGTGGCAGTAGCGTCGGCGAGCGCGCCCTGCATCGAACCCATCGGCGTGCGGGCGATCGAAAGGATGACGGTGGGGTCTTCAGCAGTGGTGGCCATGTGAGGTGCTCCGGAGTCGGATTGTTGCAGCGCACATAATTACGCCGGGGCCTTAGTTCAAACGGCACTTGACCGGCCCAAGGGAGGGTCCATTGTGCCGCTGTCATAACGCGGGAGAGAGGCTGATGAAGCTTGGCGTTCCGGGACTGGCGCTCGCCGCCGCAGCTACTGTGTTCGGCATCTCCGTTGCCGCCGCGCAGATCCCGCCGCCCCCCGGGATGGCGTTTGGCGATCCACCCCACAAGAACCTCAAGATACTGCCGCAAGACATCAGCCGGATGCAGCTGCTCTCGACGATGAAGTTCTTCTCGCAGTCGCTCGGCGTGCGTTGCACCTTCTGCCATGTCGGGACCGAGGGTCAGCCGCCGTCGACCTTCGATTTCGCCTCTGACGCCAAGCCCGAGAAGACGACTGCCCGGCGGATGATCGTGATGGTCCAGCAGATCAACCAGCAGGGCTTCGGGATCACCGATCCTGCCAAGTTCAAGGTAACCTGCTTTACCTGCCACCGCGGTTCGCAGCATCCGGAGACGCAGCCTCCCGCGACTCCACCGCCTGGCACGGTGCCGCCCCTCCCGCCGCGGGGGTGAGCCGCTTCCCAACCGAACTATCGTTCTGCTAGCGCGCTCCGGACAAGGAGACGCCACTTATGTCCGATGCCGGACTCGACTTCGACCTCGGCGAAATGGCCGATACGATCCGTGAAACCACCGAGCGTTTTGCTCGCGACCGGATCGCTCCGATTGCTTCGGAGATCGACGAGAAGGACGAGTTCCCAAGACAACTTTGGCCGGCGATGGGGGAACTTGGTCTCCACGGCATTACCGTCGAAGAAGATTACGGCGGGTTGGGGCTGGGCTATCTCGAGCATGTCGTTGCCCAGGAGGAAGTGGCGCGGGCCTCCGCATCGGTAGGCCTTAGCTACGGCGCTCACTCGAATCTCTGCGTCAATCAGATCCGCCGCTGGGCCAACGCGGAGCAGAAGCAGAAATATCTCCCGAAGCTGATTAGCGGAGAGCATGTCGGCGCGCTCGCGATGAGCGAATCCGGCGCAGGCAGCGATGTCGTCGGAATGAAGCTCAAGGCCGAGAAGAGCGGTAATGGCTACCGGCTCAACGGCACCAAGTTCTGGATCACCAACGGCGGCTATGCCGACACGCTGGTCGTTTATGCCAAGACTGGAGAGGGCAGCCG
>DASUZY010000008.1:0-11840 GCA_036376635.1 Sphingomicrobium sp.
GGGGAGTTTTTCCGTGAAGAAAGCCGTCTTGCTGCGCTCGTGCGCGGCCCTTCTAGTGCCGTTTGCTGCCGCCACCTTTATTGCGACTCCGGCGGTCGCCCAGGAAACCACGTCGTCGATCACCGGCACGGTCACCTCGAAAGGTGCGCCGGTTGGCAACGCTTCCGTGACGATCACGCACGTGCCGTCGGGCACCGTTTCCAAGACGACGACCACGGCGGACGGTGCGTTCACTGCATCCGGCCTTCGCGTCGGCGGCCCGTACACCGTCTCGGTTTCGAGCCGGGCGGGCAGCACCAGCGTCACCGACATCTACACGGTTGCTGGCCAACCCTTTAACCTGCCGGTCGAAATCGCCCCGCAGTCGCAGGCGATCGTCGTGACCGCGACGCGCGTCCGTGGCGCCGGCGTCATCGGCTCCGGTCCATCGACGGTCCTCAACGCCAACGACATTTCCAAGGTCGCTTCGGTCAACCGCGACATCCGCGACCTGATGCGTCGCGACCCCTTCGCGACCCTGGACACCTCGCAGTCGACCGGGCGCCAGGTCACCTTCGCGGGCGTCAATCCGCGCTTCAACCGCTTCACCGTCGACGGCGTACCGATCACCGACAGCTTCGGCCTGAACCCCGACGCGCTGCCGTCACGGCGTGGACCGGTGCCGCTCGATTCCATCGGCGAGTTCCAGACCAAGGTCGCACCGTACGACATCCGCGAAGGCTTCTTCGCCGGCGGCGTCATCAACGCCATCTTGCGGTCGGGCACCAACCATTTCCAGGGTACGGCGTTCTTTACGTACAACTCGGACGAGCTGACCGGATCGCATCTGAAGCCTTATGCCCCGGCGGGCGGCACTGCGGCGAATGGTCTAATCGTCCAGCCGAACTTCACCAGCAAGGATTATGGCGTCGAGCTGTCGGGCCCGATCGTCAAGGACCGGCTGTTCTTCATGGTCGCCGGCGAGCGCGTTCGTGCCAACTTGCCCTTCAGCTTCGGCACCAGCGATTCCGGTTCGGCAACGTCGGTTTCATTCAATTCGAGTGTCTACAACCAGATCGTGAACATCGCGCAGACCAAATACGGCGTAACTGCAGGTCCGGTCCTGACCAGCCAAGGCGACAAGGACGATCGCCTGGTCGGCCGCCTCGACGCGAACATTTCCGACGGGCAGCGACTGTCACTGACCGGCATCTACACGAAGGACCAGATCAACACGCTGGGCTTCACGGGCACGGGCACGTTGTCGACCCTGTCGAACGACTACGTGAAGCCGAACCGCGTCGTCGCTGGCGTCGCGACCTGGAACGCCACTTGGTCGCCGGTGGTCTCGACCGAGACCCGCGTGATGTACAAGGATTATCAGAGCGGCCAGAATCCGATCCTCGCGAAGACGGCTCTAGCCATCATCTGTGCCGATCCGACCAACCCGTCCGGCGGCAGTCGTACGCAATGCTCGTCGGGCGTAAGTTCGCTCGCGATCGGCCCGCTTGGTTCGGCGCAGACCAACGTCCTTCACACGCGGACGCTGGACGCCCAGGAGCTGGTCCGCTTCACGTTCGGCAATCACAACGTGCGGGCGCTGTACGATTACCAGCACGTGAACAACTACAACCTGTTCATTGGCCAGACGGCGAATCCGGGCAGCACGAGCATCTCGTCCGGTGCGTTCGGCGCTTATTACTTCGACTCGATCGCAGACTTCCAGGCAGGTAACGCCCAGGAGTTCGGCTACGCTAACGCGACGACGGGCAACCCGAGCGATGCGGCAGCGAAGTTCGATTATTCAACGCACACGTTCGGCATCCAGGATGACTGGAAAGTCATGCCGAACCTGACCGTGACTGCGGGCATCCGTTACGACGTTTATGCAAGCAGCAGCCGTCCGCTTCTGAACCAGGCTTTCGTTGTCCGTGAAGGCTTCCCAAACAACGAGTTCATGGACGGACGCGGACTGTTCCAGCCGCGCGTCGGCTTCGACTGGAAGGCGACCTCGCGTCTCGACATCCACGGCGGTGTGGGCATCTTCGGCGGCGGCACGCCGGACGTTTATATCGGCAACAGCTTCTCATCGAGCGGCGTCCAGCCCGTCTTGTTCAGCACCGCGAGCAATGCCGCGTTCCTGACCAACGTCAGCCTGACGACCGTCCCGCCGGCAGCGACCGCCGCACTCAAGGGGCTCCAGAATGCCCCGGTCGCGGCGATCGACCCGAATTTCAAGATTCCGTCTTTCTGGCGCGGATCGCTGTCAGGTACCTATGACCTGAACCTCGGGGCGCTGGGCGATCACTGGATCCTCGGAGCAAGCGCGCTCATCTCGAAGACCCGTTACGGCATTCTGTACCGCGACGGCCGCGATCACCCGATCGTCGGTCCGAGCGCGCTGACCCCGGACGGCCGTCAGCGTTACTTCGATGCCACGCCGGCAAGCCAAGGCGGTGTATCCGGCAACGGCGACATCATCCTCGGCAACACCACCCGTGGGCACGGATACATTGGTGTCGTGAGCCTCAGCAAGAAGTGGGATTTCGGTCTAAGCGGCTTCGCGAGCTTCACCTATCAGGACGTTCGTGACCAAGCGGCGATCGTGTCGTCGATCGCCTCGTCGAACTACGGCAACACCGCCTACCTCGACGCGAACAGCGGAGCCTATGGCCACGCCAACGAGGAAATCCGTTACTCGGTCAAGTACGACCTTGGCTTCGACCATGCGTTCTTCCGCAATGCTCGCACTCGCATCGACCTGTTCGGCGAAACCCGCATCGGGTCGCCCTACAGCTACGTGATGACCGAGGCGGGAACGACGCTTGGCCGCGGCAACGTATTCGGCACAGCCGGCAACACCGGTCGCTTCCTGTTCTACGTCCCGACCGGCATCAACGATCCGTTGGTCAGCTACCAGGGCGGCGTGGTCAGTGGTGTGAACTTGACCGCTGCGCAGGTCGCCCAGCGGATCGACGACATCATCAATTCGACGGGCCTTAAGAATTACCGCGGCAAGATCGCGCCGCGTAATGCCTTCAATTCGAAGTGGTTCACGAAGATCGATCTTCACCTGGAGCAGGAAATCCCGACTTTCGTCGGCAAATCGAAGCTCTCGGTGTTCGCGGACATCGAAAACCTGCCGAACCTGATCAATCACAACTGGGGTGAGCAGCTGCGCAACTTCTTCCCGTTCACAGACTCGGTGGCGCGAGTTTCTTGCAAAGCAGTCGGCACGAACGCCTGCGGCCAGTACGTTTACTCGTCCCCAAGCACCGACTCGTTCCTGGCCGATCAGTTGATCACCGTGAACGGCTCGTCGCTCTACACGATCCGTATCGGTGCGCGGTTCAGCTTCTAGTCCAGCGTTTCGTAAGCGTACCGGAGGCCGGGTGGACCAGTTCCGCCCGGCCTTCTCTTTTGCCTGAAGCACACGTGCGTTAGACCCATCTCATGCCGATCTATCGCCTGGGAAACGAAAGCCCGAAGGTGCCCACGCGAGCCTGGGTTGCGCCGTCAGCGGACTTGATCGGGAACGTAACTCTGGGTGAGCGCGCAAGCGTGTGGTTCGGTGCCGTGATCCGCGCGGACAACACGCCCATCATCGTCGGTGAAGAAAGCAACATTCAGGATGGGGCAGTCTGCCACTCCGATCCGGGCATGCCACTCTTGATCGGTGCCCGGGTCACGGTCGGCCACCAAGCGATCCTTCACGGCTGCACGATAGCGGACGACTGCCTCATCGGCATGGGCGCGCGGATCCTCAACGGGGCCGTGATCGAGTCCGAGTGCATCGTCGGTGCGGGCGCACTGATCACCGAGGGCAAGAGTTTCGCCAGCGGGAGCTTGATCGTCGGTGCACCCGCTCGCATCGTTCGCCAGCTTACCGACGAGGAGCGGAAAATGCTCCGGGCATCGGCCGCTCACTATGCGGAGAAGGCCGCGCGCTATGCCGCCGGCTTGCGCCATGTCGAGGCGGACAGCGGACGACAGTAGCGCTGCTGCTCCTCGGGCGAGGAGCGAAGGCGGGTTTGGATGTAATAGCCGGCGGCGCCATCGACATAGGCCTTGTGAGCCGCGTCGATGAACCTGGCTGCGTCCTTGTCCCAACCTTCGATGCACTGCTTGACTGGTGCCGCCGAACGCCCACAGCCGACGAAGTTTTTGTAGGCTTTGCGCCACTCCAGGAAATCGCCGCGGTCCATGACAGGCCCATGGCCAGGGATTAGTGTTTGGAACGGTGTCTGCGCGATTTCGTCCAGGGCCTTGTTCCAGCCATCGGCGCAAGCGGTGTCCATGAAGGGCACGAGTCCAACGACCAGGTCGCCAACCATCACAACCTTGGTCTTCGGATCGTAGATCCACACGTCGCCCTCAGTGGCAGCGAGCTTGGCGAGGTGAACCTCCAGTCGCCGTCCGGCAATGTTCATCGTCGCCGACCTGGCGATGACGCGGTTTGGCGAGATGCGCTCAGGGTGATCGATTACGTCGCGTCCGCGGATCAGCTGGTCGCGCACCGTCGCCGGAGTTTTTGGATCGGCGAGCATCTCGTCAGTCTGCGCCCGGCTGTCCTTGAGGAAGGTGTCGAGCGCGCCCGTGAGCGCTCCGCTCGCGTACACCGCGACATGCGGATATGCCCGACGGAGATCCCAATTGCCGGTGGTATGATCCAGGTGCCAGTGGCTGTTGACGATGGCCGCAATCGGCCGGTCGAGCGACTTCGCATAATCGATGATCGCCTGTGCGTGTTCGATGTGCCGTCCCGTATCGAATACGATCAACCCCTGCGGCGCGTCGAGGACGATGGTGTTCCCGTCGGGCCCGCTGTCGAGCGGCACGGCGCCCGGGATCAAATGGAATGGCTCGGCATTCGCCGCACCGGCCAGCAAAGCGACCGTCAGGACAGCAACGCGCATCCGTCATCTCCCGTCTTGGGAGAGTTCAGCTTAGGACGGTGGCGCTCACCGAGAGATCAATGTTCGACCAGCCGACAAATGGCGGCGCGAACAACAGTTCAGTAAACGCGCGCCTTCGGCTTGATGTATTCGATGTCGTTCGTGAGTGTGAACTCATGCACCGGGCGATAGTCGATTTTCACGGTGCCGCCTTTACCGCCCCAACCGTCAAACCACGCAATGGTGTGCTTCATCCAGTTCTTGTCATCGCGCTTGGGGTAGTCTTCCTGCATGTGTGCGCCCCGGCTTTCCTTGCGGTTCTCCGCGCAATGCATGGTGACCACCGCCTGGGCGATGAGGTTGTCGAGCTCTAGCGTCTCCACCAGGTCGCTGTTCCAGATCAGGCTGCGGTCCGTGACGTGGATGTCGGTCATCCGGCCGTAGACCTTGTCGATTTTGGTCACGCCCTCGGCGAGGGTGCGATCGGTGCGAAAGACGGCGCAGTCGTTCTGCATCGTCCGCTGCATGTCGAGCCGGATCTCGGCGGTCGGGCTGCCGCCCTCGGCGTGGCGGAACTTGTCGAGGCGAGAGAGGGCTAGATCGGCCGACTCCTTGGGCAGAGCCTCCTGGATCGTCCCCGGCTTGACGATCTCGGCCAGCCTCAGGCCCGCCGCCCGCCCGAATACGACCAAGTCGATCAGGCTGTTCGAACCCAGCCGATTGGCGCCGTGGACGCTGACGCAGGCTGCCTCGCCGACGGCGAACAGGCCCGGCACGACCGCATCGGGATTGCCGTCCTTCAGGGTCACGACCTCGCCGTGATAGTTCGTCGGAATTCCACCCATCGTATAGTGAACCGTCGGCGCAACCGGGATCGGCTGACGGGTGAGGTCGACGCCGGCAAAGGTCTTCGCCGTTTCGGTAATGCCCGGCAGCCGTTCGTGCAGGATCTTCGGATCGATGTGGTCGAGGTGAAGGAAGATGTGGTCCTTGTGCTCGCCAACCCCGCGCCCCTCGCGGATCTCCATCGCTTCGGAGCGTGACACGACGTCGCGGCTGGCGAGATCCTTGGCGCTCGGCGCGTAACGCTCCATGAAGCGCTCGCCGTTGGCGTTGGTGAGATAGCCGCCCTCGCCGCGAGCACCCTCCGTGATAAGCACGCCCGCGCCGTAGATGCCGGTCGGATGGAACTGAACGAACTCCATGTCCTGGAGGGGGAGGCCCGCGCGGAGCACCATCGCATTGCCATCGCCGGTGCAGGTGTGGGCGGACGTCGCGGTGTAGTAGATCTTTCCGTAGCCGCCGGTGGCCAGGACCACGGACTGAGAGCGGAAGCGATGGATCGAACCATCGTCCAGGCACAATGCGACGACGCCGCGGCAAGCGCCGTTGTCCATGATCAGGTCGATCGCGAAATATTCGACGAAGAAGTCTGCGTCGTACTTCAGGCTCTGCTGATAAAGCGTGTGAAGCATCGCGTGACCGGTGCGGTCCGCAGCAGCGCAGGTGCGCTGCGCGGCCGGGCCCTCTCCCATGTTCTGAGTCATACCGCCGAACGCACGCTGGTAGATCTTGCCCTCGGCGGTACGGCTGAACGGCAGGCCCGCATGCTCGAGCTCGATGACCGCCGCGGGCGCTTCCCGGCAGAGATATTCGATCGCGTCCTGATCGCCGAGCCAGTCCGATCCCTTGACGGTATCGTACATGTGCCACTGCCAGTGATCGGGACCCATGTTGCCGAGGCTGGCAGCGATGCCGCCCTGCGCCGCGACGGTGTGACTGCGCGTTGGGAAGACCTTGGTGACGCAGGCCGTCTTCAGACCGGCTCCGGCGGCACCCATGGTCGCGCGCAACCCCGCTCCGCCCGCACCGACGACGACTACGTCATAGGTATGGTCGACGATCTGGTAGGCGGCACTCACGCGGCGCCCCCGAGCGCGATGCGGGCCAGCGCGAACAGCGCCATCGCGCCGCCGGCTACCGCGAGGAAAAGCAGCAGCAGGTTGATGACGAAGCGGCTGCCCTCTTCATGTACATAATCATCGACCGTCACTTTCACGCCGTCGAGCGCGTGGCGGAAACCGACGATGATCAGGAGCGCCATCGGGATCGCTCCACTCGGGGCGCGCAGCCACTCGAGGACCGTGCGCTGATCGAGCTTGGGAAGCAGCAGCAACGAAACGACGAACCAGGACGCGAGCAACAGCAGCGCAATGCTGGTCGCGCGTTCCGTCAGCCAATGCCCGCCGCCATGATGCGCTGAACCGAGGCCGCGGACCTTCCCGATCGGCGTCGAACTGTCTCCAAGGCTCATTTTGCTACTCCCAGGAGATAGAACCACACGGCCGCGGTCAGCACGATCGAGCCGACGATCGTCAGGATCGCGAACGTCTTGTTGATTCCGAGCTCAAACGCAGAGCCCGTATCCATGACCAGATGTCGGATGCCCGAAAGCAGATGCTGGAAGAAACTCCAGGTCAGGCCAACGAGGACGATAATGCCGATCGGGCCCGTCGCCACCTTGGTGAAGCTAGCATAGCTGTCGGTCCCGTTGGCAATCGCCCACAACCACCAGGTCAGGATTCCCAGCCCCGCAAAGGACAGCGCGATGCCAGTCGCCCTGTGCAGGATCGAGACCAGCATGTGCGGGCCCCATCGCCAGATCGTGAGATGAGGTGAAAGCGGTCTGGATCGGGTGTTGGACATGGTGCGGCCCGCTTAAGGCGGGGGCTTCGGAGAGGCAAGACGAAGGCGAACTCGCGGGCCCACCCTAACCCGGTCTTAACCATTAGCAGCGCAAGAACCCGTCCAACACACACGCGGGTTTACGGAGAGCGGACGGATGGGTGGCGAGACTGGACAGCTGCAGCGGCTGACTGACGAGCAGGTGCGTGCGCGGCTTTCTGCCTACAACGGCGACGGATCGCTCGAGCGCGACGTCAGGCTGCTGAACGAGAATGTCGCCGATATCGTGGCCGAAGAAGTCGTCGCCCAGTTCGGCAAGGAACGCGCCGAGCGTTTCGCCAGCAACTATTCGGGCAAGGTCGAGGCTAGCTGGATCCAGAATGTCGCCGAATATGGCCGCCAGATCTACGCCGAGCGAGTCCCAGTCCCGTCTTACATGATGGCCCGGACGCAAGCGGCGAGCCGGATTGTCGCACGCGTCATCGAGCGCTTCAGCAACGATGGGGACAAGCTGGAACAGATGCTCTGCGCCTTCCAGCGCATGAGCGCGTTCGAGACCGACATCATCCTTGCCCAGGTTTCGCTGCTGGAAGCCAACGATGCCGCCGAAGAGCGGGGCCGCGAGAACGGCGAGTTCGAGCGGCGGGTCGCGGACCTCGTCCGCGCCAGCACCGATCAGTCCAAGTCGCTGACCGACCGGACGCGTTCAACCGCTGCTTCGGCTCGCGGCATGCTCGGCAAGACCAGCGAAGTCGCCGCCGCAGCCGAACAGTCGGCCGTCGCCATGCGCGAAGCGGCACAGACTGCCGCCGGCCTCATCCGGGCCATCGAAGATGCCCGCGCCGAGGTTGAGGTCGCCGCGGACGTCGCGACCCGCGCCGGGGACCAGGCCAGCCAGGCGGTCAAGGTCAGCCAGGCGCTGTCAGCCCATGTCGAAGCGATTGAGTCGATCCTGAGCCTGATCCGCGACATCGCGGGCCAGACCAACCTTCTTGCGCTCAATGCGACCATCGAGGCGGCGCGTGCAGGCGACGCGGGCCGCGGCTTCGCGGTTGTCGCCCAAGAGGTGAAGAGCCTCGCCTCGCAAACTGCCCGCGCAACCGACGACATCACCGCCAAGATCACCGCAATCCAGCAGGCAACCCGCCAGACGGTGGAAGCCAATGGCTCGATCCAGGGCACAGTCGAGGAGGTTCAGACCTCCGCGGACCGCATCCGCGAGGCGATGGAGCTGCAGGCGCAGACCGTGACGATGATCACGGCGGCGGTCGACGAGACAGCGCTCGCCGCCGACTCGATGAGCTCGACCATCGCCGCCATCCGCAGCGACACCGAAAATGTCGCCAAGGACATCGACCAGGTCGAGCAGGGCTTCGGCCATTTCTCCGAGCAGATCGCGAACTTCAAGGCGAGTGCCCGGGCGTTCGTCAGCGGAGCCGCCGCCTAGCCTTTCGCGTCATTGCAAGCTTAGCGAAGCGATCCAGCGCCCGAGCTGGATTGCCTCGTCGCATTCGCTCCTCGCAAAGACGATTGAGCTGCATTAATCGGCAGTTCCATGAACATCCTTATCACCGGCGCCAGCCGAGGGATCGGCGCGGCCGCTTATTCGCTTCTCAAGTCGCGCGGACACCGCGTCGTCGGACATTCGACCAAGGGAAATGACGACCTCGTCGCGGGCGATCTGACCGATCCGGCCGCGCCGCGCGACATCTGGGAGACCGCGCTCGAGGAGCTCGACGGCCGCATCGACGTACTCATCAACAATGCCGGTATCTACGAGGGCATAGCCGACAACGCGACCGACGAGGAGTGGCACCAGGCCTGGAACCGGACGCTGACCATCAACCTTCAGTCTGCAGCGGACCTCAGCAAGCTCGCAGTCTCGCATTTCCTCGACCTTGGCATTGCCGGACGGATCGTGAACGTCGCCAGCCGCGCAGGTTTTCGCGGCGATTCCCCGCAGCACTGGCATTACGCCGCTTCCAAAGGAGCGATGGTGGCGATGACCCGAACGATCGCCCGCGGCTATGCCGGCGAGGGCATCCTCTGCTTCGCTGTCGCGCCTGGCTTCACCGTGTCCGAGATGACCGAGGAATATCTGCGAGGCCGCGGCGGCGCGCAGATCGTCGCCGACATCCCGCTCGGACGTGTCGCATCGACGGTGGAGGTCGCCGAGGTGATCCGCTGGCTTGCGACGGAGGCACCGTCTTCCGCGACAGGCAGCGTGATCGACGTCAACGGAGCCAGCTATGTTCGTTAGCATCGCCCTCCTCGCCGCGGCTCAGCTCAACCAGGTCGTGGTGCCGTTCGGCAAACAGCCGCGAATCATAGAGCAGCCGGTCGCGCCGATCGCCACTTCCGGTCCCGCGTTCGCGGCAACCTGCAAGGACTGGGACGAGTGGAACAAGCAAGCGCCGCCGGTCCGGATCCATGCCAACACCTATCTGGTCGGCACCTGCGGCATCTCGTCGATCCTGATCATCGGAGACCAGGGCGACATCCTGATCGATGGCGGCCCCGAAGACGCGGCAAACCTGATCGCCGCCAACATCCGCGCGGTCGGAGTGCGGCTTCAGAACATCAAGTATATCCTGACCAGCCACGAGCATTCAGATCATGCCGGCGGCATTGCCAGGCTTCAGGAACTAACCGGTGCCTCGGTGATCACCTCGGCTCCGGCCGCGCGAGTTATCGCCTCCGGAACTCCTGCAGCCGACGATCCGCAAATTGGCGTGTTGAAATCATTTCCGGGAGCCAGGGTCGGCCGGATCGTGAACGACGGCGACCAGGTGCGGCTCGGCAATCTGATGCTGACGGCAATCGCAACGCCAGGTCACACGCCTGGAGCGCTCAGCTGGACCTGGGTTAGCTGCGACGGCGGGGTATGTCGCACGATTGTCTATGCCGACAGCCTGAGCGCCGTCAGCAACGACAAATACCGCTTCACTGACCATCCCGCTTATGTTTCCGCCTTCCGCGCCAGCATCGCGAAGATTGCGGCGACGCCGTGCGACATCCTGCTGACCCCGCATCCGTCGGCCAGCGACATGGTGAAGCGGCTCGGCACCGGAAAGCCGCTCCTCGATCCCGATGCGTGCCGGAACTACGCGGCTCAACTCACCAGGAATCTCGACGCTCGCCTTGCGAAGGAAGCGGCGGCGAAGTGAGCTATCGTATCACCGTGCCCTGCTCGCGGGCGCAAGGCGAAGCGATCGCGGGAGCGGATGACCTGTTCGCGGAGCTCGAAGACCCGCCGGTGCTGGTTGCGGACGAACCGGATGAGTCGAAACCTGACGACTGGGTGATCCACGCCTATTTCGACCGCTTTCCAGAGAGCGCCGAGATCGCGCTCTTGACCGGCCTCGGCAGGGGCCCGCCGCAGATCGAGAAGCTCGGCGAGCAGGACTGGGTGACGATCAGCCAGTCCGGCCTCCAGCCGATCCGCGCCGGGCGGTTTCACGTTCACACCCCGACCCATCCGCCGGACCCGCAACGGATCAATTTCGAGATCGACGCCGGCCTCGCCTTCGGCACCGGCCAGCACGCGACCACCAGCGGCTGCCTCGCCGCGCTGGACAAGCTCGAGCAGGAGGGCGGCGAGTTCCGGAATATCGCCGACATCGGCACCGGCACCGGCCTCCTCGCCTTCGCCGCGCTGAAGCTGTGGCCCGAAGCGAGGTGCATCGCCACCGACATCGACCCGATCGCGGTCGACGTCGCGCGGGAGAATGCCGTCATCAATGGCGTGAAGCTTGGTCACGGCGCGGGCGAGCTGCTGCTGGCCACGGCGGACGGTATGGACTCGCCCCTACTTGTCGCGAGAGCGTCGTTCGACCTGATCATCGCGAACATCCTCGCCGGGCCGCTGATCGAACTTGCGTCGGACTTTGCAAATGCGCTTGCGCCTGGCGGTACCGTGATCCTCGCTGGCCTGCTCGACAGTCAGGCTGACTCGGTCACCGCGGCTTACGAGACGCTCGGCTTGAACCCGCGCGATCGGGGAATGGGCGAATGGCCGACGCTGGTGCTCAGGAGAGCAGACAAACCCTAAGTTACAAACGCCCCGCAAGTTACGAATGCCACGCGATCGGGGACGCGGGTCGAACGTCTCGTGACTCAGCTATAGGTCTTCGCCTGATGCAACGTCTGGCGGCAATCGTACGGCCATCCAGGCATGGAACAGAAGCTCGGCCACATCTTGGTCGAGGGCCAGAACGCGGCAACGTGGTACTTGCTGGCCAGCGCCATGAAACGAGGGTCTCGCCTGAGCAATTCAGTTTG
>DASUZY010000009.1:0-17513 GCA_036376635.1 Sphingomicrobium sp.
CTTGACGAGCTGCCTGAATTCCAGCGCCCCGTCCTCGATTCCCTTCGGCAGCCGCTTGAGACGGGCAATGTCAGTGTCGCTCGCGCCAATACTCACGTGACCTTCCCGGCACGAGTCCAGCTGGTTGCCGCGATGAACCCATGCAGATGCGGGCACCTGGGTGATCCCGCGCTGGCATGCAGCCGGGCGCCACGCTGTGCGGCGGACTACCAGGCGAGAGTGTCCGGTCCGCTGCTCGACCGAATTGACCTGCACGTCGAGGTGCCCGGGGTTTCGGCGGCCGATCTAACCTTGCCACCACCGGCAGAGGGGAGCGCTGAAGTCGCACGTCGGGTCGCCGCTGCCCGGCAGTTGCAGGCCGAACGCTACAACGGCCATGGCCCGCGCACCAATGCGGAGGCCGACGGCGAGTTGCTCGACAGGGTTGCGACGCCCGACGAGCCCGGGCGCAAGCTACTCGCCGATGCGGCGGCGGCGATGCGCCTCTCAGCGCGCGGATTCCATCGTGTCCTGCGGGTTGCCCGGACGATCGCTGACCTGGCAGGGGCAGAGCAGGTTGGCCGGATCCACGTCGCCGAAGCGCTTAGTTACCGCCGGCAAGCTCCACGCAATTGATTAGCCGCATTCTCTCGCCTAGCTAAGCGTCCCTGCCCGGGGCCCCTGTGGCGGAATGGTAGACGCGCTCGACTCAAAATCGAGTTCCTTCACCGGAGTGTCCGTTCGAGTCGGACCAGGGGCACCAGGTCGCTTGCTGAACAGATTTACTCAGTGACGGCGCGGCCTGTCGGCGATATTCCCATTCTATGGATGCGCGTACCCGCAAACATCAGGTCGAGGACGAGACCGTGGATGAAGCACGGATGCTCGCGGAGACGATTACCGTAAAGCGCGATCGGCTCCTCGCGTCGCTGACCTTGATCGCGGGAATCGCGCTGATGATCGGCTTCCCCTTCGCTCTTCGCGCGGGGGCCGAGTTCTTCATGCCGGTGACCGCAGCGTTGGTGGTCGCCGTTGCCTTGGTGCCGCTGCTTGAATGGTTCGAGCGGCGTGGAATCCCCTCCAAGGCGTCGGCGGGCATGTGCGTGATCATCTTCCTCGGGCTCGCGCTGTTCGCAATCGGTTCGATCGTGGTTCCGGCCAGCGACTGGGTGGCGCAAGTGCCCTCCAAGCTACCCAAGGTAAGGGCGACGCTTGAACCGGTCATTCGTCTCTACAAGCATCTCGACCGCTGGATTGAACGCGCAACCTCTCAGATCGCAATCGCGCCGACACAGCCAAACCGGACGGTGAGCATCGAGCAGCCCCATTCGGTCTCGACGCTGTTGATCAGTTCCGCCCCGCACCTGCTCATTCAGCTGTTCTTCGCTCTGCTGGTCATCTTCTTCTTCCTCGCCGGCTGGACCGCCATGCGGAAGAAAGCGATCGTAACGCGGGGGAGTTTCGAAGGTGCGCTGACGACTGCGCGGGTCATTCAGCAGGTGGTCGACGCGACGTCGACGTATCTCGGCACGATCACCCTGATCAACGTCGGCCTTGGAGCGCTGACCGCAGGCGCGCTGTGGCTGCTCGGCATGCCGTCACCGGTGATGTGGGGCGGTATTGTCGCCGTCGCCAATTACATCCCCTATCTCGGCCCGATCGTTTGCGCGCTTCTGCTGTTCGCGGGCGGATTGATGGCGTTTGCCGACATTTGGGGTGCGCTGGCGCCCCCTGCTGTGTTCATTTGCTTTCACCTGGTCGAGGCCAATTTCTTCACCCCGATGGTCGTGGGGCACCGGTTGACGATCAGCCCGCTTTCGATCCTCATATCCCTCTCATTCTGGGCGTGGGTGTGGGGGACGACCGGCGCGTTGCTCGCGGTCCCGCTGCTGATCATCATGAAGACGATCTTCTCGGCCGCAGGCACTCCCGACATCGCCGGTTTCCTTTTCGAGCACGGCACGTTGACCCATGCGGGCGACGCCGACGAGGAAGAAGAGGACGAGCGGCAGGAATTGGAGCCTGCGATGGTTGACACCTCCAAACCCCGCACCTAGGTGCCCGGCCACGCCAAAAACGCGGGTGTAGCTCAGTTGGTTAGAGCGCCGGCCTGTCACGCCGGAGGTCGCGGGTTCGAGCCCCGTCACTCGCGCCACTTCCCACTATCGTGGATGTTGGTTTAGGTCCGCGGCCGATGGCTGGGGACGTATCCGCTTATGCCGCGCTCGGCCTGTCGCCGGATGCGGATTCGGCTTCGGTCGAGCAAGCGTACCGGCGCCTTATCAAGGAGCATCACCCCGACCGTGCGGGCGGCGATGCGCGCCGTGCAGCAGAGATCAATCGCGCCTATCGTGAGTTGAGAACGCGCAACGCGCAAATGGACCCCCTCGATTTGGTCGACGAGGACTTGCCGCCAGCGCGCCGAGGGCGCTCCTGGACTGCCTTTGCGTTGGTCGCGGCGGTGAGTGTTCTGGGGCTGACTCTTACTGGCCGACTGGGCTCGATCCATTCCTTGCTGGTTGCCGGAACCGAAAGGCTCAGCACTGCGCCAGTGCCTAGAACTGCAAGCGAGCCAATGAATCAGCCGCTTAACGTTGCGGCCATCGAGGGTTCGGTTCGCCGAGCGCTCCAGCTTGCAAGGACCAGCGACGAGATGGGCCTCGCGAACGCGAGCGACGACTGCCACCGTGAGCTTCGCCAACAGCCCTCAATCCTGCTTCTGGATCGCTGCGCGGCCTTCGACGATGCCGTCGTCCAACTGCAAGACCGCGATCCCTTGCGCGACCAGGGCCCGTTCAGCGAACTCGCAGTTACCGGTCGCCAATTAAGTGGTGCAGGGACACTTTCACAGGATTCGGTGGCAATCGACAGCCGGCTGGACCGGATTCGCCTGCGCGCCGAGATTACGCTGGCGCCGATCCTCGATCAGGCAAAACCTCCGACGGCTGCGACAACGAACTAGCGCGGTGCGCCGGAGCTGGCCGACGAACTCGTAGCGCGTCCAAGGGGCTGCTGGGTCTCGCCGACACTGTCGCTCGAAAGCGACCATTTGAGATTGTCCGAAGCTGCGAACTTCTTCGAATAATCTTCATGTGGCGCCTGGTCGGACGCGGTCCGAGCGACGAGATTGAACCGCACCGCCACACGCTTGTTGCCGCGCATCGACGGCGCCAGCCTCAGAGGCTCGGCGCCCGGGATGTCCTTGATCGCTGCGGCGACCGTCCCAGGCGCCGCGGGAGCGACGTGTACAGCAGCGAGAGCGGCCGACCGAAGCGCAGCGGCATTGGGCTCGTGGCCGGCATAGATCCGGGTGAACACTGCCGGTTGCCCCCACGAACCCGCCCAACGGTAGAAAAGATGAGCGCCGACCACCGCATTCTTGGCCATCGTCGAAGCCCAATAAGGCACGACATAATTCGCGTGATAGTGCGTCGCCCATCCGACCGGCCCGTAAACGGAGCCCGCCAGTGCGGCTTGAGCGACACTGAGCGCCCGGTTCCAGCCCTCCCCATCGGGACGGCGGTTCAGTGAGCCATCGCAGGTGAAGGTGAACTGGCAACCGGTCAGCTTCGTCGAGCCTTGATAGACGACGCCGCAAACCGTCGACGGAAATGCCGGGTGACGGACTCGATTGAGCACGACTTGCGCGACCGCGCGTTCGCCATCCTCATCCTGATTGCCTGCTTCGTAATAGACAGCGCTCGCGAGGCAGTTCAGCGCCTGGGTCCGTGCTGCGGCATTGCCCTTGAACTCGAACGGCTGCGCCACCGGGTTGGGCCCGCTCGCAACCGGGATTTCCGCGTTGAGCTTCAGTGCCTGCTCGGGCGCGAGCGGCCGAACGACCATCGACGGGGGCACTGGAGGACTGATCTGCTCATGGCCGGGCTGGTTGCCTGGCTGAACGATTGAGGTGGCGATCGCCGCGATACTCACCAGGGCAAGAAGTCCGGCCCCCACGACCTCACGCGGATAAGCACGCCACAGCGCAACCGCGCTGCGGGGGAACTCGCCGAGCGGGCCGTCAAGAGTCGTTGACCATGCCATCAGAAGCCAGTGATATAGTTCTCTAACACACCATTTTCAACGCCGCCGGCTATTCGCCCCGAAAGCGGCCGGTTTGAATCCACCGAACGAAGGGTTTGAGTGGAACGATCCAGATGAGCCCCATCAGAAGATAGAATGGCGCCTGAACCAGAATAGGCCATGTGCCGACGAAGCGCGCCATCGCTGCGACGAGCGTCGCCCAGACGACGATCAACAGCAGGATAAGCGCGACTCCGACAAGCGTTCGCGAGGATGGTTCGGGAGGGACGGGCATGGCGCGGCGCACCTAGCACAAGCCTGCGCGCTCCTCACCTGTCGCGAAAACTCAGGAGGGACAGACGCTCCAACTGCGCTTCAGCAGCGTTTCGCGGTTCTGCCGGAGATCTCGGCCATCCCGCGACTGCGGTTCCGGCCCCCGACCGAGGCCGGCCCACAGGGCGCTGTTGAAAGCCGGAGTATTCAGCCGGTCTTCCTTGCTGAAATCCTGGCCCTTCATCGCGGCGTCCCAATAAGTCGACGTCCGAGGAGGGCATTCGATCGATGCGCGCTCTCCTTTCGCCATGAATTGGTCCGCCAGGATCGGAAGCTGGGTCGAGTGCAGGATGTCGGCCGCTTCGGCGCGATAAGTCCACACGGCAAGCGACGGATCGAACAGGTCGGCCATCGGCGCGGCAAGTGCGTCGTTCAGATTGAGTGGCTTCAATCCGAGTACGGCTTCGATCGTTCGAAGCACGTTGAGGGTCGTGTAGCGCGTCGTTACCAACTGACCCCGCCGGACATATGGTCCGACTACGAGCGCGAGGCTGCGCCGGGCATCCACGTGGTCAGTGCCGTTCTGGGCATCATCCTCAATGACGAAGATGAGCGTGGAGTTCGCCGCTCGCCCTCGGGCGATGCGTTCCACGACCATTCCAACCGCATAATCGTTGTCCGCCATCTCGGTCTCAACCGTGTTCACACCGTCGATGGCTTCCTTGAAAGCTCCGAAATGGTCGTGACTGAGACGGAGAAGGGTGAGCGCAGGCAGTGTCCCTGCGGCCTCCTGCTGATCATACTCGCGCTGCCACTCAAGGACTCGCCAATAATCGGGCAGCTTCTGGTCGAAGCCGCGGAAGTAGGGATCGCTGCGGCTCGCGAGCAGGCGGTCACCGGGCGTATAGATCCGCCGATGCTCCTTGAAGGGTTCGCGGATGACCGGCACTGCTCCGGGCGTCCCGGTGTCGTAGTTGGAGGCATCGGAAAAGCCATAATTGCGGACCGAAAGTCCGGCGCGGATGGCGGCATCCCACAAATAACCCTGATTGGGCCGATCGTCATCGTCGGCATCGGGAGCCGTCAACAACGCGGGTCCCGGCAACAAGTCAGGGTCGGTCGAAAGGGCGGGGTTGGCCGCATGCCGCTCGGCAGGAGTGAGCTGCGTCGCAACCGAGCGTTCCGACTCCTCCGATTCATACGCGAGACCTCGGTCTGAATAAGCAATCGGGAACGTCTTCTCGAGCATGTCTGTGGCGCGGGCCGCGGTGGACCAGGACCAGCCGGCGGCGGAGACCTCACCGGAGTCGTAGAAGTTGTCGAGCGTCACAAATTCTCGCGCGAGCCGGTGATGATTGGGGCTGAGCGCGCCTCCAAGAATGGCGAGGTGGGGATCGCCGTTCCCGACCTCCAGGTCCCCCAGCACCTGGTCGTAAGTCCGGTTCTCCTTGATGATGAAGACGACGTGCTTCACCCTCGCTCGAATTGCCGCCATCGAGGCCTCCGCGAGGGCCCGCTGCGAAGCTCCTGGAAGCCCAATGTTCTGAGCCACCTGTAACGTCGTCGCCGCGAGCGCTTGCGGCTTGGGCAATGGAAATTGAAGAAGGCCGGCCTTTTCGAGTTGCAGGATATATTGGTTGGCCGAGCCACATGCGTTGGGCTGGCCACGGTAGATTGCGAGTGCCGGAACGCAACCTTTTGGATTGGGACCGGGCGGGCTCTTTCGATTCACGACAAAAATGCGCGAGCCGGCCGGGCTCAATGCGACCGCGCTCGGGTACCAGCCGGTTGGAATCAGCGCCTGGACGACATTTTCGCCGCTGCCAGGTGCGACGACTGCAAGCGCATTTATGCCACCGAGCGTGACCAGCAGCCGACCGTCCCGTAGCGCTGCCAGGCTGTTGGGGTTGAGCCCTTTGCCTAGGGGTGGCGCGGCCAGCGCGGTCGGCAAATTCAGGCGCGGTTCGCCGACCAGCCTCGACGTGGCAAGATCGATGAAGGCAAGCCGGTCCGCATTGTCTTCCGTTGCAATGAGCCGGTGTCGTTGCGGATCGACCAGCACGGAGGTCGGCTCGCCGATAGTCTTTAACCTGCCCGTCACCCGGATTCCTTTGGGGCTGACGGAAAGCGCAACGAGTTCCCGGTCACGCGGTGACGATACCCAGGCGGTCCTGCCGCCCGTCCACGCTATCGCGAAGGGAAACTCCCCGCCGGCGATGCCGCTATCCGATGAGTTGATCTTGCCCGGCCGAAGGTCCTGCTCCGCGATGACCTTCCGAGTGGCCAGATCGATCAGGCTGACGGAGTCGTTGTAATAATTGGCAACGAGGGCAATGCGCCCGTTTGGACTTACCGCTGCCCCTGCGGCCTGCGGCAGCACGTCCGCCCCCAGGCCGTGTTTGTGCCCCAGAGGGATTTTACCTGACGGGACGAATGCCCCGCCGCGCCGGGCATAAAGGAACAAGGCATCGTCGAGGCCCCCACCAACGACGAATCCACTGCCATTGGGCAACCAGGCGATTCCGCCAAAGCTGTTTGGGACCTGGAGCGTCTGCAGGCGACGCGCACCATTCTCGTCGATTGCGTAGCGGAAGATGTATTGAGTGGATTGCGCCGCGACCGCCTTGCCGTCCGCGCCATTATACCGGTTGTATCCGCTCGTCAGAACCAGCATTTCGCGTCGGTTCGGGCTGACCGCAATGGCGGAGGCGCCATCGGCGACGTAAGCGGGATTCGGCCCAACCCTGGTCACCAGCTGTTCGAACCTCGCGCCCGGAGCGGCGAGAGGGGTGAGAGCCTGACCCGTGGGAAGCAATTGCGCCGGCTGGGAAATTGCCGCAGTCGCGGCAAGACTCGAAAGCACCGCGACGATTCGAACCCCACGCATCCCAACCTCCCGCTCGAGAAGCGGTGGTCCTAATTCGGATTCTCTACGGCGGAAAGTTTAGTTGCAGACCGTCGGCGTCGACGGACCCTGTGCGGCGGAGTAGCAGTTGCCTGCCGCGGCATCCGCACGATTGTCCTTGCGCATGGCGACGAAAGCCACGGCGCTCAAGCCGACAATCAGAAGAAACGCGATCGCCTTGTATCGCATGACACTTACCCCTTGCGCGCATCCGGGCGCATCCGGCTACGAACACGATTCCTACTACTAGAGCGTTACCAAAAGAAGCGGAGTCTTCTTGCGGAACGGATGTAAGCCCCTCCTTCCTAAAGGATTTTTGCTCGTCGTGACTTTTTCGTCACGGCGCAGCCCGCTGGAGAGGCGCAATCGACTGCGAAAGGGAGTAGAACGATGGCATGAGACAGATGATCGTCCTAGCCGTCGTGCCGATCCTCGGATCCTGCGCAATGCCTCAGCCTGGACCGGAGCGTCACGGTCCTCCAATCGAGTTGGCCGGCCGCACTCCGGGACCACCTGAGCGTTGCGTGATGATCGAGCAGCTCAATTCGCTCCGCCCCTCCGAGAACGACCCCCATACGTTGATCTACGGCAGCGGACGGACGATCTGGGCGAACAACCTCCGCCAATGCCGCTTCGGACAGGACGACGTGCTGGTTACGGAACCGTTCGGGTCGAACCACTGCCAGGGCGACCTCGTCCGTTCGTTCGACAGGGTAACCCGAGCTCCCGGACCGACCTGCGTCCTCGGCGAGTTCGTTCCTTTTCGCCGCTGACGGCGAACCTTTCAGTTAAACTGCTCGATCCCGTCGGGGGATGCGAAGGCATCGAGCGGGATATCCCATTCGTCGGCCGGGATGGTCTCGGTGAGCCGTTGAAGGCTCCAACCGACGCCCACCAGGCGCGCTCCCGCCCTCCTGAGGCGCGCCAGCGCTCGATCATAATGTCCCTTGCCGCGTCCCAGGCGGGTGCCCGTTCCATCGACCGCGATCAGCGGGACAAGGATCAGGTCCGGCTCGACGACCGGCGTGCTTCGCTTAGGCTGCATCATGCCGAACGGACCCGCGTCCAGTGGATCGCCGGCACGGAATCGGAATGGCTTGGCGGGATGGTCAAAGGCCGGGAAGGCGACGATCCGGCCGACGGCGCGCGCTTCCTCCATCGCCAGCAGCGGGCTGATCTCCGAGCCTAACGGTGAATATCCACCAACGACCTTGGCGGCGACGCACAACGAGGTGAGGTGCTGCGCGAGTCGTTGCTCCAGAAGCGTTCGCTCGCCATCCGACAAAGTCCGGACGAAAGCCTTCCGGGCATCAAGTGCGGCCAGGCGCAGAGCTTCCTTGCCGAGCGGCTCCATCTCAGGCGTCGGGCCTGGGGAGAAGGGGGGTGACGGGACCACCATGGCCGTTTGCCCTAAAATCCACTGACGCCAAAACGTCAGGTGGGCGCCGATTGCTCCGGACCAGGGCCCGGAACAGGGTCAGCTCCCAGTAGGATTGAATAGCCTCAGGGATTTTCCGAAGGCTCGCACCGGGTAGTGCCCGTCGCCATCGAACTTAGGGATTTGCCGCTTCATTCTCAAGCGCGACGGCAAGCGATTCCAGACGTTCGGCGAGCGCATCGGCCCGGGCAGCGAGAACGGGGTCGGGAAGAGCGGGACGAAGCGAAGCCGCGGCCTCGGGCTTCTTGTCGATCAGCTGATCGGCGAGCAGGAGCGATGCGAACAGGAACTGCCTCGCCTCGCTCAATGTGCCGAGTCCCGCCAGCGCCTCGCGGCTTTTCGAATCGACCAGCTGCGCCGCGGCCCGAAGACTGTCTTCCTCACCTTCGCGGCAGGCGACCGGATAGACACGGCCGGCAATCGACAGATCAACCATGCTTGCCATCAGGCCGCGGCCTCCCGGATCAGCTCGTCGAGTTCCTCGACAACTTCTCGCACCTTTGCTCGAAGCTCCTCGTCGCGAGCGGGTGCGGGCTGGCGCCGGTTCAACGCCTGCTCGATCCGCTGCAACGCCCGTTCAGCGCGTCCCAGCGACTGCGAGATGCTGTCTTCATCCATCGATTCACCGCTACGCAAGTTGGTAAATGCGGGCAAGCGCTGAGGTGCACGATTTGACGCGCCGAGAGACCCGGCTAATGGGGCGCGACATCGTTTGGACTCCCGAACGAGCCAACCCGCACGCGGAGCCTATGCAGCCCACCGATCGTAGCCTTGCCAATGCCATTCGCGGTCTTGCGATGGATGCGGTGGAGGCCGCCAACAGCGGTCACCCCGGAATGCCGATGGGCATGGCCGATGCGGCTACGGCCTTGTTCACCCGGCACTTAAAGTTCGATGCTGCCGATCCGTACTGGCCGGATCGCGACCGGTTCATCCTTTCGGCCGGTCATGGCTCGATGCTGCTCTACTCGGTGCTCTATCTCACCGGCTACGCTCGCCCG
This sequence comes from Sphingomicrobium sp., assembly GCA_036376635.1. Taxonomy (GTDB): domain Bacteria; phylum Pseudomonadota; class Alphaproteobacteria; order Sphingomonadales; family Sphingomonadaceae; genus Sphingomicrobium. Next base: position 9,620 of record DASUZY010000009.1, read on the forward strand.
ACCATCGACGACATCAAGCGCTTCCGCCAGCTCGGATCGCCGACCGCCGGGCACCCCGAGAATTTCGAGATGCCGGGAATCGAGGTAACCACCGGACCGCTGGGGCAGGGGGTTGGGATGGCGATCGGCATGGCCATCGCCGAGCGGCACCTCAATGCCGTCTACGGCGACGATCTCGTCAATCACCGCACCTACGCCATTGCCGGCGATGGTTGCCTGATGGAGGGCGTCAATCACGAAGCGATTGGGCTTGCCGGCAATTTGAAGCTCGGACACCTGATCGTCCTGTGGGACGACAACAGCATCACCATCGACGGCTCGACGACACTGTCGCGCAACGAGGACGTGGTGGCGCGCTACCAGGCTGCGCAGTGGCATACCTGCGAGTGCGACGGCCTCGACGCCGCCGACGTCAGCCGCGCGATCGAGGATGCGCTTGCCGACCCGCGGCCGAGCCTGATCCGCTGCAAGACGATCATTGGCTTCGGCGCTCCCAACAAGCAGGGGACGGCCGCGACTCACGGATCGGCGCTTGGACCCGATGAAGTTGCAGCTGCACGAGCAGGACTGGGGCTTCCCGAAACACCGTTCACCGTCCCTGACGACATCCTCAGCGCCTGGCGCTCCGCGGGCAAGCGCGGCTCGGTCGAGAACGCCTTGTGGAAGGAGCGGCTCGAGCAAAGCGGCCGCAAGGTTGAGTTCCTGTCGCAGATCGGCGGGAAGGTGACCGATGCCTGGCTGAAGCCCTATCTCGACAAGCTGCTGACCGACCTGAAGCCGGTGGCGACGCGCAAGGCATCGGAGATGGCGTTGGAGGCGATCAACGCGGCCATCCCATCGACCATCGGCGGATCGGCCGACCTCACCGGCTCCAACAATACCAAGACCAAGTCGCTCGAGCCGCTGACTCACGACAATTACGGTGGGCGCTACATCTACTACGGCATCCGCGAGTTCGGCATGTCGGCGGCGATGAACGGGATGGCGCTTCACGGTGGAGTTATCCCCTATGGCGGCACGTTCCTGGTCTTTACCGACTATGCCCGGCCCGCGATCCGCCTGTCGGCCCTGCAGCGGGCGCGGGTGATTTATGTCATGACCCACGACTCGATCGGGCTTGGCGAGGATGGACCGACCCACCAGCCGATCGAGCACCTCCAAAGCCTCCGCGCGATGCCGCAACTGGAAGTCTACCGGCCGTGCGATGCGGTCGAGACCGCGGAATGCTGGGCGCTCGCGCTGCAGAGCGACGAGCCGAGCATCCTTGCGCTGACGCGTCAGAATCTTTCTCCCCAGCGAACGAAGCTGGAAGCCGAGAATCTCTGCGCTCGCGGAGCGTATCGGCTGAAAGCGGCCGAGAACAATCGCAAGGTGATCATCCTTGCCACGGGATCGGAAGTCGAGATCGCTGTTGCGACTGCCGCTCAACTTGAACAGCAGGGGATCGGCACCGACGTCGTCTCAATGCCCTGCACCGAACGCTTCGATGCCCAGCCGCTCGAATATCGCGAGGACATTCTTCCGGATGTCAGCAACCGCGAAATCCTGCGCGTATCGATCGAGGCTGGAACGACCTTCGGCTGGGAGCGGTACGTCGGGCTCCACGGCCTGAAGATCGGCATCGACCGCTTCGGCGTGTCGGCTCCGGCGCCCGATGCCTACAATTACTTCGGGCTCACGCCGGACAAGATCGTCACCCGCATCACCGATTTCATGAGGACAAGAGGAATCCAATGACCAAAGTCGCCATCAACGGATTCGGCCGCATCGGCCGCCTGGTCGCCCGAGCGATCCTCGAGCGTCCGGACTGCGGGCTCGAGCTGGTCAGCGTCAACGACCTAGCGGACGCCAAGGCCAACGCCTGGCTGTTCAAGCACGACAGCGTTCACGGCAAGTTCCCCGGCGATGTGACGACGGACGGCAACGACATCATCGTCGACGGCAAGCGCATTCACGTCACGGCCGAGCGCGATCCGGCCAACCTCCCGCACGCCGCGAATGGCGTGGAAATCGCGCTGGAGTGCACTGGCTTTTTTACCGACCGGGCGGGCGGCGAGAAGCACATCCAGGCTGGCGCCAAGCGGGTCCTGATCTCGGCCCCGGCGAAGGGCGTCGATCTGACCGTGGTCTATGGGGTCAATGACGACAAGCTGAAGGCAGAGGACAAGATCGTCTCCAACGCCTCGTGTACCACCAACTGCCTAGCTCCCGTGGCCAAGGTGCTTAACGATGCGATCGGCATTGAGCGCGGGCTGATGACGACGGTTCACGCCTACACCAACGATCAGAAGATCCTGGACCAGATTCATCCTGACCTGCGCCGGGCGCGTGCTGCGGCAATGTCGATGATCCCGACCACGACCGGCGCCGCTCGTGCGGTCGGTGAGGTGCTTCCGGAGCTCAAGGGCAAGCTCGACGGCTCAGCAATCCGTGTGCCGGTGCCGGACGTCAGCCTGGTCGATCTGACGTTCACGCCGAAGCGCGACACCACCCGCGACGAGGTCAACCAGATCCTGAAGGCGGCATCCGAGACGGCGCGGCTCAAGGGCATCCTGGACTACACCGCCGATCCGGTCGTCTCCATCGACCTCATGCACACGCCGGCGAGCTCGACCGTCGACAGCCTCGAAACGGCGGTGCTCGAAGGCAAGCTCGTCCGCGTCGTCAGTTGGTACGACAACGAATGGGGCTTCTCGAACCGCATGGTCGATACGGCCTGCGCGATGGCGAAGCTGGGCTGAGATCTGTCCTACAGCGGCGCTTTGCGCTTATGGCGCACCGGATGATCCACCCTTCGACGATCCCAGCGAACTTGCCCTCGCGTGCGTGCGTGCGCCCGCGCGCGCGTTGGACAGCAACCTTAACGACCTTTCGGGGTGCATTTTGAGCGCGTTCAAGACCCTCGACGACCTTCCGGAGGACCTCTCCGGCAAGAAGGTACTGGTGCGAGTCGACCTCAACGTGCCGATGGACGGCGCAAAGGTGACTGATGACACCAGGCTGCGCGCCATGCTTCCAACGGTGCTGGAGCTCAGCGATCGGGGGGCGATCGTGCTGCTGCTGGCTCACTTCGGCCGGCCGAAGGGTGAAAGGCGGCCAGACATGTCGACCGCGCAGCTGGTGCTGCCGATCCATCGGCTAGCCGGGCGGTCGGTCCGGTTCATCGAGGATTGTGTCGGGCCCGAAGCTCAGCGCGCCATCGCGACAATGCTCCCCGGCAACATCGGCGTGCTGGAAAATACCCGGTTCCATCTCGGCGAAGAGAAGAACGATCCCGAATTGGCCAAAGGCATGGCCGAGCTCGGCGACTATTATGTCGACGACGCCTTCTCGGCCGCACACCGGGCTCACGCCTCGACCGAGGGGATCACTCATTATCTGCCGAGCTTCGCGGGCCGCGCGATGGAAGCCGAACTCAATGCGCTGGAACGAGCGCTTGGAAATCCGGAGCGCCCGGTAGCGGCGGTCGTCGGCGGAGCGAAGGTCTCGACCAAGCTGGCCGTGCTCGGCCACCTGGTCAGCAAGGTCGACCACCTGATCATCGGCGGCGGCATGGCAAATACCTTCCTTGCGGCCCGTGGCGTGAATGTCGGGAAGAGCTTGTGCGAGCATGAGCTCACGGGCGAGGCGAATGCCATCTTCGATGCCGCCGAAAAGGCCGGCTGCACGATCCATCTGCCGTACGACGTCGTGGTCGCCAAGGATTTCGCGCCCAACCCACCCAGCGCGCGTACCTGCAACGTGCATGAAGTTGCCGCGGACGAGATGATCCTCGACGTCGGCCCGGCCGCCGTCGAAGCGCTCGCCGACGTCTTGAAAACTTGCCGTACCCTGGTTTGGAACGGTCCGCTTGGCGCGTTCGAAATCCCGCCGTTCGATGCGGCCACAGTCGCGTTGGCCAAGACGGCCGCCGCGCTCACCAAGGAAGGGTCGCTCGTTTCGGTGGCCGGGGGAGGCGACACCGTCGCGGCCCTCAATCACGCCGGTGTCGCCGACGATTTCACCTTCGTCTCGACGGCAGGCGGAGCGTTCCTTGAATGGATGGAAGGCCGCACACTCCCGGGCGTTGCTGCGCTGGAGCGCCAATGATCAACGTCGAATCCGTCGACCATGTCGTCCTGCGCGTTTCCGATGTGGACAAGGTCGGCGCATTTTATGTGGATGTGCTTGGCGGACGGTGGGACCGCCGCAGGCCGGAGATTGGACTCCATCATCTGCGGCTCGGTTCGCTAATGATCGACCTCGTCCCGGTCGATGGCCCGCTCGGACGAATGGGTGGCGCTGGGCCGGTTAGCGAAGGCCATAACGTCGACCACGTGGCCTTCCGGGTTCGTCCGTGGGATGGCAGTCAGATTCTGGATCACTTGAAAGCGCATGGGATCGAAGGCGAAATCAAGTCGCGCTACGGTGCCGATGGAGACGGTCCGTCGATCTACATCACGGATCCGGAAGGCAATGGGGTGGAGCTTAAGGGCCCACCTTCAGGCGAATAGGGGAAATCATGAATCAGTCTGAAATGTCCGCAAAGATCGCCCGGGGCGACGGGTTCATCGCCGCTCTCGACCAGTCGGGTGGGTCCACGCCCAAGGCGCTCGCGGGTTACGGCATCGAGGAAGGCGCCTGGTCGACTGACGAGGAGATGTTCAACCTCATTCACCAGATGCGGGCGAGGATCATCACTTCGCCCTGCTTCGGCAGTGGCAAGGTGATCGGCGCAATCCTGTTTGAACGGACGATGGATGGTCAGGTCGCTGGCAAGCCGACACCCCAAGCGCTGATCGATCAGGGCGTCGTGCCGTTCATCAAGATCGACAAGGGACTCGAGGCCGAAGTCAATGGCGTCCAGCTGATGAAGCCGATGCCCGATCTTGACGCGCTGCTCAGCCGCGCCCGAGGGCTCGGCGTGTTCGGAACCAAGGAGCGCTCGGTCATCAACCTCGCCAACCGCGAAGGCATCGCCGCTGTCGTAAAGCAGCAGTTCGAGGTCGCCCAGCAGGTGCTGAGCCACGGCCTGATGCCGATCATCGAGCCTGAGGTGAACATCAAGAGCCTAGAGCGAGACGCGGCGGATCGGATCCTGCTCGACGAGCTGTTGAAAGCGCTCGACGCGCTGCCCGATAGCCAGCAGGTGATGCTGAAGCTCTCGATCCCGGCAGAGGCAGGGCTGTTCCAGCCACTCATCGCTCACCCAAGCGTCCTTCGTGTGGTCGCGCTCTCGGGCGGATTTAGCCGCACGGAGGCCTGCCGCGAACTCGCCAAAAATCCCGGAATGATCGCGAGCTTCAGCCGGGCGCTGCTGTCCGAGCTCCGCGCCCAGCAAAGCGACGAGGAGTTCAACCGTACCCTCGGCCAGGCAATCGACGAGATCTACGAGGCTTCGGTGAGCGAGGTCCCGGCCTGACCTTGGACGACGCCGAGTACGATCCGGTAGATTTTCCGCCTCGTCCGCGAACGGAGCCGGCCAAGCTTTACCTGATCAGTCCGCAACAGGTGGGGGGACCCTTTCCCGATCGGCTGAAGGCGGCACTGGAACCGGGTGTCGCAGCGGCCTTCCAGCTCCGCGTTAAGGATATCGGAGAGCATGAGCTCGCACGGCTTGCGGAGCCGTTGCAGGGGATTTGCGCCGATGCGGGGGTCGCCTTCATCGTCAACGACAGTGCAGCACTGGCCAAGCGTCTTGGCGCTGATGGCGTCCACCTCGGCCAATCCGACGGTGACATCCGCGAGGCACGGACCCTGCTCGGACCATCCGCGCAGATCGGCAGGACGTGCCACGACAGCCGACACCTGGCGATGGAGGCGGGCGAGGCGGGCGCGGATTATGTCGCCTTCGGGGCTTTCTATCCGACCACCACCAAGCCTTCGAATTACCGCCCTCAGCCGTCCATCCTGACCTGGTGGTCGACCCTGTTCGAGATCCCCTGCGTCGCGATTGGGGGAATCACTGCGGATAATGCGAGGCCTCTGGTCGAAGCCGGAGCTGACTTCCTGGCGGTATGTCAGGCCGTATGGGCGAACGAAGATCCCGCCGCTGCGGTCCAAGCCTTTGCGGAGGTGCTGGGTTAGACGAACTGCCGCTCCCGGTACCACTTCGTGACGATATATTTAGTCCCGGCTTCGACATCGCAGCCTTCGTGCAGCGTCCACGGGTTGGGGCTGCCGTCCTGGGCCATGTTGTTCCAGATGAGGATCCGGCCGAGCTTCGGCTCGACCTGGAGGTCGATCAGCCTGAACCGCGTTGCGCCTCCGGCTTCGGGTTCGTTGAGGTAGACCATCGCGGTCCAGGTGCGCTGGCCGCCATGGGGTTCGTATTCCGCCCAATACGGCTCGTCGATGTAGAAAAAGTCGGCGTGCTCGCGGAACCGCTGGCTTTCCTGGTACCGCTGGCCCTGCAGCGGTTCGCCGTGCATTTTGTCGATGCCCAGCATGCTTGCGATCCGAGCGTCGACATCGACGATCAGCGGATCGTAGGAATTCAGGTTACAGCTGTAGCTGGTGCGAACTCCCTCAAACTTTTCCTTGTCGTACAGCGGAGACGGATAGCTTCCTTCGTCGATCTTCAAGCACATTTGCCGGCATGTTTCGCCATCCAGGAAGCCGTCGCCGACATAGAGTTGGATCGGCTGACGCGTACTGGAGCACAGCCGCCAGATTCGGGGTGTAGCGTCGAGCGTGTCGCCGATCCGTCGCCCGATCCCAGCCCGCAGGTCCGATCGCTGCTGCGCGAATGGAGTTGGCGGCTCGTAATATGGCGGTGGTTCGGCGTCGGCCATGACCGCAGTTTGCTTGAGATTGAACAGATTGCCAATCAGCGAACCATCTGTCCGACCATGGACTTCAGCGTCCGGGCGTCATCCAGCGCGTGGCCGTGAATGTCATTATTGAAATAGCACCAGACGCTGCGGCCTTCGCTGCGCTGTTCGATGATCCAGTTGGTCCAGGCCAGCAAAGCTTCGTCGGAGTAGCGGCCCCAATATTTCCCGCCAGACCCGTGAAAGCGAACATAGGCGGTCCGGCCACTCGCCCATCGCGGTGAAACCAGCCCCTTGAGGTCGTGGGTGACAAAGCCGACGCCGTGGCGGTCGAGTAGCCCAAGGGTCTCTTCGTCGTACCAGCTCTTGTGGCGAAACTCGACAACCTGCTGGAGATCGTTCGGCAGCCAGTCCAGGAATCGGTCGAGACGTTCCAGGTCCTTATGCAGGCTGGGCGGGAGTTGGTAGAGCAGGGGCCCAAGCTTGTTCCCGAGCGGTCGCACCAGTTCGATGAAGCGGTCGACCTCCGCTCTGCAGTCGAGCAGCTTCTTCATATGGGTAATGAAGCGGTTGACCTTCACCGCATAGCGGAAGCCCTCCGGCGCCTTGTCCCGCCATGCTTCGAAGGTCGACGCGAGCGGAAGGCGGTAAAAGCTGGCGTTGATCTCGACTGTGTCGAACTCCTCCGCATAGCGCTCGAACCAGCGCTTCTGGGGCAGGCCCTCCGGATAGAAGATCCCGCGCCAGTGCTTGTACACCCAGCCCGAACAGCCGACGTGAACGCCAGGGGTGGAAACAGTTGTTGGCTCCATCGTTGCAGCTGAACAACGTTGGCTGGCGAAGGGTTGCGCGACATATGCTGAAGGTCATCGGGACGGCGCTGCTGACTGCCTTCGTCACCAGCATGTTCTGGATCTGGTTCTACAATTTCGTTCCCCAGCCCGCACCACAGGTAGCGCGCAGCGGGCCGGTGGTGACGGTGAAGCCTGAGAACGCGCCGCCGGTCGAGGTCGCGCAACAAGTGCAAGTGGCGCCGTCCGGGCTGGCGCTGCCGGTCGTCGGTATCAAGCCGGATCAGCTGACCGATACGTTCGATGCCGCCCGAAGCCAGGGCCGGCGTCACGATGCAATCGATATCATGG
>DASUZY010000010.1:0-19745 GCA_036376635.1 Sphingomicrobium sp.
CAGACGATTTCTCAACCTTATGTCATTGCGCTGATGATTCAGGCTGCTGCTATCGGTCGTAACGACAATGTGCTCGAGGTGGGCTCGGGCTCCGGTTACGCAGCTGCAGTGGTCAGCCGGATCGCGACCCATGTGACAGGGGTGGAACGCCAACACGAACTCGTCGAAGTTTCTCGCGAGCGGTTGAGCCGCCTCGGCTTTGGGAATGTCGAGATCGTCGAAGGCGACGGCACACGCGGTTGGCATGACGGCGCCCCTTATGATGCGATCCTCGCAGCGGCATGCGGCAGCCATGTGCCCGAAAGCCTGATCGAGCAGCTCGCACCGGGAGGAAGGCTGGTCATTCCGCTCGGCAGACCGGGCGGAGCTCAGGAACTGGTCAAAGTGACTCGTCTGGAAGACGGAGTTTTGAGGCAGGAGAGCCTCGGCGGGGTCCGTTTCGTTCCGCTGATCGGCGAGGACGGATGGAACGATGCTGTTTCTTGAGCGAAGGCCGGAAGAGTAGGCGACGAGCAAGAAGCAAGCCCGTTTGGGCTTCACACGAGCGATTTTTCGAACCAGTGATCGGCGTAAAGTTCGTCATTGAATGGGGGCACCTCGCGGTAGCCTGACGAGCGATAGAGGCGCTGCGCTTCGGCGAGGGTCGCGTGGGTTTCGAGCTTCACCGTGCGGTACCCAAGCAATCTCGCTTTCGTTTCAAGAGCTTCGAGCAGCTTTCGGCCAAGGCCGAGACCGCGCGCTTCTGGCGCGATCCACATCCGCTTCAGATATGCCGCCCCGTCTTCCAGCGGCGTCAGGCCACCGCAGCCGACAAGCCGATTACCGAGCCGCAGAAGTAGAAAGCTTCCACGCGGCGGATCGAACTCGGCGAGCGAGTGAAGCACGCTCTTCGCTGGATCGAAGCCCTCAGGGAAGCGCTGCCGCAACTCGGCATAATATTGGCTCAGGCACTGCTGAGCGGCAGCTCCAGTTGCGGCCACTTCCTCTATATTGAGATCGTCGCTTGACACCAGGCGTCCGTCGATCAGGACTTCGCCTTCTCGCGAAGCTTGGTGATCGTGGTGGCGTTGCTGATCTGCTCCACGTCGGTCTTGCAATGCAGCAACCGGATACCGCGCTGTTGAAGTGCCCGGTCGAGCGCAGGAGCAAAATCTTCCGTAGCTTCGACGATCTCCGCCCAGCCGCCGTAAGCCTTGGCCAAGGCCGCGAAATCAGGGTTCTTGAGCGCGGTTGCCGAGATACGCGCTGGATACTCGCGCTCCTGGTGCATCCGGATAGTGCCGTAGCTGCCGTTGTCGATCAGGATGACCAGCAGGTCGGCGCCATATTGCGCAGCGGTCGCGAGTTCCTGCCCGTTCATCAGGAAATCGCCGTCGCCGGCCACGCAAACGATGGGGCGGTCTTTGAAGCGGATCGCAGCGGCGACGGCGGCAGGAAGCCCGTAACCCATCGTTCCGCTGGTCGGAGCAAGTTGGGTCGGCATCGGGCCGTATCGCCAGTATCGATGCCACCAGCCCGAGAAATTGCCAGCGCCGTTGCAGATGATGGTGTTTTCCGGAAGGCGATCGCGCATCGTTGCGACGCACGGGCCGAGGTCGAGCTTTAGCCCTTCGCGAGGTTTCGGTTCGCTCCACTCAAGCCACTCCTGGTGCGCCTTCTCGCCGCAGGAGAAGCGGACCAGGTCGGGATCGATCCAGCCGTCGATCAGCTCGGCGAATTCGCCCATGTCGGCGCAGATCGGCAGGTCCGTCGAGTAGACTCGCCCCAGTTCATTGGGATCAGGATGAACGTGGACAAGCGTCTGACCCGGATGATCGGGCGTGATCAGCGTGTAACCATCGGTGGTCGCCTCGCCGAGCCTTGGGCCCACAGCGAGAATGAGGTCCGCGTCGCGGATGCGCTGCTGCAGCTTTGGGTTGGGACCGTAGCCGAGCTGCCCGGCATAGACCTGGCAGGTGTTGCAGATCGCATCCTGCCGGCGAAATGCAGCCGCGACCGGGATGCCGTAGCGAAAAGCAAAGTTGGCGAAATGGTGAGATGCGCGAGGGCTCCAGTCGGCGCCGCCGACAATCGCCACCGGATCGGTCGCTTCCTTGAGCAACTCGAACAGAGCCTGGACTGCTCCTGGATCGGGTGCTTCGGCGAGCGGGGCGATACACTGCCGGTCGGTCGCCTCCACCTCGTCGCGCAGCATATCCTCGGGAAGAGCCAGCACCACCGGCCCGGGGCGACCGGCGGTAGCGACGCGGTAGGCTCGAGCGACATATTCCGGAATGCGCCGCGCGTCCTCGATCCGCGCCGCCCACTTCGCGGTCGGGCTGAAGAAAGCGGGGAAGTCGATCTCCTGGAAGCCCTCGCGGTCGCGGTCACCCCGCGCGACGTCGCCGATGAACAGGATCATCGGGGTGGAATCCTGGAATGCCACGTGGACTCCGGCTGAGGCATTAGTGGCGCCCGGCCCGCGCGTGACGAACGCGATGCCCGGACGTCCTGTCATCTTGCCGTCGGCGTCGGCCATGTAGGCGACCCCGCCTTCCTGGCGGCAGACGATGGTTTCGATCTCCGGCGTGTCGTGAAGCGCGTCGAGCACCGCGAGGAAGCTCTCGCCCGGAACGGTAAAGATGCGGTCGCAGCCCTGGATTCTGAGCTGGTCGACGAGAATTCGGCCACCCGTGCGCATTGTCATGGCGCGTCTCTAGCGGGGACCGCGGCGCGCGTCATGTGCTTCGGCAGAGGCCGCTTATCGGGGTGGCATGGCAGCTGGCCGTTAATGACGGGTCGACAACAGTAACATAGCCAACTGTTTGGAAAAGCGGACGTTCTCGTAGGCCACACAAATACAAACACGGAGAGAATAATGTTCCGCAATTCACTCATCGCGGCAGTCGCCAGCACGGCCATTGCCATTGCAGCGCCGGCGTTCGCACAGGCGCATGGCGGAGGCAGCGCTGGCGGGCCCCCGGCAGGTGCCGGCGCGGCCGCGGGCATGCATAGCCAAGGCTCGATGAACGCTTCACCCACGGGCACGATGAACGCCAGTCCCGACAGCGTATTAAACGCTCCGCCAATGACCACGACTGGGCCAGCAACGACGACCACCCGGCCTTCGACAACCACGACCGGCACCGCCAACTTCAGCACCAATTCGCAGGCGACGATGCACAGCCAGGGTCCGGCGAACGCTTCGCCAACCGGCATCAGTCATGCGAACCAGAATAGTGTGCTCGCGCGTGGTGCCGTTTCGGCCAGCACCCTTCAAGGCCTGACCACGGGTCTGACAGTCAACAACAGCACCGGTACGCAGGTCGGGACGGTTAGCCAGGTCGTTACCGGAACCGATGGATCGATCCGTCAGGTAATCGTCACCGGTGCCAACGGTAAGACCTACCGGCTTGCGCCGACCACGCTCAGCATCTCGGGCAACGTCGTGACGACAACCAGCACGTCGATCGGCGGCTGAGCCAATCGCGATGACAGCGAGGGCTCCGGGCAAGCGCCAGGAGCCCTCACTGGATTCAGTCGCCGGGATCCCAGAATACGGACAGCGCCAGACTGGCCATCAGCACGGCGTCGCGATGAAGGCCGGCTTGGCGTGGCGCGTAGATCGTTTTCGCGGGTCCGTTTAGGTCGACCGCACCAATCTGGTGTCCATCGACATCGAACGTGTAGCCCAGCGGCATTCCCGCAGGTAGACCTCCACCGCGCGCCCGATGAACGGGGCGGATATTCACGACGAGCTGGTCAAGGCGCAATTCACCAGCCCGGGTGCGTCCCGCGAGCGGGCCGTTGCCATTCGGGACTTCGGCGAGCATCAACCCGCCCGTGACCGGACGACCGTCGCGCTGGAATGAGCAACGGTAGGTCAGCCTGCCATTCGAAATCACGGCAGCGCCAAGATCGATATCGTGTTCGTCGAAGCCGCACCGACCGCCGGCGACACCGCCGAAATCGGGACCCGCGACGTCGAAGCTGCCGCTGCCGGCATTCCGAATGAATGTGTCGAAGAGCTTCGTCTGGGTGGACCGTCGGCTGAATCGGCCCTCGGAATTCCCAACGCGAAAGTGCCCGTCCTGCCAGCCACCCATTCCAGCGATCTTCAGTTCTTCGGTGCTCGACTGGAGTTCGCCCGGGATAGCGATGCGTGCGTCGCTGCACCCGACCAGCGCCGCAGAAAGCAATAGCCCTGACAGCATCGAGATCTTAGCCATGTCGTTCCCCTTCGTTCCTGTGCTGGAACGACATGCGGACGGCCGCCTTGCGGCCTGCTGAACTAATATGTCAGCCTTTCAGCAGGAATGCGGCATTCACGCTTGGTGGATGGCCTTCACGACCTGATAGCTCTCAAGGCCTTCCTTGCCCCCTTCGGACCCGAAGCCCGAATCCTTGACGCCGCCGAACGGCGTGTCGGCGCCGCTGATGGCAAAGGTGTTGATGCCGACCATGCCGCTCTCCAGCAAGTCGCCGATCAAGTTTGCCCGGCGACCGTTCTCGGTGAATGCGAAGGCGGCGAGGCCGTAAGGAAGGCGGTTCGCCTGCTCGATCACTTCGTCGAATGTGTCGAACGGCCGCGACACGGCAACCGGACCGAACGGCTCGGTGCTCATGATCTCGGCCTCCGTCGGCACATCGGCGAGCAACGTCGGCTGAAAGAAGAAGCCACTCTCGCCACGCTCACCGCCTGCAAGCACGCGCGCACCCTTGGCCTTGGCGTCCTGCACGAGGCGATCGATGGCGTCCGGACGCCGCCCGTTCGCGAGCGGGCCCATGCGCGTTCCTTCCGCGAGGCCATCGCCCACCTTCACCTTGGCGGTGCGCTCGGCGAAGCCCTTCACAAAGGCGTCGTAGATACCGCTCTGGACGTAGAAGCGGGTAGGGGAGACGCAGACCTGGCCGGCGTTTCGGAATTTCTGGGGCACGACCATGTCGAGTGTCTTCTCGAGATCGCAATCGTCGAAGATGAGCACTGGTGCATGCCCACCGAGCTCCATGGTGACTCGGGTCATGGTGTCGGCGCACAGCTTCATCAGATGCTTGCCCACGGCGGTCGAGCCCGTGAAGCTCACTTTGCGAACGGTCCGGCTGCTGATGAGCGTGCGGCTGATGAGGTCGGCCTCGCCGTGAACCAACTGCGCCACGCCTGCCGGAACGCCGGCATCGGCAAGCGCCCGGAACAGCTCAGTGGTGCAACCGGGCGTTTCCTCGGGCGGACGCGAGATCACGGTGTTTCCGGCTGCAAGCGCCGGCGCGACCTTCTTCGCGAGCAGATAGATCGGGAAATTCCACGGCGTGAACGTCGCCACGGGGCCGACTGGCTGATGGATCACTCGGCTGAGCTGTCCGGCGGGGCGCACGAGGGTGCGGCCATAGTCGCGCTTCGCCTCCTCCGCATACCAGTCGAACAATTGGGCCGAGGCGAGCACTTCCGCCTTGGCTTCCGGAAGAATCTTGCCCTGCTCTTGCGTCAGGATCGCCGCGATCTGGTCAGCGCGCTCGCGCAGCAGCTTGGCCGTCTTGTGCAGGATCGCGCCCCGCTTCTCGACATCTGTAGAGCGCCATTCGGGCCATGCGCGATCGGCGGCGGCGAGTGCCTCGTCGAGGTCGGCCCTGGTCGCGAACGGAACTTCGCCGATCGGCTTGGCGTCGACAGGATTGACAACGGTGTGGCCGGCATCGGCCGATTTCCACGCGCCGTCGATGAAGAGCTTGAGGTCGGTTTCGTATCCCATGGGCGGGCAGATAGGCATCGCTTGATGCACCCGCAACGCCCCGCTACCGCTACTGACAAAGGAGAAAGCAAGTGACCAAGCAGGAACTCGTCGAGCGGATGCAGCAGGGCCAGGCGTGGGTTCCCGGCAAGCGCGTCAAGATCGACTTCGGCGGCAGCGAGGGCGCGATCATGCTCGACGGCGAGGCGCAGCAGGTGACCGAGGAAGATGGCGCCGCCGACACGACCGTCCGCGTCGGCTGGGACGACTGGCAGCAGATGGCGGCCGGCCAGCTCGACGGAATGACCGCCTTCATGATGGGCAAGCTCAAGGTCGAGGGCGACATGAGCAACGCGATGCAGCTCCAGGGCGTACTCGCGAGGCTCAAGAGCTAGGCCCCGCTTGAGCAAGCGCCATCGCTTTCCTATTGGCGGCGCATGCAGAAAATCTATTCCAGTGCGGAAGCGGCCCTTGAGGGCGTGCTGTTCGACGGCATGACCATCGCTGCGGGCGGGTTCGGCCTGTGCGGAATCCCGGAGCGCCTGATCGATGCGATTCAGGCCAACGGGGTCAAGGACCTGACCATCGCCTCCAACAATGCCGGCATCGATAATGAGGGCCTCGGCAAGCTGCTGCGCACGCGGCAGGTCAGGAAAATGATTTCATCCTACGTCGGCGAGAACAAGGAGTTCGAGCGGCAATTCCTCGCCGGTGAGTTGGAGGTCGAGTTCTGCCCTCAGGGCACTCTAGCGGAGCGGATGCGCGCGGGCGGGGCAGGGATCCCCGGTTTCTACACGAAGACTGGTGTCGGAACGCAGGTCGCGGAGGGCAAGGAGGTCAAAGATTTCGACGGTGAGGAATATATCCTCGAACGTGGCATCCGCGCCGACCTTGCCATCATCAAGGGCTACAAGGCGGACGAGAGCGGCAACCTCATCTTCCGCAAGACCACTCGCAACTTCAACCTGCCGGCAGCCACCTGCGGAAAGGTCTGCATCGCGGAGGTTGAGGAGATCGTGCCGGTCGGCAGCCTCGATGCCGACTGCATCCATTTGCCGTCGATCTACATCAACCGACTGGTCCTCGGATCGCCTTACGACAAGAAAATAGAGTTTCGTACCGTTCGTGAGCGTGAGGTCGCGTGAAGCGCCTCCTCGCTGGCATGTGCGTGCTGCTCGCGGGGTGCGCCGCTACGCCCGCTCCCTCTCCGACGCCGGTCGCCGCGGCCGGCTCAGTGGGTCCGGCCTATCAATTCGAGTTCGGATCCGGCGAAGCGGGGGCGCTGCAGATGTCGGCATTTCACGCGCTCATCGCATACGCGAAGGACAAAGCCGCTCATCGGCCGGAGAACAGCGTCGTCGTGGGGCAGGGATCGCCGATGGTGAACGCCAAGTTCGTGCCGTGTGGAGACAAGCCGCTCGCAGTCGTGTTCGACGTGGATGAGACGCTGATCCTGAACCTGGGCTTCGAAGCCCGGGCGGCGGCGGGTGAGCCGTACAGTCAGCCGCGCTGGGACCGATGGGAAAGGACCGGCGGTCCGGACGTGATCGCCATGCCGGGAGCAGAACACGCGATCGACGAGCTGAAGGGGCTGAAAATCACCCCGATCTTTATCAGCAATCGGAACGCGGCGAGCGCAAGTGCTACCGAGGCGATGCTGAACGCGCTCCAGCTCGGGCCAGCGAAGCATGGAGAAAATCTCTTCCTGCAGGGTGACGACGCCAGCGGCGGAAAGAAGGATGGACGGCGCTGGCGCGTCGCCGAGCGATATTGCGTGGTTGCGATGGTCGGGGATCAGCTGGGCGATTTCTCCGACCGCTTCAATGACCCGATGCCCGTGGCGCAGCGGCGCCAGCTTGCGATCCATAGCTCAGCCGGTGGTCTTTGGGGCAAGGGATGGTTCGTGCTCCCGAACCCGGTTTACGGGACGGCGCTCAAGGGCGGACTGGACGACATCTTCCCTGCCGATAAGCGGTGGGCCGATCCTCAGGAGCAAAAGTGATGCGCCGGATCGGGATCGCATTAGCAATCGCATCGTTGTCAGCTACCGCGACCGGGGCTCCGCCTTCGAGTGCTGATCTGGCGGCGATCGATCATACGATTGGCGAGGTCTATTCGGTGATTTCCGGCCCACCCGGCCAGAAGCGCGATTTCGACCACATGCGCTCGTTGTTTGCCCCGGGCGCGACGCTGAAGGCGATTGGTCCCAAGGGTCTGCGCGGCGGTTCGCTGGAGGATTACATCAGCCGCAATTCGGCCATCCTGGAGAAGGAAGGCTTCACCGAACGTGAGCTCGGGCGGCGCGTGGAAATCTGGGGCGGCCTTGCCACGGCGTGGTCGGCCTATGACGGCAGAACCGCCACCGGCAGCTTCCACGAGCGTGGGATCAACAGCTTCCAGCTGGTGAAGGTCGACGGCAAATGGCTGGTCGCGTCGATCCTGTGGCAGGAGGAAACAACCGAGAACCCGCTGCCCGCGAACCTCATCAAGGGAATGAAGAAATGAGTACTGACACCGCGGCTAAAGGCTGGACCCGGGACCAGATGGCAGCCCGCGCCGCGAAGGAACTGCGCGATGGCTATTACGTAAATCTCGGCATCGGCATCCCGACCTTGGTAGCGAACCACGTACCGCAGGGCGTGACGGTCACGTTGCAGAGCGAGAACGGGATGCTTGGCATCGGACCGTTTCCCTACGATGACGAGGTCGATCCCGATCTTATCAATGCGGGCAAGCAGACCATCAGCCAGCTTCCGCAGTCAGCATTCTTCGACAGCGCTCAGAGCTTCGCGATGATCCGCGGCGGGCATATCGACCTCGCGGTCCTCGGCGGGATGGAAGTGAGCGAGAAGGGCGACCTCGCCAACTGGATGGTACCCGGCAAGATGATCAAGGGCATGGGGGGCGCGATGGATCTCGTTGCGGGAGTGAAGAAGATCATCGTCGTGATGGAGCATACGTCGAAGAACGGTGACCCGAAGTTTATCCCCGAATGCACCCTTCCGCTGACCGGCAAGAATGTCGTCGACATGATCATCACCGATCTCGCGGTGTTCCAGCGGCTAGATCACTCCAGCCCGTTCAAGCTCATCGAACTTGCGCCAGCCGTCACTCGCGAAGAGGTTCGGGAAAAGACGACGGCGCAGTACGTCGACGCGTGAAGGCGCTGCTTTCCCATGAACCCGGAGGTCCCGAAGCCCTCCGGCTCGACGAGATTCAAGCTCCGTTCGTCGGTCCCGGCGAATTGCTGGTGCGGGTGAGGGCCTGTTCGATCAACTTCCCCGACGTGCTGATCATCGAAGACAAGTACCAGCTGAAACCGCCGCGGCCGTTCGCCCCGGGCGGTGAGTTCGCTGGCGAAGTCACCGCGGCAGGCGAGGGCGTCAGCGGCTGGTCCACCGGGGACCGGCTGATCGCAGCAACCGGCTTTGGCGGCCTTGCTGAACAGGTCGTGCTTCCCGCCGCTCGCGCTATCCCGTTACCGGCGGAGCGCAGCTTCGAAGAAGGTTCGGCGCTGCTGATGACCTACGCGACGGCCATCCATGCGCTGATCGATCGGGGAAAGCTGGAATCCGGCCAGACGCTGCTGGTGCTCGGCGCGGCGGGGGGTGTCGGCATTGCAGCGGTGGAAATCGGCAAGGCGCTAGGCGCCCGAGTGGTTGCCGCCGTGTCATCTGACGCGAAAGCACAGGTCGCGCGGGATGCGGGCGCGGATGAGACTGTCGTTTATCCGGCAGGTCCGTTCGACAAGGACGGTCTCAAGGAACTCTCGCAATTGTTCAAGGATACGGTCGGCTCCGCAGGTGCCAACGTTATCCTCGATCCGGTCGGTGGCGACTACACCGAGGCTGCGCTCCGCAGCATCGCATGGGAAGGGCGCTTTCTTGTGGTGGGGTTCCCAGCGGGAATCGCAAGGTTACCGCTCAACCTCACTCTGCTTAAGAGCTGCGATGTCTGCGGCGTATTCTGGGGTGCTTTCGCCGCTCGCGATCCCCAAGCCAATGCGGCCCATGTCGATCAGCTGTTCCGCTGGTGGGAGGAAGGCAAGATCGCGCCGTTGATTAGCGAAACCTATCCGCTGGAGCGAGCCGGCGAGGCGATTGCGGCCCTGCGCGACCGGCGCGCGCTCGGCAAGCTGGTGGTCACGCTTTGAAAATCGCGGACTGGCGCGGCACCATCACCGCGCGTGCGCTCTTCTGGGCTGCGGCGATTTTCGCCTTCGTCATGGCCGTGCTGCCACACCCGCCCGCGGTTCCAGGTAATCCCAACGACAAGGTGCAGCACATTGCAGCCTTCGTAACGTTGTCGCTCCTGGGCAGCTTCGCTTATCCGGCGATGCCGCTGATTGCCCTGTTGTTGCGCTTGTCGCTGTTTGGGGCCGGGATCGAGGTGGTGCAGGCTGTTCCCGCGCTACATCGGGACAGCGACATCTGGGACTGGGTCGCCGACACGATGGCCGTCATTGTCGTTCTGATCCTTGTCGGAATGTGGCGTCGCCGCCCTAGTGCCTGAGAGCGTCGAGCCAGCTCACCACGGCTTTGGACAGCGCAATCCGATGGTCGGAGAAGGAGTGGTCCGTATCCATCTGGATAGCGGTCACTTTGGCCCCGCTGGATTTCATCGCAATTGTAACCGGTAAGTCGCGATCGCCGATTCCATAGCGGGCGGTCAGCATAAGAACCGGCAAGCCGCGGTAATGGCTTGCCGCCTGGACCAGGTCCCACCTCGATCTGTTGGCCACCGCCTCGGCAGCGACAGTATCCGGCGTTGCGCCGTGCAGCGAATTGCCGAAGTCGTCAAAGCCCTTGGCCAGCGCCTCACGCGTGACGGCGCCCTTGCTCGTTCCGCCGCCGCTGATGTTCCAGGGATCGATCAGGATTAGCCCTTCAAGACCCGTCGCCGATGCTGCGGTCATCGCGGCAGTCGCTCCACCCATCGAATGACCGGCAAGGACGATGTGCCGTGGATCAATGCCCAGCTTTGCGCCGTCGGCCGAGCGCGCGAAATCCAAGGCGGCCGCGGTATCCTCCATCGAATTGCCGATCGAGAAATCGCCCGGCGAACCCCATGCGCCGCGATAGGTGAAGGTCAGGACGTCCCATCCCGCACGCCGGATGGCCTGCGCCAAGTCGAGATTGCGCTCGTTGCCCGGTAATCCGTGCATCAGGATGACGGTCGGATGCGGGCCCTTGCCGCTGGCAATAAACAACAGCGCGTTGAGCCCGACTCCGTGTGAGGGAATCAGCAGCTGCTGATTGTGCGCCGGAAACTGCATGTCTCTCGGCGGGTCCACGATGGCGCTTGGCGCAGCAGTGGCGGGCACGCTGCCAGCGATCGCAACGAAAGCCAGCCCGGTTAGTAACGTTTTCAGCATGTCGTAAGTCCCCCAAGCACGTTCATCGTAATGACCATGGTGCTGGACGCCAAGCCACCTGCCTCCTATCTCCATCGTTAAGTCCAACAGGGGAACGCCGAGGGGATTTGATGACCCAATTCGACGATCGCGAGCGCGCCTTCGAGACCAAGTTCGCGCACGATGAGGAAATGAAGTTTCGGATTACCGCACGTCGCAATCGCCTGCTCGGCGAATGGGCGGCGCGGAAAATGGGGCTGACGGAGGCCGAGGCCGAGGCTTATGCCAAGGACGTGGTTCGTTCTGACTTCGAGGAAGCGGGCGAGCATGACGTGATCCGGAAGGTGCTCGGCGATCTGACGGCCGCCGGTGTCGAGATCGACGAGGACCAGGTGCGCCACGCCCTGCGTAACAAGGAAATCGATGCCCGCCGTCAGATCATCGAGAGCACGAACCTCTGATGCCTATGGCCGCAAACGAGATCGAGCGGCTGATCAAGGCCTCGATCCCTGATGCCGAGGTAACGATCCGTGACTTGGCCGGGGATGGCGATCATTATGCAGCGCGCGTCGTCGCGAGGAGTTTTGAAGGAATGAGCCGGGTCAAGCAGCACCAGACTGTCTATTCGGCGTTAGGGGGGCGAGTTGGGGGAGAGCTTCATGCTCTGCAGCTCGAAACCGCAGTGCCGCAACCGGAGACTAGCCAGTGACTGACTCCCATACCCGTATCGCCGACCTCGTGAAATCCAACGATGTCGTACTCTTCATGAAAGGAACCCCGCTGTTTCCGCAGTGCGGCTTCTCGAGCCGAGCAGTCGCGATCCTCGACCGCCTTGGTGCGCCCTACGAGAGCGTCGACGTACTTCAGGACGCTGAGATCCGTGCCGGAATCAAGGAATATTCGGAATGGCCGACCATTCCGCAGCTCTACGTTAAGGGCGAGTTCGTCGGCGGTTCCGACATCATGATGGAGATGTTCGAGAGCGGCGAGCTGCAGCAGTTGCTGAGAGCGGACGCCTGAAACGAGGAAGGGGCGGAGCAGCTGGACCAGAGAACCGCTGCACCGCCCCTTCGTGGCGTGGAACCAAGTGGACGCCATTACTGTAGCAATGTGCGTGCCAATTCGAAGAAACGTCAGATTTCTGTCGTTTTCTGAGCGAACCGGGGAAAGGCTCAAGCGGCTTGCGTAAGATTTTCCGACAGAAAATGCGCGGCGAGGCAGCCCTTGGCACTTCGGAGCGGATGCGGGGTTTGTTGGTCGCGTGACCGTGCACGAGCCCTTAGGCCGCCCAAGCGGGCAGAAACTGTTCTGCGATCTTACCCAGAGCTGGTCGGAGGTTGGCGGCGGCGTTCGCACTTATCTGCTTCACAAGCGCCGCCACATCCTGGAGTCTACGCCTCACAGCCACCTGATGATCATCCCGGGGGCCCGGGATGGGGTCATTGAGAACGAACGGGCGATCACGGTCACGGTGGCCTCGCCTCATGTGCCAGGCAGCCCCAACTACCGACTGATGCTCCGCAATGGCGAAGTGCGACGCGTGCTGGAGCGCTTCCGGCCCGACCTCATCGAGTGCCAGGACGCGTACAACCTGCCATGGGCAGCAATCTCGCACCGCCGTCGTTTTCCGGAAACCGCGTTGATTGCGGCGTACATGACTGACTTCCCGACGGTCTATATCGAGCGCCCGCTTGGGCGTTTCATCAGTCGACCGGTGGCCGGACTGCTCAGTCGGGCGGGCTATGCTTATTGTGGCGCGCTCTATCGGCGTTTTGATTCCGTCTTCGCGCTCAGTGAGAATGGAGGCGCGGCCAAACTGCGCGCACTTGGGATTGAGCCCGTCGAAGTCGTGCCGCTGGGCGTCGAACTCGGCGAATTCGGCCCCGATCGCCGCGACCCGAAGCTACGTGCCAAGCTTGGCCTCATGGAGGGCCAGCCGCTCTTCATGTATGCCGGACGCCTCGATGGAGAGAAGAAGCCGGACGTCGTGGTCGACGCATTCCGGCGTCTGCCGAAAGGGCTGGGTGCAAAGCTTGTGCTCCTCGGCGAGGGGCCGCTCAAAGCCGAGATACAAGCGCTCGACGATGAGCGGATTGTCATGCCTGGCTACGTCAAGAACCGTGCCGAGCTCGCTGGCTGGTTGGCGAGTGCGGACGTCTACGCATCCGGCATGGCGGATGAGACCTTCGGCATCTCGATCATCGAGGCTCAGGCATCTGGCTTGCCGGTCGTGGGAGTCGCGGCCGGTGCCATGCTCGACCGGGTGACAGAAGCGATGGGCCGGTTGGGTCCTGTCGGCGACGCGCAGGCAATGGCTGACAACATGCTCGCGGTGTGGACGCGTGACCGATCGGCGATGGCTTCAGCGGCGCGAGCCCATGCGCTGTCGTTCAGCTGGGATAGCAGCATGGAGATGCTCTTCGGCCAGGTTTATCCGGCAGCGTTCGAGCGCCGTCGCGTGCGGCGTCTGAAGCCCGCGCCGGCCATCGCTGCGGCAGCCTGACCCTTCGCCCGCAAGGCAAACCATGGACGCGCCCTATGCGAAGCTTGAGATACTGGAGGCCGGCATCGCTCGGGTGCTCGCGCACAATCCGTCGGCATTCACTTATTACGGGACACAAACTTACCTGATCGGGGATTCGGAAGTCGCCGTCATCGACCCGGGACCGGATCTGCCCGAGCACATCGAAGCGCTTGAGCAGGCGATCGCCGGGCGACCGGTGGCGGCGATCATGTGCACCCACACTCACCGCGACCACAGCCCGGCGGCGCGGCCGCTGGCGGAACGGACTGGCGCGCGGATCATCGGCTGTGCTCCGTTGGCCCTGGAAACGGTCGGGCCGCGTGCCGATGCCTCGTTCGATGGGCAGTATGCACCCGATCAGGTGCTGGCGGATGGCGACAGCCTGGAGGTCGATGGCGGGCAGGTCATGGCAGTGGCCACTCCTGGCCACACCTCGAACCATCTCTGCTTCGCCTGGAGAGGCGCGTTGTTCAGCGGCGATCATGTGATGGGCTGGTCCACAACGGTCGTCTTCCCGCCCGACGGCGACATGGCTGCATACATGCAGAGCCTCGACAAGCTCAGGCAGCGCGACGAACGGGTTTACTACCCGGCGCACGGTCCCGCTGTGACCAACCCGCAGCAATATGTCCGTCACCTCGCCGGGCATCGGATGCAGAGAGAAAAGCAGATACTGCGGCTGGTTACCGAACGCGCTCGGCCAATTCCCGATATTGTCGCTAGCGCCTATCCGGGGCTCGATCCAAGGCTACTCACCGCGGCCGGGGGCTCGGTTTATGCGCACCTGCTGGACCTCCAACGGCGTGGCCTCGTTGAACAGCAGGAAGACGCATGGAAAGCCGCCTGAACAAGCCGCTGGTGATCGGCATGGTCCTGATCGCGTTGGTGCTCGGCGTGCTGCTCGGGACGTCGACCGGGATTGCCGACCGTTTGTTCGGCGGCCCCAGTGCCAAGACGATCGCCAGCTCAAGCCTGCAGTCGATGCGCGCCGAGAACCGCTTGATCGCCTTCGTCGCCCGCTATGTCTCGGTGACGACGAGCGAAACTAGCCAACTAGGTTTCTCTTCGAAGAGGACTCTTATCCTTCCTGGTGATGTACGGTACGAGCTCGACCTTTCGAAGCTTCAGGACAAGGACGTGAGCTGGGACAAGGCGACGCACACGCTGCGCGTTCACCTGCCGGAGATCGAAATCGCCGGGCCCGACGTCGATCTCGCCAGTGCCCAGGAATACGGACAGGGCGGAATCCTCTCCGCCTTTACCAATTCGAACCAGCAGCTTGACGCTGCGAACCGGGCCAAGGCCGTTGCCGACCTCAGGAAGCAGGCTCAGGGTGCCGTCCAGATGCGTCTCGCGCACCAGGCCGCGCGGGCCGCGATCGAGCGGAGCTTCGCGATGCCGCTGATTGCCGCGGGCATCAGGGACGCTAAGGTCGTCGCGCGCTTCCCGACCGAGGGAACTGACGAACCTTCCTATCTCGACCTCTCGACCCCATATGAGGACGCGATCAATCAGGCGGAGCGGCTACGCGCTCAGGGGCGGTAATGACGGTTCAGAATACAACGCTCAAAGGTCTCGATCTCCTCGCCGAAATCGATCGGCTGAAGCGTGAGCGCAACGCCGTTATCCTGGCGCATTATTATCAGAAGCCCGAGATTCAGGACCTCGCGGACTTCGTCGGCGACAGCCTCGACCTGTCGCGCAAGGCAGCGGAGACGGACGCCGATGTCATTGCCTTCTGCGGTGTGCGCTTCATGGCCGAGACCGCGAAGATCCTCTCGCCGCTGAAGACGGTCATCCTTCCGGACATGGACGCCGGCTGCAGCCTGGAGGATAGTTGTCCTCCCGACCAATTCGCCGCTTTCCGCAAGGCACATCCCGATCACATCGCGCTCACCTACATCAACTGTTCGGCGGCAGTGAAAGCACTCAGCGATATCATCGTCACCTCGTCGAGCGCGCAGGTAATCCTCGACCAGATCCCGAGAGAGCAGAAAATCATATTCGGTCCGGACCGCCATTTGGGCGGCTATCTGGCGCGAAAAATGGGGAGAGAAATGCTGCTGTGGCCGGGCATTTGCATCGTCCACCAGGCGTTCAGTGAGACCGAGCTTTTGAAACTCAAGGCCGAATATCCTGACGCTCCGGTCGCGGCGCACCCGGAATGCCCGCCGCACATCGTCGACCACGCCGACCTCGTCGGCTCGACCAAAGCCATCCTGGATTTTGCGCTGAGCAGCCCCGCGGACACCATCCTGGTCGCGACCGAGCCGCATATCATTCATCAGATGGAGAAGGCGGCGCCCCAAAAGACGTTCATCGGCGTGCCGGGCGGCGACGGTAACTGTAACTGCAACATGTGCCCGTACATGGCGCTGAACACGCTCGAGAAGCTCTATGTCGCACTCCGCGACTTGGAGCCGCGAATCGAGCTTAGCACAGAAGTCATGGAGCGCGCGCGCGTCCCGCTGGAGCGGATGCTGGAAATGGCCGGCAGGACGATAGGGCAGGGCGATGTAGGGATGCCGATTGTCGATCGTCCCGAAGAAATTGATCCGGCGATCAGCGGCGACTGACGCCAGCCCCCCGTTAGGTGGTTGTTTCCATTCCCTGATTTACGATGGACCGAGGCCGCTCAGCGGTGATGGACCCTGAGGGTCCTCGCCGCTGGACCTGCCTGCATTAGGTTATCGTCGGGTTCGGGGAGGGTTGTTGCGTATTTCCATCGCCTTGGGACTGCTTGCAGCGGCAAGTGCAACAGTTGCGGATGCGCAGTCCCTCGCCGCGCAGTTCCCTGCGCGGATCCTGGCCGCACACAATATTGAACGTGCCCGGGCCGGCGTCCCACCGTTGATCTGGGATAGCGCACTCGGAACTGCTGCCGCGGATTATGCACGGCAGATGGCGATCAGCGGTCGCTTCCAGCACTCGGACCGTTCGCAGCGACGTGGCACGGGTGAGAACCTCTGGATGGGTACGCACGGGGCATTCGCCGTGGAGGCGATGGTCGCCGGCTGGGCTTCGGAAAAGGGCTGGTTTCGATCAGGCATCTTTCCGAACGTCAGCACCACCGGAAATTGGGAAGACGTGGGCCACTATACGCAGATGATCTGGCCGACGACGACGAACATCGGTTGTGCTCTCGCCTCGACCCCGCGGACCGATTATCTCGTCTGCCGCTACGCGACCGCCGGCAATATCGATGGCCGTCCGGTAGGGTACCGCGCGCGCTGAGCTGGAACGCGGTCGCGCCTCCGCCGTTAAACCTGGGAAATTAGCGAGCAGCCGTATGTCTTCGGCTGCGCACGCTTTGTCGTAACCGCATCTTTGCGGGAACCACAGCGCCAAAATTCTCGTTAGATAGGCGAAACAGAACGAGAGAGAGCGAGCAAATGACCACACTCCATAAGATCCTGACGTCTGTCGCCCTGGCGGCCACGGCGGCGACGTCGATTTCGCTTCCCGCCGAGGCCCGTACGCGCCGACACCATTATTATGGTCGTAGCTACTACCGTCACAAGGTTTGCCGCCGATCTTCGGCGACCACCGGAACGGTGGTGGGCGGTGTCGCCGGTGCTGTCGCCGGGCCGAGCATCATCGGCC
The DNA here is from genome assembly GCA_036376635.1 of Sphingomicrobium sp. Lineage (GTDB taxonomy): Bacteria > Pseudomonadota > Alphaproteobacteria > Sphingomonadales > Sphingomonadaceae > Sphingomicrobium. The sequence goes on from DASUZY010000010.1 coordinate 17,186, forward strand.
ATGGGCTGCTCGGCGCAGTTGCCGGCGGTGTGGGCGGCGCAGTTGCCGGTGGCGCGATCGATCGCAGCATGACCGCGCATCGTCGCTGCTACTACACTCGCTGACGCCAAGGCGGGCACACGATGCCCGTCTATGCCCAGCAAACGAAAATCGTGCGACCGCGGGAGCGCCTGGGTGCGCTTGCCGCGGTCGTTGTCGTTCAGCTGGTCTTCGGGTTCGTCCTGCTTCGCGGCCTTCACGTGGACGTGAGCCGCTCCAGGGACCTGGTTGCGCAGCTGGTCTCGATCGCGCTTCCAAAGCCTCCGCCACCTCCGGTCCAGCCGCCTCCGCCCCCGCGGCCAAGCCCCAAGGCGAAGCATGAACAATCTGCACCCAAGGCCGCGCCCGTGAAGCTTGGCGGTTCCCCGAGCGCGAAGCCGGCACATGCTACGCCCTCGGTGGCGCCGGTCGTTGCGGTCAAACCTACGGCGGCACCCTCCGGCGGCGGTTCAGGCACCGGGCCCGCCGCAGGAGCCGGCGCCGGCGGCGGCACGGGCGGGAACGGCTACGGTGACGACGAGGGCGGGAGCGACCTCGAACTGATTTCCGGCGACATCACTGACCGCGACTACCCCCGTGACTTGGGAGAAGCCGGGGTCGGCGGTCACGTCAGCGCAACATTCACTGTCCTCACCAATGGACGGGCGGTCGGTTGCCACATCACCCGCTCAAGCAGGGTATCGGAACTCGACAGCCTGACCTGCCGCCTCATCGAACAGCGCTTCCGGTTCCGTCCGGGGACAGACCGGTACGGAAGGCCGGTCAGCGAAGAGGCCGATTATGACTACGACTGGGTCGCGCGCTAATTGCGGCCTGCGACCCGACCATCGATGATGGCAGTCTCCGGGTGATGCTTGTCCAGATGACGCTTGATCATCCTCAGGTTCATCGTGTTCGACCGGAAGAAGAAGTCCGGAATTGCTCCGACCCAAGGGATCAGGCCCAGCAGGAAGTCGATTCCGACATTTCCCGCCATCCTCGTCATCTGCCACTTGGACATGCCGAGATTCCGCGCTTCCCAGACCACATACGCGCCCAGCGCCGCGCCGGCGATGTCACCGACGCCTGGCACCAGGTCGAGGATTACGTCGAGTCCGATCGGCCGATTGATTCCCGGGATCACAAACAGGCGCTCGAGTACCTTTTCCATCGCTTCGATGCGCTGACGCACCGAGGCGGCGTCGGTGCCCATCGGGAGGGCGGGACGATGTTCCAATCCTAACGCCATCAGTCGCTGCCAAGCTGTTGTTCCAGTCCGGTGAGCGAGTGACGGGCGTATCGGTTCCCGGCGAAATTCTGGATGCGGCTGGACACCAGCGACCATCGAACGGGGGCGGCGATGGAAAGGAACAGCTGCTGATCGTCGATGCGAGCGGCCGCCTGGGCGAGCAGGGCATAGCGTTGCGCGGGAACGGGCGCCTGCCGTGCGGCATCCATCAGCTGGTCCGATTGCTCATCGCAGACCGGGACGGTGCCGCAGCGAAAGCGCCGCACAAACCAGGATGCGGATCCCGATGGCGCGACTTCGTCGACCAGCACGAAATCCGCCGACGAAGGGGACTGCGCCTTCTCCACGCTAAGTCCTATGGCGCCCCAATCCTGCTTCAGTTCATTGAGCAGCAAATCGGCTCCAGGCCCGTCGGGGACCGAGACCTCGATCGTTGGCTTGTTCTTGCCGAACAGGCGATCGGAGGCTGTCTTCAGCGCGGGTAGGCGATCAGCGGGCGCGGATCCGAACCAGGCCGGGGCGATCGGGGCGTCCATCCCATCCAGACCCGCTTCAAGCACCGTTGCCCGTGGCGTGAGGCCCGGTACCCCGAGCGCTGCCACGAAGTTCGCTCGGTCGATCGCCTGCGCGAGGAGCCGGCGAACGTCCGGATTGTCGAACGGTGCTCGGCTCCTCGCCGGAATCAGTCCGAACAGCCCGGACGCGGGATCGAACCGAAGTGAATTGCGCGGCAGCTTCGCGCGCTGCGCCAGGGGCAGGTCGCCGAAGGTTCCGCCCAGGACCAGATCGCTCTTGCCGCTAGCGAAGCCGCTGATTGCTTGAGCAGCCTCCGCTGCGGAAACCAGCAGTTGCTCTCGCTGCGGCTTCTCGTCCTCGCCCGCGAGAATCTCGCGTGACAGTCGCACCTCCCCTCCCGGACCGCCGGTCGAAACAGCGCTGAACGGACCGGTGCCGTCGCGTCCCTTGAGGATCGCGAATTCCGGTTGGGCGAGTAGCGGAAGCAGAGTCGGTCGGGGCGCGAGGAGCCGGATTTCGATAACCCGATCTGTCATCGCGACTACGTCTTCGATTGCTCCCACAGAATCACGCAACGGATTGCGGCTTCGGTCGGAAAAATCTCGCTTGAGCTGCCGTGCAACCTCTTGTGCCGTAATCTTCGTGCCGTCGGGCCACTCCTTTGAAGCGATCCGGAAGATGTAGCTCAACCCGTCGTCGCTGACGTTCCAGCGCTCGGCGAGGCCGGAGACGATATTTCCTGAGGCGTCGAAACGGACCAGTCCTTGGGCAACGTTC
>DASUZY010000011.1:0-23405 GCA_036376635.1 Sphingomicrobium sp.
TTCGTCAACTCCAACCTCCGGCTGGTGGTGTCGATCGCCAAGCGCTACCAGGGCAGCGACCTACCTATGCTCGACCTGATCCAGGAGGGCAATATCGGCCTGATGAAGGCGGTGGATAAGTTCGAATACCGCCGCGGCTACAAGTTCTCGACCTATGCCACCTGGTGGATCCGGCAGGCGATCACCCGTTCGATCGCCGACCAGGCGCGCACCATCCGAATCCCGGTCCACATGATCGAGACGATCAACAAGCTGGTTCGCACCGGCCGCCAGTTCCTTCACGAGACCGGCCGAGAAGCGACCCCCGAGGAGCTCGCCGAGCGCCTCTCCATGCCGCTCGAAAAGGTCCGCAAGGTCCTCAAGATCGCCAAGGAGCCGATCAGCCTCGAAACCCCGATCGGCGACGAGGAAGACAGCCACCTCGGCGACTTCATCGAGGACAAGAATGCGGTGATTCCGGTCGACGCCGCGATCCAGTCCAACCTCAAGGAAACGGTCACCCGAGTCCTCGCCAGCCTAACCCCCCGCGAAGAGCGCGTCTTGCGCATGCGCTTCGGCATCGGCATGAACACCGATCACACGCTGGAGGAAGTCGGGCAGCAGTTCAGCGTCACCCGCGAGCGCATCCGGCAGATCGAGGCGAAGGCGTTGAGGAAGCTGAAGCATCCTTCAAGGAGTCGCAAAATGCGCTCCTTCCTCGACCAATAGCTCAGCTAATTGCTTTCGATCTGAATTCCCACAAATGTTCAGATCGAAAACTGTTTTTGTTGTTGGTGCTGGAGCTAGCTGTGAGCTCAGCTTTCCCAGTGGAGCACAACTGCTGAATCAAATTGCCGATTCGCTCGACATCTACTTCGACGATGGCAATTACATGCGAAGAGGCGACAGCCGCCTTTATCAGGCATTCCAGCAGCTCGCGGGCCAAGGCTCCAACCTTTCACTGAATGATCTTCAGTTTGCAGGGTGGCGAGTCCGTGATGCCGCTAAGCTTGGCCTGTCGATCGACAATGTCATTCACCAATTCGCTGACGATGGTCTCGTGGCGCGCGTTGCCAAGCTCGCGATCGCTTACAAGATACTACAAGCGGAGGAGAGCAGCAGTTTCTTACGGCTCAATACTGACCTTAGGCCACCCAATATTGACCTCGCTTCGATCCGAAATACTTGGCTGGGAGGCCTAGCGCAGCTCCTTGTGCAGGATCTGACCCGCTCGCAAGCGGAGCGCATCTTCGATAACCTCGCGATCATCAGCTTCAATTACGATCGCTCGATCAGGCGATTCTTGCCGTTCGCATTATCCAGCCAATTTGGAATCTCGACGGGGGAATCCCAAGAAATCTCCAAGCAATTGAGAATATTTTATCCTTACGGAAGTCTGGGGCCGCTTCCCTGGGAAGCATCGGAGGGCACGGAATTTGGTGATGCGGATCACGCCCCTCTGATCGATGTCTCGACACGAATCAGGACCTTCACGGAGCAGGTAGAAGAGAGCGAAAGTCTAGCTTCCATGCGACAGGCGCTTTCGGAAGCGCGTCACGTTGTTTTCTTAGGGTTCGGCTACCATCGTCAGAACATGACACTCCTCTCCGACGGAGTGAAAGGTTCAGCACTTCGAGTCTTCGGCACTTCACAAGGACTATCGGGTTCAGATCGTGAAGTAGTTAGCGGGCAAGCCACCCAGTTCATCGATACAAAATATCAGGGCCACATCAATCCGGTGCTTCCGACCCTCGATTGTGTAAGCTTCATTCGCGAATATTTTCGCGCCCTCACGTCGTAGGGGCTCCAACGCAAGATCAGAAGTCGCTCTACTGATCAACGCTCCCCCACTCTTGACCGCCCAGCTCCCACGTGCGCCAATCAGCGGATGCAAGTTCACGTAACGGTCGCCGCTCAGTCTCATGAGTTGTGGGAGTTGGTTCCTGCTCTCGGTGGCGCCATCATCGGCGCTCTGGCTGGCGGAATACCCGCTTGGCTGCTTGCGAGACGAAACTCAAACGAGGTGCTCGATCGGGACAGGGCCGCGCGCACCGAACGGGAGACAGCCGCGGCATTCCGGGCGTTCGTCAAGTTGTTGGAGGTTACCAACAGCATCTACGGCCTTCGGAAACACGTGCGGCAATGCCTTGCAATTCGAGAGCTACCCGAGAGGAGCCATATGGAACCTTGGCAGGTGCTCGTTCCGATGGTGGGATTCAGCAATGAGGGCTCGATCCACTTTGACCCTGACGAACTAGCCGTGTTCTATGCGGCGAACGAACGACAATTCCTCATGGACCTTAATCTGCTTGGCCGACGTCACCTTGCCTCGTTTTCGACCTTCCAAACCTATTGTGAGCGCCGCGAAGCTTTCACGGCTGTCGCGCCAACACCAACCGACTTTGAAGGCGCGATTGGCGGAGCCGAACTGACGCACGATGAACTCATGCGCATGCGGCTATACACGGTCCCGATGAACATGCTCGTGGAAGAGCTCGCGGCCGGGCTGGAGGAGGATTGGGAGCTGGCCAAAAGTGTAGCCAAGCGCTTTGGACCAATCGTGCAGCGCTATTTCAACGACCCCGGATTTGTCGCGCTTCAGGTGCCCGAGGAGGCTGCTGAAACGGACGAGACAAGCAATCAGAAGTAGAGTCATTGGGTCGCTCCGCGTGAGCGCTCGCAACAAAAACGTCACAATCACCCCGTACGCCTCCGCCTGAGGGGGCCATGACCACAGCCAACAAACCACGAACCCCGCCCCTCGCCCGCCGCGTCGCCGCCGAGGGGCTGGGCGCCTTTTTCCTGTTCGCCTGCGTGATCGGCTCCGGCATCATGGCCGCGAAGCTGTCGGGCGGGAACGACGCGATCGCCCTGCTCGGCAACACGCTGGCGACCGGCGCGATCCTGTTCGTGCTGATCACCATGCTGGGCCCGATCTCCGGCGCACACATGAATCCGGCGGTGAGCCTGATCGCCGCCGCCCGCCGCGAGCTACGCTGGGGCGACGCCGCCGCCTACATCGCCGCGCAATTCGCCTTCGGGATCCTCGGCGCCTGGGCGGCGCACCTGATGTTCGGGCTGCCGACGCTGCAGCTGTCGGTGAAGGCGCGCACCGGCCTCGGGCAATGGACCGGCGAGTATATCGCGACCTTCGGCCTGATCCTGACGATCCTCGGCACGGTGCGCTTCCGGGAGCGGTGGGTGCCGGCGACGGTCGGGCTCTACATCACCGCGGCCTACTGGTTCACCTCATCGACCAGCTTCGCCAACCCGGCGATCACCGTCGCCCGGAGCCTCACCAACAGCTTCGCCGGAATCGCCCCGCACGACGTGCTGCCGTTCATCGTCGCCCAGCTACTCGGCGCGGGGTGCGCGGCGGTAGTGGCGCGCTGGCTGTTCGATCCGGCGTGACGCCCGCTGACAGCAACTTTTGCTGTCCTACAGAGATGTGACTGTAATAACTCCCCCGCCTCCTTTTTCGCCTGGAGGCAAGATGACCGCGCACAAGCCCCTCACCCCCAAAGCAGCAACCTTCCGAACAGCAACCTTCCGCCCGCAAGATCGCCTTCGAGCCGGTGCAGCTTCGCATCCGCCACGACGGCTGGACGGCGGACAAGCAGATCCGGTTCATCGAGGCGCTGGCCGGGTCGAAGTGCGTGGACGAGGCTTGCCGGCAGGTCGGCATGTCCGACACCAGCGCCTATCGCCTGCGCAACCGGCCGTGCGGTGCCGCCTTTCGCCGGGCGTGGGACGCGGCGCTGGACTGCCAGGTCCACCGGCTGGAGCAGGCGTTCATCGATCGCGCGATCAATGGCGTTCCCCGGCCGGTCTTCTACAAGGGCGAGCAGGTCGGCGAGTGGCGCTATTTCGACGAGCGGGCGGCGATGTTCCTGCTGCGCAGCCGCCGCCCGCGCCGCTACGGCAAATGGATGGAGCGGCTGCTCGCGCCCCAGCTCGGCCTCGACGGCGACCCGGAAGGTTGCTGCGGGGATGACGCGATCGGCCTCGACGGCGGGCTGGAAGAAATCGGCCTCAAGGCGCCCAGCAGCATCGGCAATCCGGAGGTCGACTGGGCCAATCCGGAGAACGACTGTGACGAGCGGGAGCCTGAGCCCGCGGGGGACGGCGCGGAGTGACTCACGCGTACGCGCGCGTTGGACAGCAACCTTGGCAACCTTTCGCCCGGCGGCGGAAGCAGCTGCGCTCGCCAACTCGCCTACGTAACCAGCCGTATCGCGGCGCGACGCGCTCGACTGGGCTCTCGGCGAGGAGGCGGTCACGGCTTAAGCGGGGGCCTTTCGGCTGTAGAAAACTGCGCCAGCGCTCGGCTAACGCTGGCGCATGACCCGTCTTGAAACCCGCGCGCGGCTGTTTGCCTGCCTGCTGTCCGGACTTGCCGGCTTCGTCGATGCCATCGGCTTCATCCAGTCGGGCGGCTTCTTCGTGTCGTTCATGAGCGGCAATTCGACCCGGCTCGGCGTTGGCATCGCCGAGAGCGCGATGAGCGCCCTGGTCGCGGCGCTGATCATCCTCTGCTTTCTTTGCGGCGTGGTCGGCGGGACGCTGCTCGGCACTCGGTTCGAGAAGCGGCGAGCCCCTGCGGTGCTATTGGCGATTGCCGGCTTGCTCGGCATTGCTGCGCTCATCGATCTCCACCGTCCGTCCGGCTATGCAATCGCCCTTCTGGCTATCGCGATGGGTGCGGAGAATGCCGTGTTCGAACGCGGCGGCCAGGTGCGCATCGGCGTCACCTACATGACCGGCAGCCTGGTCCGGGTCGGCAACGGCATCGCAAGCGTGATCCTGGGCCGCGACGGCAACGGCTGGGCCGGTTACCTGCTGTTGTGGCTGGGCTTCGTCGGCGGCGCAGTGCTGGGCGCGCTGTCCTACGGGTCAGGCAATAGCGCGACACTCTGGGCGGCGAGCGGCTCGGCGCTCATTCTCGCGGCTGCGTCGCTGAAGCTGTTCCCATCCGGCGATCGCCAAGGAGCTCGGCGCGAGGGTTGCTGACAGCCTCTCAGGCGTCGTTGCCCGCCGCTGCGATCGGGACGACCTTGCCGTCGTCCGCGAACAGGTTGGCGAGGGCCGCCGCAATCTCCGCCTGGCCGAACGGCTTCGACAGGCGCGGCGCGTTCAGCTGCTCGTCCGAGATGCCGGTGTAGCCGGTGATGATCAGGACCGGGAGCGCGGGATGGGATTCGTGGATCCGGCGGGCAAGCTCGGCGCCGTCCATCCGCGGCATCTTGTAGTCGGTGACGACCGCATCGGCCTTGAGGCCCTTGGCGAGCTGCTCAAGCGCTTCGGGACCGCTGCCGACGGCGGTAACCCGATGGCCGAGCTCGCGGATCATCTCGCCGGTCGCGAAGCGCACCAGATCTTCGTCGTCGACCAGCAGGACCGACAGCTCGCGCCCGATCGCTCCTGACCGCGCAACTGCCGGAGAGGTCACCTCCGCTGCATCGTTCGCCGCGACCGGCAGGTACAGTTCGACGCGCGTTCCCTTGCCCAGCTTGGACGATATCGCGAACCCGCCCCCCAGCTGAGCCGCGAGCCCGTGAACCATCGACAGGCCAAGGCCCGTGCCGCGTCCGATCTCCTTGGTTGAGAAGAACGGCTCGATTGCCCGGTTCAGGATCTCGGGGGACATGCCGCTGCCATCGTCGCTTACCGACAGGCAGACGTAGTCCCCGGGCGCCAGCGAGGGGGTGCTGCCGCGCGACGACGAGACCTTGCGGGCGCTGACGGTCAGGCGTCCGCCCTCGGGCATCGCATCCCGGGCGTTGACGCACAGGTTGAGGATCGCGAGCTCGAGCTGGTTGGGATCGACGATGGCCAGCGGCAGGTCGGGCTCCGGGTCGATGGCGATCTCGATCGTCGGTCCGATGGAGCTCGCGATGAGGTCGCGCATGCCGCTGATCAGCCGGACGATGTCGATCGCGTCCGTCTGCAGCGTCTGGCGCCGGGCGAAGCCGAGGAGGCGCTGCACCAGGGTTCGGGCTCGATCGGCGGCTTTCAGCGCATTGCCGAGCAGCCGGGCGGAACGGGCGTCGCGATCGGCATATTGCTTGTGCAGCAGGTCGAGCGCGCCGGTGATCGGAGTGAGGAGATTGTTGAAATCGTGGGCGACGCCCCCGGTAAGCTGTCCGAGGGTCTCCAGCTTCTGGATCTCGTGAAGCTGCGCAATCGCCGCCTCATGCTCGGCGGTTCGTTCTTCGACGCGCCGCTCAAGGTCTTTGGCGAGGTCGTTGAGCTCGACGAGGCGGGCTCGCGCTTCATACTGGCGACGCCGGGCACGAAGCGCCGACTGGGCGATGCTGACCAAGGTCGTCGGGTGGAACGGCCGTTCGAGAAAGGTCGCATTGCCGAGTACCTCGAGGTAGCGGCCCGCGGCTGGGTTGCGCTCTAGGCCGCCGCCACGTCGGGTCAGCAGGACGAATGGGAAATCGGACCATTCCTCCTGGCCTGCGATCCATTCCGACAGCGCGTGGAGCGGGCCCGAAAGCGCCTCCTCGGTCACGATCGCGAACCCCGCGCCCTGCTGAAGCTCGCCGATCAACGACGCGAGATCGGGCACGATGACGCTCCGTATGTGCGCTTCTCCCAGCATCGACGCGGCGACCAGCGCGTCGCGTCCTTGCGGAGCAAGGATCAGCCCACGTTCGGAGATGTGGGGAATCATCCGGTCTGCTGCTCCATCAGCGACTCTTTCCCACCGCCGACCAGCTCGGGAACGCCGCGAAGCACTCCCTGGAAGTTCATCAGCGGCTCACCGAGCGTAATCCCGCTCTTGTCGATCCGATATTCGCGGATCGTATCCTCGTGATAGCCGGTGCGTTTCTTGACCACTGATATGGCCCTTCGGACGCGTCCCCACGCCTCGAAATAGCGCAGCAGGATGACAGTGTCGGCGAGGTAGGTGACGTCGACGGGAGTCTTCATGTCCCCGACCAGCCCGTGCTGCGCCACCGTAAGGAAGGTCGAGGCGCCCTGACGGTTCAGATATTGAAGCAGTTCGTGCATGTGGAGCACGAGCGATTTTTCCTCGGGCATTGCGGCCTGGTAACCGTTGAGGCTGTCGATCACGACCGTCCTCGCCTTGTTCTCCTCGACGCAGCGACGCACGCGCTCGGACAGTTCGCCAGGGGTCAGCTCAGCCGCATCGACCTGCTCCACCAACAGCTTCCCGCTATCGACCATCTTGTCCAGGTCAAACCCGAGGCCCTTCGCCCGTTCAAACAGAAGGCCCAGTTCCTCGTCGAAGACGAACATCGCCGCACACTCGCCGCGATCGATTGCACCGACCACGAAATCGAGCGCGAGCACCGATTTGCCGGTACCCGCAGGTCCCAGGATCAGCGTGCTGGACCCGCGTTCGATGCCGCCACCGAGCAAGGCGTTGAGCTCGGTCGACTCGCTTGCCAGTAGGTCGCGCTTGAAGCGGCCGCGGTGCTCGGCCGACACCAGCCGGGGGAACACACGAACTCCGCCCGTCTCGATCACGAAGTCATGGTTGCCGCCCCGATACCGCTGGCCCCTATACTTGATGACCTTCAGTCTCCGGCGCTCCGCTCCATATTCGGGCGAAAGCTCCTCCAACCGGATTACCCCGTGCGCAACGCTGTGCATGGTGCGGTCATTGGCCTCGCTCGACAGGTCGTCGAGCATCAGGACCGTCGCACCGCTGCGGGCGAAATAGTGCTTCAGAGCCAAGATCTGGCGACGGTAGCGAAGCGAGGACTGAGCCAGCAGGCGGATTTCCGACAGGCTGTCGAGCACGACCCGGGTCGGATGAACCTGCTCGAACGCCTGGAAAATCCGCTTGGTCGTCTCGCCCAGCTCCAGGTCGGACGAGTAGAGCAAACTCTGCTGCTGGTCCTCGTCGAGCAGGCTTTCGGGAGGTACCAGTTCGAACACATCGATCCCGTCGAGCGACCACCCATGCGATGCTGCGCTGGCGCGAAGTTCATCGTCGGTCTCCGAAAGGGTGATATAAAGCGCTCGCTCGCCCTGGGCCGCGCCGGCCATCAGGAACTGCATCGCGATTGTGGTTTTCCCGGTGCCGGGGCTTCCTTCCAGAAGGAACAGGCGTCCGCGAGCTAGTCCGCCGGCGGTAATATCGTCCAGTCCCGGAACCCCCAGCGCTGCTTTGCTGCTGGCTTCGGCCACGTCTTTCTCCATCCATCCGCAACAGGGTCGATCCCACTAAACTCGGAAACAACCATTACGCTCCCGGAGTCTGTCGGCTGTCAGACATATTGGCCCGACCGCGCCTTTTTCCGGAACGGCCGGATATACCTGGGCTTCGTCGCGAGTCACACGATTGCGGCGGCTCCGGATGCGCCTCGTACAACTTTTTCCTGTCGCTCGACCGCGCGTTAACCAAATGCGGTGACATCGCGCTAACCGCCCAGGCGTAAATTTCCACTCAGCGGCGCCGCTTCTGACTTTAGCGAGCTCGGGCGGCGCCGCGGACCGGAGCGAGGGAAGCCCGCCGGCCGCCGGATTTACTCCCCTTGTCGGCGGGCATGGCGGGCTTCTTTCTACAGGGTTTCAGCGATCTAGCTCAGCTCCACTTGGCGACGCCGCCGTGCCTCGAACAGGCGCCAGTGCGTTGCTTGGCGTGGCTGTAGGTGCCGTCCTTGCACTGCGCGATCGCTCCAGCAGGGTTCTTGTCTTCGGCGGAGGCAGCAACCGGGGCGGCCTTCCGGGGCGCTGGAGCAGCGGCCGGCGTCGCCACCGGCTTGGCGGGCGCTGCTGAAGATCCGCCCATCGCGTTCTTCATCCGCTGGAACATGCTCGGCTTGGCCGGTGCCGCCGCTGGCGCAGTCTTGGTTGTCGTCGTGCTCGCGACCGTGGTCGAGCGCTTGCACTGCGCCTTGTTGGCGTTCCCGGCCTTGGTGCAGTCGTACGTGCGTGTGGTCGTAGTCTTGGTGGCCGCCGCCACTTTCGGCGCAGCCTTGGCAGCCGGAGGCTTCGCCGTCGCCGCAGGCTTGGCAGCCGCACCCTTGCAGGCAGCCTTGTTGGCGTTGCCCGGCTTCGAGCAGTCATAGTTTCGCGCCGCAGCGCCGATTGCCGGAGCGCTCGACATGACGGTGCAAGCGGCCGCAAACGCGGCCGTCAGAATCAAGCGGTTCATTTGAAAGCCTCCCTTGGCTTACTTAGCGCACTTGATGAATTTGCCCTTTTTGTCGCGGCACTGCTTGGGCTTGGCCTTGGCGACGGGCTTCGCGGGACATTTGGTGAACTTGCCCTTGGCATCCTTGCACGGCGCCGCCATCGACGGAGCCGACACGCCCAGAAGGCTGATGGCACTCAACGCAAATATGAGCTTCTTCATTCTCTTCCTCCCTCGGCACTGGGAGGCTACGCAACCCGTTAACCGCAGCCTCTCCGCCAGTCATTGGCACAGCTACGCACACTGATGGCCCGCCCCCGCCCCTGTTCGGGCGCGAGCCACAAAAAGTCCCGTCAGAACATATTCTTGATACCGCCCAAGATCCCGCCGGCGGCCCCATCAGTTTCGAGCAAAGAGGCAAAGCGGCCAAGTGCCCCTTCCCCGCCAATGTGACCGACGATTTCCTGCAGCTTGTCGGTCGGCAGGCCGGTCTGCTCGGCAGCGGTCGAGACCGTATCACCCGGAGCGCTGTGCGCCTGCCCGAGCGCGGCGACCGCCTGCTCAACCTGCTCGGGGCTCATGCCCACCTTCGCGGCGAGGTTTTGCACCGTCGCATTGTCGGAAACCTGGCCGAGAAGGCCGTTCAAAAGGCTCATCGCGATACTCCCCTTGGCACAGTGGGTACTCAACGCGGCGCCAGTAGCGTCGGCCTGAGATTAGCGCCGCTCCCGAATGGCCTGCAAGCTAATCTTCGTTAAGCCGGATGATTTGCGGGACGGAGGTGAAACGGTTGGAACGGATGGACGTGAACGAAGTTTCGCATTTCACCTGGGTTAATCGGGGCACAGCAATTCCATGTCCGATCAACGCGATAGGCAACAGATCGCATATCTGAACCGCGTTAGTTCCGACCTTTCGAAGAGCCTCAAGCGGTGTCATCTTCTGGTCGACGACTACCGCGCGCATCTCAAGCCTGCCAACTCGAACGACGCTCAGTTCATGCTGAAACCGGAAAGCGAACGGGACGGCTAAGTCAGCGGACGCTGCATGTAGACATTGTCGAGCCAGCGACCGAACTTGAAGCCAACACCTCGCAACCGCCCGACCTCCTTGAAGCCGAGCGCCTCATGAAGCGCGATCGACGCCGGCTCGGCTCCGCCGATTACGGCGATCATCGTGCGAAACCCGCAATGGGCTGACCGGTCGATCAGCGCCTGAAGCAGCGCCCGGCCGATTCCCTGCCGCTGACGAGCTGGATGGACATAGATGCTGTCCTCCGCCGTGAAACGGTAAGCGGCGCGCGGCCGGATCTGCGTGGCATAGGCATAGCCTGTGACCTCTCCTTCCTGCTCCGCGACCAGGAACGGCCAGCCGGACGCAACAATGCTCGCGATCTTCTCCCGATGGAAATCCGCTATCGGAGGCTCAACATCGTAGGAAGCGGTGCCGTGCAGAACATGATGGCCATAGATAGCGGCGATCGCGTCGGCGTCGCAGGCAGCGGCATCCCGGATGACCATGCTTCCGCGTCGCACTGCTGAGCGGCAGTGGGCAAGGTCAGGAAATCACTTCAATCCTGATCAGCCGCCTCAAAGTCCGGCTCAGGCGCGTCGCGCCGAGGCGCGATCCACGTGATCAGGTCCCATTCGTTCCGGATCGCGCACAACAAAATCCCCATGATCGCCAGCGCGAGGCCGTCAGCAGCCCAGCCGAAACGGTTGGCAATAGCGACAGCGACGGCCCCAAGAGCGACGTAAAGCAAGCTCGGAATCACTCCGTAGAACCAGGCGTCAGACCAATGGATCTCCCTGCCGCTGCCAAGCCGCCACATCCCCAGCGTCGACATGACACCGCGCGCGAGTCCCCAAACCGCGACAATTCCCGCGATCACCGCGAATCTCGGCTCCGTGATGCCTGGCGCCAGAGCCGCCCCGCTCAAGGCGAGAACGAAGCTGACGCTGAGGACGATCGGCCCCATGTACAGCTTCGACCCGGCGAGCACGCTGGATCGCGAACGATCCTGCATCAGGCTGATGACGACAAAGATGAGGCCGATGAGCACTGCGGCCGCCGACCCAACGAAGAGATAGAAGTCAGACCAGTCGCGGAACATCGGATCGATCATAGTTCGGACCGGTATTGCTGGCCAACGGCCTAATCGGAGAAGAGCGCAGTCAGCTCGGATCGTTCCTGCTCGCTGAGTTCGGGACGCCAAATGTCGAAAATCAGGACGATCCGGTCTTCATCGCTCTCGTTCCAGGCCTCGTGTTCAATCGTGTCGTCGAAGATGAGGAGCTTGCCTTCCTTCCACTGCCGAACATCGTTCCCGACACGAAAGCCGCAATTTTCTGGGACGATCAGCGGCAGATGGCAGATGAGGCGGGTATTGAACATGCCGTTGTGCGGGGCGATCCGGGCGCCTCCCTTCAGCAGCGAAAAAGTGACGGTCGGGCCCCAGCCGGAGATGCGCGGCAAGGGCGCGCCGAGGATGGCTTGCCATGTCGCCGGGCAGCGATCGACCAGCTTTGGAGAAAGCCAGCCGCGTTCGCACAGCGAGAGGACACTCCAGTCACGGCTGCCGAGCAGAGCCTTGTTGGCCTCCGGCGCAATGCTGTTGTGCTGGACGTAGGCTTCAAACTGGTCGGCATGAGTCTCCAGGAGCCCAAGGAGTTCTTCGCGGATCACGGGCGTTGCCGCCTCTAGCGCCGGGACCCAATCGAAATCCTCGCGCTCGAAGAACTGGATTGAGGGAAGGCCGGGATAGGTGAAGGCCGTGGGTTCCTGGCGATACAGTCTCCGGCGGCCTCCAGCGATGTCGAGCGCCTCCACGAGTCGCGGACTTCTGCGCTCGGGAGGAAGACCGCGCCGAGTCAGTCTCCTCTCACGTTCAACATGCGCAGCTGCTTGTAGCATCGCGAGCCTGTCACGGGCGTTTGCAACAATTTCGGCCAGCGGTCCCTTGACCTCCTGACAATCAGCGAGCCGAAGAGCGGTCCGATAATGATAGATCGCGAGGTCAGCTCGCCGGGCGCGTTCATTCCCCTCTGCAATGCGCACGTGCGCCTCGACCGAGCGCGGCCGTTCCTCGAGCAATCGTGCAAGCTGCGCCTCGTCGCTCATGCGTTGGCGAACAGTGCCGTCAATTCGCGGCGTTCCTGCGCGCTGAGTTCCGGGCGCCAGATGTCGAAGATCAGGACGACGCGGTCTTCCGCGCTATCGTTCCAGGCTTCATGCTCGATGGTGTCGTCGAAGATAAAGATCTTACCTTCCTGCCACTCGCGGACGTCGTTGCCGACGCGAAAGAAACAGCCCGGAGGAACGATCAGCGGCAGGTGGCAGACCAGCCGAGTGTTGAACATGCCGGTATGAGCGGCAATCCGAGCGCCCGCCTTGAGCAGCGAGAACATTACAGTTGGTCCCCACCCCGGAATGTCGGCGAGCGGCGCTCCCTGCAGCACTTCCCAAGTTCGCGGACAACGAGCGATCAAGCGCTCGTCCGGGCGCCCGTTTTCGCTCAGGAACAGAGCGCTCCAGTCCTTGCTTTCGACCAGCCCCTTGTTGGTGTCGAGCCGGGCTGCGCCTTCCTTGGCCTGAATGTAAGGGCGGAAATTGTCGTGACCTTCGGAGGTAAGGAGCGCCCGCAGTTCTTCTCGGACGGCGGCTGTCGCCGCCTCAATCGCCGCAACCCAGGGGAAACCTTCAGGGTCGTAATATTGGACGTTCGGCAGTTCGGGGAAGGTAAAGACGGTCGGACGCTGGACATAGAGCTTCCGCCGTCCGGCTGCGATGTCGAGCGCTCGCGCGAACCGCGGGCTCCAGGATTCCGGTGGAGCACCTCTGGCGCTCATCAGCGCCTCGCGGTTCGAATGCGCCCGGTCCTCAAGCTGGCGAAGCGTAGACCGTGCACGCTCGACCTCGACTGCGTCATCCGCTGCCGCGCCAGACACTTCGACGACCCCGAGCGCGGCGCGATAGTATCCGATCGCCCCCGCTTGATCGCCAGCGAACCCTCGGCAATCCGCCTTCATGATCATTCCACGGACTGATCGAGGGTCGACCCCAAGTAACCTGTCGAGCGCTGCCTCCTCCGCAGCTGGATCCTGCGTATGCCGGCATGAGATGGCAAGCAGCAGCAGAGCGATCGGCTCGGTCGAGCCTGCCGCGGCGAGGCGCTCGAAGCAGGCGCGGGCTTCCGTCGCGCGCCCTTGGCGGAGCGCTTGCGCACCTTCACGAATCAGACTGTCCTGGTCGGCCCCTGCCTGCATCGGCGATTCATAAGCGCAGCCGCGAGCGAGCGCCAAGACTTCACTCCCAGTTCACGTGCCGAGCCGCTAGACAGCACCTCACGCGACGCACTCATCATCAGCATCTTGTCAGTCTATCGCCTCCCCTCGCCTTACGAGCGGCAGCCGTTGCCCCGGCGGCTGTCCGGATTCGCGCTCGCCGTCGCAATCAACATTGGACTGATATTCCTGCTCATGAGCCTTGGAATTCTGCCGTCGCCGGCATCCAGAAACACCAAGGGCTTCGTCGTCGACCTGATTCGCGCGAGTTCGAGTCCCTCCCCCTCGCGGAGGTCGACCGTCGAAAAGCAGCAGCAAGTCGTCGAGCATAAGCCGGTTCCAAAGCCGCCACCGATCATTCTGCCGGTCAAGCCGACTATCACGCCTCCTCAGCCGCAGCCGAAGAGCTCTCCATTCCTCGAAATGAGTAAGGAAGACATGGCGGCGTCCGATATTTCGAAGCTGCCCAAATCGGGCGGCGGGAGCGCCGGCGACAGCGAGGAAGTCGGGCGGGGTCCGAACGGCGAGGTCCTCTATGACGCCGAATGGGCGCGCGAACCCACCAACGCCGAGTTGAATGGCTACCTTCCCCGCAACGCTCCCGAAGGCTTCGGCCTCGTCGCCTGCAAGACGATTGCCAACGACCGGGTGGAGGATTGCGTCGAGCTGGATCAAACTCCTGGCTCGCACCTCGCCTCGGCCGTCCGGCAGGCGGCCTGGCAATTCCGCGTGCGGCCCCCACGCAAAGGCGGACACCCCCTCATCGGTTCATGGGTACGGATCCGGATCGATTATTACCACAGCGGCTAAGGCCGCTCCGGCACTTATCGTTGACGAGGCGACTGCTCCGCTTGAGCGAGGACCTGCTTCACCACGTTGCTCGGGATTGCAAAGCCGATCCCCACGTTCCCGGCGCTCCCTTCGTTGGAGCTGGGACTAAACAGGACGGAGTTGATCCCGATCAGCTCGCCCTTGAGGCTGATCAACGCACCGCCGGAATTGCCCGGATTGATCGGAGCATCGGTCTGGATGAAGCGCCGGTTGTCGCTCTCGCCGAGCGGTCGGTCGGTCGCGCTGACGATGCCGCTGGTCACGGTTTGACCAAGGCCAAAGGGGTTGCCGATCGCGACGACATAGTCCCCGACCTGAAGCTTCCCGCTGTCGCCCAGGGGAAGAGTCGGGAGGTTCTTCGCTCCAATCTGAAGTACGGCGAGATCGAGATCCGGCGCTGCGCCCAAGACCTGCGCCTGAAACTTGCGGCCATCCTTCAGCACCACCTCGATCGCACTGGCGTTCCGGACCACATGGAAGTTCGTGATGACGAAGCCCCGGCCGCCATCGACGATCACTCCGGAGCCTGCGGCCATCGCGGGCTGCAACGCGGCGTCGGGCACTCCGAAATAACGGCGAAAGAAGGGGTCCTGGAGTAACGGATTCTGCTCCGCCGGGGACGGCTGGAGCACGGCGATATTGACCACGGCCGGCGAAGTCTTCCGAACCAGCGGCGCAAGGCTGTCCTCGGCAGGCCCCGCAAGTGCACGAGGCTCTGGCGCTGAGCTGCTTCCTACAGGCAACATCCGCGCGACCAGTCCGCCGGCAACGGCCGCAACCGCCATCATGACGAAGAGAAGAAGAACCGGAAATCGACGCACTGGCGGTTGATTCACTCAGCCCTCCACCGGCTCGCCCTCCGGAGCGCCCCGGCCAAGCTTGTCCGGCAACGGCTCTTCAGCCGGGGTGAACCCAAGACTGACCGAGTTGATGCAGTAGCGTTCACCCGTCGGAGGCGGACCGTCGGGGAAAACGTGACCTTGGTGCGAACCGCAACGGGCGCAGACAATCTCGGTGCGGACCATCCCATAGCTCGTGTCGCGGATGTACTTGAGGTGGTCCTCCGCGAAGGGTTGCGTGAAGCTCGGCCAGCCGGTGCCGCTTTCGAACTTGGTGCCGCCATGGAACAGCGGCAGACCGCACAGCCGGCACGTGAATGTACCCGGGCGCTTTTCGGTCAGGAACACGCCGCAAAACGGCGCCTCCGTCCCATGTTCAAGGAGGACGTGCTTTTCCTCGTCAGACAAGTCCGAGACGAGCTGCTGAAACTGGTCATCGGTCGGGGGAGTAAGGTCGAACGTCTCGGCTGTCGTGGCCATGGGTGCTCCTTGCGCGTTTGCCTTAACATGGGGATGAACTGACCGCGATGCGATGGTTGCTCGGATTGTTGTTGCTGATCTCCGCGGCAGGAAGTCCTGCCGAGCCGGTCGAGTCTCAATCGCAAGCGCTAGCCGATGATGCCGCCCAATATTCGGTGCAGTTCGGCGTGACCCCTGAGGAGGCCCTGCGGCGCCTGCGAGCGCAGCAGTCCACCGTAAAGGTGACGGACGCGATCGCGCGCGAATTTGCTTCTCGTATCGCTGGTATATCGATCGAGCATTCCCCGGCGTTCGCGATCTTGGTTCTGCTTACCGGAACGGAGACGGTGGCCGAACGGCAGGCCGACGGAGTGCCGATCATCTTCCGTACTGGCGCGAAAGCGACCCATGCGCAGGCGCTCGATGCCTTGCGCAAGCACTTGATCGACTTCCGCACCGATCTCCCGAACGCGCGTGGCGCTGGCTACGACCAGCGAACCGGCGAAGTTGTTCTGCTGGTCACCCGGGAGGACGCCACGCGCCTTGGCATCAACGAGATCCGTGCCCGCGCCGAGCAGGTTGGCGGCGTGCCTGTCAGGGTGGTCGTGAACGAGCTCAACGAGTCCAACATGAGCGTGGATGGCGGCGGCCGGGTGGAGGGGGTGAACCTTCAGACCCACGCTCGAAACCTGTGCACGACGGCATTTATCATCACTAACGGTGAAACCAACGCAATCACCACAGCTGCCCATTGCCCGGACGACCTGAGCTACGTCGATCGGGATGGCACGACGGTGAAACTGCCGATGATCGGGTCCTGGGGAGCCGCCTATCGCGACGTCCAGATCAACGGCACCGCCCAGTCACCCGATCCGCTTTTTTATTCGAACCGCAGTGCGGGCACGCTTCGCAGCCTCGTCAGCTGGCGCAATGTCGCGAGCACGCGCGCCGGCGACTTCGTCTGCCACTACGGCGAAAGCTCCGGCTACAGCTGCGCAACCGTCGAGCTGACGGATTACGCGCCGCCTGGAGACTTGTGCGGAGGACCATGCTTCCCGACGTGGGTAACCGTGAGAGGACCCGGCTGCCTGCCCGGCGACAGCGGCGGTCCTGTATTCAGCGGTGAAATCGCCTTCGGCATCGCCAAGGGCGTCAATCGCGCTTCGTCGGGCGAGTGCCTGTTCTATTATTACATGTCGACGGACTATTTACCGGCGCCCTGGAAGCTCCTGACCGTCGGCGACGTTAGCCGGCAGCGACCATATCACCCCTGACCTGATCGCTCCCGGGGACCGGTTCGGCCGGATCGTTGCCGATCTTCACGACCTTATTCTGCTCGTCGACGTGCACGACGAGCGGCTTCAATGAGCGCGCTTCCTCGTCATCGAGCATCGCGTAGCTCATTATGATGACGAGGTCGCCGGGGTGCACCAGATGTGCCGCGGCTCCATTGATCCCGATGACACCGCTGCCTCGGGGCCCCGGGATGACGTAGGTCTCGATACGAGCACCATTCGTGATATCGACAATCGCAACCTGCTCGCCTTCGAGCAAATCCGCGGATTCCATCAGCTCGGCATCCAGCGTGACCGAGCCCACATAATGCAGGTCGGCCTGGGTCACCGTAGCGCGGTGGATCTTCGATTTCATCATGATCCGCATCACAGCGACAAGCTCCTCCAAGCGGGCGCACCTATCAGATCGTCGCTGAATGGACACTGTTCAAGTGCTGCAACGCAGCATCGCACTTGCAGCATGAGGTGCGGATTCCCAACTCATGGGTCTGAAAGCTGGTGGGAAATCCCACGCTGACCGTCGGTCATACTGCCAAGTGCCTGTGTTATCTATGTTTCGTAAACTTGGCACGGCGCATGCTTAGTTACAGGCAAGAAGCTTTGCCAACGGAGTGAACAATGAACGCGCAAGACAACCAGGTCGCCCTTCCGCTGCGGTCGCACACCATTTTCGGTGTCTGCGAAGGGATTGCCGAGGATTTCGGGTTCAACCCGATCTTCCTGCGCGTGCCGCTTGCCGCGATGGTGCTCTGGAGCCCGATAATCGCAATCGGCGCCTATCTGGCGCTTGGGCTGGTGGTCCTGGCTTCACGCCTGCTCTTCCCGAAGCCGAAGGCGGCTGTCACGGTCGAGGCGGAGCAGGTCCACGCACCCGCCAACGAGCAGCGGGAGTTCGCCAAAGCGGCTTAGAAGTCGCCGCGGGCTTCCGCGCGGGCTTCGAGCAGGTCGAGAAGAGAGCGATGCTGGAGAAGCAGTTGCTCACCACCGAAGGCGAGTGCGCGAGCGCTCCCCGCGGAGTCAGCTCCAAGCTCGACCACTTCAACCACCGAGGATTCGTCCGGCAACGACGGCGCGGGCGCTTCGGTCCCTGCGCGGGAGGCGGCACGGTCGAGCACGCGGCGGATTGGCCACCAATCACCAACTAACGCTGTCGCGGCGCCCAGCGCGCAACCATTGCGTTCCGACATCGCCAGAGTCTCGAGCGCATGACGGGCAGCGACAAGGCTGGATTCGGTCTCTGCCGCTCCTGGCGTACTCGGCAGGGGCCCAACGGCCGAGGTCAGCCTGACCAGGTAGAGTCGCTCACGCTCGAACCCTTCCGACGCGCGGTTCAGCCAATCCTGGACCGGCCCCCTGGGGCAGCGCTGAAGAGCGAGTTCGATCAGTCCGGGATAACGCCCGTGCATGCTGCACAGTAGGTGTACGGCGTCCGCAAGATCGCGGCCTGAGTGACGCCCCGATGATTCCAGGAGCGTGTTGAGATAGCGATGACGCCCGCTCCCCTCGCCCGTAACGCGAGCGAGCTGGGCCTCGGCTGCGCTGACCTCTTTGCGGCCGACGGACCGATTTATCGCCATTCCTCTCCCCACGTTATGCGCTTCGGGCGAAACCTTGTTCCGCCGGTCCTAATGCAAGGGCGTAAAGACCAGGTTTATGCTGCGGTAAGCTTTCTTGAACCCTGATTCGGGCGTTGCGTCCCACCCGGCGACATCAGTCATCCCGGTACGCGAGCTCGAAATTGCCCCAGCGCCGTCCCTTGATCCACAGAGGAACGAAAACGTTCTTCACCGGGATGAACTTGTCACCGAGTTCCATGCGATAAGTCGCGAGCGTCGCCGGCTTCTCGCTTGCAAGCGCCATCCGTGTCGTGTCGTCGATCAGGATGCGCTTGTTCCGGCAGTGCTCGTCGTTCCACACCGGGTCCGGCCCTTGCGGATGGCTGCGCTCGGAAAGGTGCGTTGGCAGATAGCCGTTCATGTCGCCAATCGCCGAGCCGATGATCCGTGTATCCGCAGACTTCGTCCGGTCGAGCAGAGGCCGAATGAGGCGATCGGCGGCATCGTTGAACCGGACCGTATATTGTACCGGGTTGCTGCCTTCGATGATCTGATAATCACGGTCGAACACGTCATCGACACTGATCTCGCCGGCATCGATCGCGGCCTCGACCGCCTGTTTGATCTGGCGGCAGGTCTCCTGCGATCGCGATATAAAGGGCGTGTCGTCGATCTCCGCGCCTGAATTCGCCAGCGTGTCGAGCATCGTGTTTGACAGCATCTCGAGATGCGCCAGGCGCTTCTCCGCGGTGAGAAGCTCGGTGCCGTTCTCCCTCGCGTCGGCGGCGAAGTCCGTAAGCCCGGCCTTCACCCGGTCGACGCTGGTCTGAATCATGCTGGTGGAATGGGCGATTCCCTCGGTCTGGCGGTCGACCATGCCGACGATCTCGCTGACTTCGCGAACGGTATCGCTGATCGTTCCGAAGCCGCTTTGCGCGGCGCGACTGCGCTCGACGCCGGTCTTGATCTCGGCGGTGACCGCCCCCGCCTCACGGGTCAGCTCGCCGATCGTCGAAGCGATCTGGCTGGTCGCCGCGCGGGTATCGTGAGCAAGCTTTTTCACTTCGGCGGCGACCACGGCAAAGCTGCGACCGGCGTCACCGGCGCGGGCAGCTTCGATGGTGGCGTTAAGCGCCAGCATGTTGGTCTTGCGCGCGATGGTCTCGATCGTCGAGGATACGGTCTGCACCTGGTTCATCGCCGAAGCGAAGCCGGCCATCCGCTCGCCGAGCTGCACAATCAGCTCGGTCAGGCCCTTGAAGCCTTCGATAGTGCCGTCAATGGCAGCCCGGCCCGCATCGAGCTTGGCCTTGGCCTGCTCCGAAAGAAGCCGCGCTTCGTCCGTGGAATCCGATACTCTGGCCTGGTCACCCAGCAGCCGCGTCGTCACTTCCTCAAGTTGGTCGAGCATCTTCATATGCTCGGCAATGCGGCTCGCGACGCCCTGCACGTACCCTGCGACGTCGCTGCATTCCATGGACAACGATCCGCAATCGCGCGCCACTGCGCGAATGGCATTTTCAGTGACTTGCTCGATACCCTGCGTAGCCATCGACGCGCTTGCTCCCGGACCCAATGGGAACGGCATAAGAGGAACCTCCTACTTCTTCGTTAACCACGCCGCTTCGGGCTTAGCGGCGGTAGGAGTCGACCGCATCGAACAATGCCGTGATCGCCCGCCGTTCGTCAGCGGTAACCTCGGGGCGCCAGACATCGAACATCAGGATGATCCGGTCGCTCGTTCCTTGGTTTACTGCCTCGTGCTCGACGGTGTCGTCGAACACCAGGAGCTCGCTCTCGCGCCATTCACGGCGCTCGCCGCCGACGTGAAAGGCGCAGCCCGGGGGCACGATCAGCGGCAGATGGCAGATCAAGCGAGCGTTGATATTGCCGTTGTGCGGCGGGATGTGCGCGCCCGGGGTCAGCCGGGAAAACTGGATCATCGGTGCTCGCACGCCAATGCGAGGCACATCGAGCCGCTCGACCGCCGCAAGGGTTCCCCTGAAGCGCTGGGCAAGCTCGGGGACGGGTGCTCCCTTTTCCCAAAGTGAGAGCGTGCTCCAAGCGCGATTGTCGACGAGGCCATGCAGCTCCCTTCGAGGGCGCGACGGATCATTGACGAGATAGGGTGAAAAACCGTCCTCACCGGATGCCAGATAATCGTCCAGCTCGCGCCGGATGACTGGCGCGGCTGCTTCGATCTCCGCTGACCAGGGAAATTCCGATCGTTCGTAGTAGCGGCGCTGCGGAAGTCCGGGCAGATAATATGAGGTCGGCCGCTGAAGCTCGAGCCGTGCCTCAGCGCGACCCATCATGATGTCCAGTGATTGCTGGAAACGCGGCGGGCGGCTGCCTTGAGGGAATCCTGCTCCTTCAAGAGAGCGTTCAAGCTGCTGCTGAAAGCGGACCTGTCCTCGAGCAATGCCCTGTTGCGCCCGCTGCGCAGCCGAATGGAGATGGGGCGCCAGCGGTTGTGCCGCGACCGCTGCCTTCAGCGCCGACTGATAGAAAGCGTGAGCAGCGCGGTCGTCTCCCTCCTCCTCGCGAAGCTCGGCTTTGCGGACGAGCGCCTCGATGTTCCTCGGCTCCCTTTCGAGAAGCGCGTCAATCGCTGCTTCGTCGCTCATCGGTAGATCAGGAATCGCTCTCGCTCCTCGGACCAGGAGCGCTCATCCTTAATCGTGATCTCATCGAGGTCGCCCGGCCGCGCATTGGGATCGTCCACCCACTCGCGGAGCAGCGGCGAGCCGTTGATCACGTCGATCGCCAGCTTGTCGAAGACATATTCGTAGGGGAAATCGCGCCACAGTTCATATTGCGGATGGAGGCTCCGGATCGCCTTGAAGGCGAGCGCCTGCAGCCGCCACGGTCGAAACGCCCGATGATCGTAAAACGGTCCCTCGGCGTGGATGAACACTCCGTGGTTCAGCTCTCCAACGTGCTTGTGGAATGTCGGTTGAAAGGCGATTTCACGCAGCTTGCAGCCGGCGAGCCAATCTGGAGCAGACCGCTGCATATCAGCGATGATGCGCGCCGGCTCCAGACCAGGCGCACCGAACAGCTCGAGTGGTCGCGTCGTCCCCCTGCCCTCACTCAGCGTAGTGCCTTCCAGCATCACCGTTCCGGCATAGCAACGCGCCATGTTCAGGTTCGCAGCATTGGGGCTGGGATTGATCCAGACTCGATCAGCGGGCCAGCCGAAGCCCGGAGCCTCATCGGGCCTCCAGCCGTCCATTTCGATGACTCGATAATCGACGTCGAGCTTGAAGTGATCAATGAACCAATGGCCAAGCTCACCCATGGTCAGCCCGTGCCTCATCGGCATCGGACCCGCGCCGACGAAGCTTTCCCAGCCTGGGCGCAAGGTCAGGCCCTCGATGGGCCGTCCGGCCGGATTGGGCCGATCCAGAATCCAAACGCTTTTGCCATTCTGGGCCGCGGCTTCGAGCACGTAGAGCAAGGTCGTGATGAACGTGTAAATCCGGCACCCGAGGTCCTGAAGGTCGATCAGGATCGTGTCGAACGTCCCCAT
This sequence comes from Sphingomicrobium sp., assembly GCA_036376635.1. Taxonomy (GTDB): domain Bacteria; phylum Pseudomonadota; class Alphaproteobacteria; order Sphingomonadales; family Sphingomonadaceae; genus Sphingomicrobium. The sequence goes on from DASUZY010000011.1 coordinate 21,890, forward strand.
GGACTGACCGCTGGGCCGTCGCACTTCGCCGTAGAGACTGAATACCGGGATCCCGTAGGTCGGATCAGTGAAGTCCGGCGACTCCATCATATTGTCCTGGAGATCGCCGCGTACGCCGTGCTGGGGTCCGAAGACGGCCGAAACGTTCAATCCTGACGCGACGAGCGCGTCCAGGCTGTGAGTGAGGTCTTTCGTTACGGATGCCGGGTGGGCAAGCAATGCGACCCGGCGCCCCTCTAGCGGACGCCGAAGTTCCGACTCCCCCAAGAGCCGGTCGATCCCAAATTCTACTGACGTCATTGCGAGCGGAGCCAAGCCATCCAGTGGAAGGAAGGGACGGATTGCCGCGTCGCTAAGCTCCTCGCAATGACGAAATTACGAAAGCTGTGCGGCGAAGCAAGCGGCGTCGTGAAAGTCCGGCTTTTCATCCGTACCGTGAGCAAGCGCCCAGTAGGATTTCGTCCCGTCTTTCTCTTCGAGAACGACTGAGAGGCCGAGGTCCCATTTGATTGCAGCATCGGCGTTGATGGTCGCACCGATCGCCCACCAGGTCATATTGTCTTCCAGCCTGACATAAGGCTCGACGACCTCGGGGTCGCTTTTTCCGTCACGATAGGACGAGAAGTCATATGCGGCCCAATTTCCGGACGGAGCGAAATTCCACTCACGGTAAGCCTCTTCGCCCTGCGCTCGAAGGAACGCTTCAAAGCAGGTCGTGGTCCACAGTTCGTCCGTACGCTGAGGCTGCTCTGCCGGTTCAGGCATGACAAAGCGGCTCGCCGGAGCACCGACGCCAAACCAGATATTGGTGGTGGCCACTACGCCGAGCGCGCCGACGTGGTCGACGTTGACCCAAACCTTGAAGCCGGGGTCGGCTGGCGGCGTCGACGGATGCGGCACGAGGTTGAGCTGCATGGGCTTAGTGTAGCAGCCAACAGTTAACGACGCTAAGCGACTCTCATGACTTCGTACCACTCTTCGCTTCTGAGGCTGCTCGAGGAGCGCGGCTACATCCATCAGGTGACCGATGCGGGAGCGTTGGACGTCCTCGCCGCCAAGGAGGTGATCAGCGCGTACGTCGGCTTCGATGCCACCGCCCCCAGCCTCCACGTCGGCAATCTCGTGTCGATCATGCTCCTTCGCCGGGTGCAGCAAGCGGGGCATCGGCCGATCGTCCTGATGGGCGGCGGGACTACCAAGGTCGGCGATCCCAGCGGCAAGGACGAAGGCCGCAAGCTTCTCTCCGCCGAGCAGATCGATTCGAACATAACCAGCATCAGGCGTGTGTTCGGACGGTTGTTGAATTTCGGCGATGGGCCGACCGACGCGATCCTCGTGAACAATGCCGACTGGCTGGACACGCTGGAATATATCCCCTTCCTGCGCGAGGTCGGACGGCACTTCACGATCAACCGGATGCTGACATTCGACAGTGTTCGCCTGCGTCTCGACCGGGAGCAGCCGCTCACCTTCCTCGAATTCAACTACATGATCCTCCAGGCCTACGATTTCCTGG
>DASUZY010000012.1:0-11756 GCA_036376635.1 Sphingomicrobium sp.
AAGGTCGCCTTTCTTCACGTGCGCGCCGTTGCGGACGTAGACGGCTACGACCTGGCCATTCACCTGCGGGCTGACCGAGACGATGTCCTGCTTGATCTGCGCATCGTCAGTCGAGACGCTGCCGCCGCTGCTGAGATAATAATATATGCCCCCGACGATCAGCAGCGCCGGCACGAGCAGCATGATGATGGTGCGGGTCCAGTTCCGGCCGCCGTCAACCCGGGCGCGCTTGCGCTTGGGCTCCTCTACGGTCTCGGCCGGTGCCATCGGTTCGGTCTGCATCTTGTTCATTGGTTCGAAGCCCTGTTGATCGGAGCGGCCTGTGCGGTGTTTTCTCGCACCCGCCCAAGAACCTGCCGCGCAATTTCGATGTCTTTCGAGTCGATTCCGGCAAACGCCTCAGCGGTCATCTCGTCCGCGATCGCGCGCAGCTTCTCGATGAGCGGCTGTGCCCGTGCGGTGACGTGAAGGCGCCAGGCGCGTCGGTCGGCCGGATCGGCAAGTCGCTCGACCAGGCCGCCCTCTTCCAGACGATCGACAATCCGCGACAAGGTGATCGGCTCGATATCGAGCATATCCGCGAGCTCGATCTGCCGAAGCCCAGGGTGACGTTCCAGCCGGAACAGTAGCTTCCATTGGGCGCGCGTGACACCCAGACCGACCGCTCTGCGATCGAAGGCCTTGCGCAATGCGTGCGCGGTCTCGCCTATTTCAAAGGGAAGGGTTTCCATCGGCAACCGATATAGTAAGCTTGCTTATATTAAGCAACACCTAAGCCCGCGCTTCGTTCCCAATTTTAATGTAGTGCCGGGCGGACTCGGCACTTGGCGAGGAGGCTCGAAATGCTGTTTGCCTGGGTTGGTTTCCTAAAGTCCGACCAAAGCGTCCCCCAAGAGGTGAACCAGCTAGTCAGCGCCTTCGTCGAGCAGCCCTACATCGACATCAAGTCGTTTGGCCCCTTGTGCGACGAGGACGGCAAGAGGGCCGCGATGATGATGATTTTCGAAGTCGAGGATCGCGCAAAGGCACAGAGCTTCGTCGACAGCAGCCCGTTCCTTAAAGCCGGGCTATACGAGCGGCATCATCTTTACGAATATCGAAATGAAGGTGGGTGAGCGGGACAGTGTCGATGCCGCGCAGGCCGCGATTTAGTCGCCCCCACCGCGACCGTGCGCCCCCAACCAAACCATGCCCCGCATGGTCCGATTTTGGAGCGGGTAGCGAGAATCGAACTCGCGCGTTCAGCTTGGGAAGCTGACAGGCTACCATTACATCATACCCGCTCGAAGGGCGGCGCCGATGTGGATTTTCGCTCGGCTCAAGTCAACGCCTGAGCTTAGCCTCCGGTCACTGACATGTGCCGTTGCTGGGCGGGGCGAGAGGCGCGGATGTCGAAACGATGGCGGTCGGGCTTGCCCGCGATTAGCCGGTCGAGCGCTTCGCCAGCGCCAGCCCCATCGCCATTCCGCAACAGCTCGCGAAGTTCGACCTTCTGATCATGGCCGAGGCAGCCGTACACCGTCCCCGTTGCGGTGATCCGGATGCGGTTGCAGCCGCTGCAGAAATTCTCGCTGATGGGAGTGATCAAACCGAGGCGAAGAGACAGTTCGGAAACGTCGAAATAGCGCGCTGGACCACCGGTGCGCGCCAGCGAGGGCACCAGCGTGAAGTGCCCTTCAAGCCGGTGTTTCACATTGTCGAGCGGGAGGTAATAGTCAGAGCGGTCTTCCTCGACCTCGCCGAGCGGCATGGTCTCGATCAGCGTGAGGTCGAAGCCCCGTTCAGCGCACCAGTGCATCATCGGCTCGATCTCGTCTTCATTGATTCCGCGGAGACCGACCATGTTGATTTTCACACGGAGGCCGGCGCCGGACGCCGCCTCAATGCCGTCGAGGACCTGGTCCAACCTGCCGCGGCGAGTGATATGCGCGAACTTCGTCGGATCTAGGGAATCCAGGCTGACGTTGATCCGCCGCACGCCGCTCGCGAACAGACTTTCGGCGGCGCCGGCCAACTGGCTCCCGTTGGTGGTGAGCGTGAGTTCGTCCAGCCCACGGCCAACGCGGCTGCCCAGCCTCTCCACAAGATGTCCGATGCCGCGCCGAACCAGCGGCTCGCCCCCGGTCAGGCGAATTCGCTGTACGCCTCGATCGATCAGCAGGTCGGCGAGTGCTTCGATCTCGTCGAACGTCAAAAGCTCTTCCGCTGGGCGAAACTGCATACGCTCCGACATGCAGTAGCGGCAGCGGAAGTCGCAGCGGTCTGTTACCGACAGCCGGACGTAGCTGATCCGCCGGCCCAAGCCATCGATCATCGCGCGAGTCATTCCGGCGACTATATACCGCCTTCGACCGGCTCGTACCCCGCATTCCGAAGCCGGGCCGACAGCATGTCACCCGTGCGCCTGGCGAGCTCCCCATCCTCCGAGCGGATGACGAAGTTCGCCCCGTATCGGCCCTCCTTGAAAAAGGGATAGCTGCCGATCGCAACGCCCGGATTTTCGGCCTCCGTCGTCCGCAGCAACTCAGCGACGTCGCTTTCCGCCGCCCGCGCTCCAACGGTAACCGAGACGACAGGCCGACCCCCTTCGAGCTTGCCCGCTAAACCTTCGAGCATGCTCGCCGCGATGTGCGGCACACCGGCGAGGATGTAGACATTTCCGATCTTCACGCCTGGAGCCCCTGAGGAAGGATTGCGGATCAGTTCCGCGCCATCAGGTGTCCGAGCCATCCGCAGCCGGGCCTCGGTGAGTCCGCCCGGCCGGTCGCGGTAATAATCTTCGAGAATATGCCGAGCGTCGGGGTGGACGATGACGGGCACTCCAAATGCCGCCGCCATCGCATCCACGGTAATGTCGTCGTGGGTCGGTCCGATCCCGCCGGTCGTAAAGAGATAATCGTACTTCGTTCGAAGCGCGTTCACCGCCTCGACGATCCTCGCCGTATCATCCGGCACCACCCGCACCTCTTTCAGCCGGATGCCCTGATCGTTCAGCCACAGCGCCACCTGCGAGACATTCTTGTCCTGGGTCCGACCGGAGAGGATCTCATCGCCGATCACCAGCAACGCGGCGGTCCAAATTCGCTCTTCTACTGACACCAAGAACCCCGTTCGGCCTGAGCTTGTCGAAGGCCTGCCCTTACTTGGAGGACGCGGAGAAAAGAACATCCCATCGATAAGCCGGGAGCGACGGTTGGGTTTATCTGGCCTTGGGCCTATATCCGACCAATGACTCAGTACATCAGCGTCGCGGCCGACGACCGGATCGAAGCGAAGAGCGGCTACATCAAGCTTCATGGGCCCCAAGGCTTCGAAGGCATGCGGAAGGCAGGGCAACTTGCGGCCAGCATCCTCGATGCGCTGGTGCCGCATGTCGTGCCTGGCGTCTCAACGCAGGAGCTTGATGACATTGTTTACCGGCTCACGGTTGACGCCGGCGCCCTTCCCGCCACGCTGGGTTACCGCGGTTACAGCAAGAGTTGCTGCATCTCGATCAACCACGTGGTCTGCCACGGGATTCCGAGTGAACAGCGGACGCTGAAGGACGGCGACATCGTCAACATCGATGTGACGCCGATCGTGGACGGCTGGCACGGCGATACGAGCCGCATGTACCTGGTCGGCGACGTTCCCCTGAAGGCGCGGAAGCTGGTCGACGTTACCTACGAGTGCCTGATGCTTGGCCTCGAACAGGCCCGGCCGGGAAACCATCTTGGCGACGTTGCGAATGCGATCCAGCGCCACGCGGAGGGCCAGCGTTACAGTGTCGTTCGAGACTTCTGCGGCCACGGCGTCGGCCGTGTGTTTCACGACAGCCCGGAAGTCGTCCACGCGGGCCGTCAAGGCACTGGTCCCGAGCTTCGTCCGGGCATGATCTTCACCGTCGAGCCGATGATCAATATCGGGCGCGCCGACGTGAAGGTGCTCGAAGATGGCTGGACGGCCGTCACCCGTGATCGTTCGCTGTCGGCCCAGTTCGAGCATTCGATCGGTATTACCGAGACGGGCTGCGAGATCTTTACGAAGAGCCCGGCTGGATTGGACAAGCCGCCGTACTAGGCTTTTGCGGCTTCACGACGCCTGACTGAGTTCCCGCTTTAGCCGCGCTGCTTCCACCGACAGCCGGCGCGCATTCCAGATCTTCTGGTCCAAGTCGGAAACCACCCTGTTCAACTGCCACTGCAGGTTCGGCAAGGTCCGCACAACCGCGGCCGCCTTCTGGGCAGCGCGCGGGTCTTGCGTGGACGTGCAGCGATCGGGAAGATTCGTCGTAACGCTTCCAAAGCGATCCGTTTGGAAAACTTCGGTGCAGTCTTTGAGCACCTGCGCCTGCGTTGCGAACGGCATGGCTGAGCGGATGGCCTCGCGATACGGAGGCGTGTTGTCGAAGATCTGCTGCATCGTCGCCATTCCGACGTAGAAATCGGCAATCTGTTCACGCAGCATGGCGTTTCCTAGTGACTGGGCCTTGCCGGCCGCCACGGCTTCATCATAGGTCGCCCGGCGCATCGCCTGAGGGATGTGATTGCTCGCTTCGTAGGCATCGATCAGGAAATCCCCGGCACCGTCGCCAACCGGCCGGTTGAGCGCGCTCAAGGCAGCTTTGGCATGGGCCATCACCTGACCGTAGTAGCGCTCACGATGAGCAAGATCGCGCTGATTGGAATCCAGATCTGAGATGAGACGCTGGCGATATTCCTTGCCCTCCGCGCGCTCGATCCTAGCCTGATTCCAGTTGTTGACCTGAATGCCCAGGAAGACACCGAGGATCAGAATGACGAGGTCAACGGCTACCCCGAACCAGTTCTGTCGAGCCGCCTCGCCACGTAATCGCTTCAGGAACATGCCCAGCCCTTTCGTTACGGCAGCTAACCGAACGGATGCGTGAAGGATAGCGCTCGTTCTTCGGCATGCGTGCGGCCGTTTGTCGACCCGTCGAAAAACTGGCTGGCACACTTGACGGCGGCTCCTACCCCCTTGATCAACGGGCAAAATCCGGGGGGAATTCGATGCTTGAGATCGCCAAACTGTCGCACACCTATGCGAACGGCACCGTCGCGCTCGACGACGTGAGTCTCTCGATCCCGCGCGGCATGTATGGGCTGCTTGGTCCTAACGGTGCTGGCAAGTCGACGCTGATGCGCACGGTGGCGACGCTGCAGGCGCCAACCGCAGGCTCCATCAAGTTCGGCGACATCGACGTGCTCGCGGACCCGGAGCGCCTGAGGAAGACGCTCGGCTATCTGCCGCAGGACTTCGGCGTTTATCCGCGGGTCTCAGCCTATGCGATGCTCGATCAACTGGCGGTACTGAAGGGCATCACCGGTAGCGGCGAACGCCGCTCGGTCGTCGAGACACTGCTCGAGCAAACGAACCTCTGGGCGGTCCGCAACCGCTCGATCGCGGGTTTCTCCGGCGGCATGCGGCAACGGTTCGGGATTGCACAGGCGCTGATTGGGAGCCCGGAGCTGATCATCGTCGACGAACCCACCGCCGGCCTCGACCCCGAAGAGCGCAACCGGTTCCTGAACCTGCTTGCCGGTATCGGCGACAATGTCGTCGTGATCCTCTCGACCCACATCGTCGACGACGTTGCCGATCTCTGCCCGCTGATGGCGGTCCTCGCCAATGGCAAGGTTCAGCTGCAGGGCAAGCCGACTGACCTGATTGCCGCCACGCGCGGCAAGATCTGGAAGAAGACGATCAATCGCGCCGAGTTCGATGACTATCAGTCCAAATACGAGGTGATCTCGAGCCGCCTCTTCGCCGGCAATTCGGTGATCCACGTCCTTGCCGACCAGCAGCCGCAAGGTTTCGAACCGGTCGAAGGCGGGCTTGAGGACGTCTATTTCTCGACGCTCTCCACGCTCCGCCGCGCGGCCTGAGGGAGCTCAGATCATGCTCCTCGGGATCACCGGCTTCGAAATCCGGTACCAGCTCCGCAACCCGGTCTTCTGGGTTGCGGTCGCGATCTTCTTCCTGATCGGGTTCGGGATTGCCGCCAGCGAGAACGTCAGCATCGGGACGCCGGGCGCGGTCCATGAGAACGCGCCTTATGCGATCGCGGTCGCGACGGCCGTCTTGTCGCTCTTCTACCTGTTCGTGGTGACGGCGTTCGTCGCCAACGCGATCGTGCGGGACGACGCCACCGGCTTCTCTCCGATCGTCCGGGCGACATCGGTGACTGCCAAGCAGATCGTGATCGGCCGATTCATCGGTGGCTTGGTCGTGGCCTGGATCGGCTATCTAGCGGTTCCGATCGGGATCGCCAGCGGCGCATCGATGCCCTGGGTCGATCCGGAAACGGTCGGACCGCAGAACCTGTCCTATTACGCCTGGAACTTCGCGGTCTTCGCGATCCCGAACATCTTCCTGACCTGCGCGATCCTGTTCGCCGTTGCGACGATCCTTAGGTCGATGATGGCCGCGTACATCGCCGCGGTCCTGCTGGTCATGGGCTATCTCGCGTCGAACGCGATCGGGCAGAAGATCGAATATCGCCAGGCGTTCGCGAAATTCGAGCCGCTCGGCAACGGCGCACTGAGGGAGGCGACGCGCTACTGGACGCAGACGGAGATGAACACGCGGCTGGTGGACCTCACGGGAGCACTGCTGTTCAACCGCATCTTCTGCGTCGCGCTCGGTCTTCTCTTCCTGGGCTTCACGCTCTGGCGATACACGATGACCGAGCGCGCGCCCTCGAAGAGACGGTTGCGGAGGCTCGCCAGGCGCGACGCCAAGGCGGCTCAGATCGCAGGGGTGCCGCCCGCGCTCGACGGCGGCGGCATCATTGCGCGAGACCAACGCCCGTCACGCTTGCAACAGTTCCTCATCCGGCTCCGGATCGAAATGCGGATGGTCCTGACCAGCCCAGGTACCTTCATCATTGCCCTTTTCGGCATGGGCAATACGGCCGCTTTCCTGTGGCTCGTGCCGACGGCCTACGGCACGAGCAACCACCCGACGCTGGCCGCCACAATTGGCGGCGTTCGCGGCGGCTACGCGATCGTTACCTTGCTGGTCGCCGCATTCTACGGCGGCGAGCTGGTTTGGCGTGAGCGCGACCGGAAGATTAACGAGTTGATCGATTCCACGCCCGTGCCCGCGTGGATCATCACCGTTCCGAAGATACTGGCGATCTTCGCCGTCCTGCTCATCGTCAATCTAGGCGGCGTGGCAATTGGCCTGCTGTATCAGCTTATCGAACACGCGCGATCGGCCGGGATTCCCCAATATATCGGCTGGTTCATCCTGCCGGCCTCGTTGAACGGGCTGCTGATCGCCATCCTGGCGGTCTTCTTCCAGGCGCTAAGCCCCAACAAATATGTCGGCTGGGGGCTGCTGTTCGTCTGGTTCGTCGCCGGGATCTTCATGGGCAACATGGGCTTCGGCAATCCGCTCTACAATTATGGCGGAACCCCAAGCGTTCCCTTGAGCGACTTCATGGGCGCGGGCACCTTCTGGTGGGGCGAGGCGGTCATGTTGTTTTACTGGCTCTGCTTCGCCGCGATCCTGGTTGTCATTGCACACCTCATTTGGCCGCGCGGGACGGACCTCGCGTTGCGCAGCCGCCTTGGGCGCATTCGCTCGGGGCTCAGTTCGCCGGTAGTCGCGATCGCCGGAGTGTCCGCCGCGGCGATGGCCGCATCGGGCATCTACGCCTATTACAACATGGAGGTACTGAACCGCTATCAGACCAGCGACGAGCAGGAGAAATTCAGCGCCGATTACGAGCGCAAATACCTCAAGTACGAAAAGCTGCCGCAGCCCTCGATCAGCGCGGTGGCGCTAAACGTTCAGCTTTACCCCAAAGAGCGCAAGCTGGTCGCCGAGGGCCGCTATGACCTGGTCAACAAGACCAATGCGCCGCTCAGGGTGATTCATGTGCGCTCGCTCGATCAGGACGTGAAGTTCCTGGAGCTGAATGTCGCCGGCGCGCATCTCGCCTCGGACGATCAGAAGTTCGGTTACCGCATCTATCGCTTCGACACGCCGCTCGCGCCGGGAGGCAAGAGCGCGCTGACGTTCAAGTCGCAGCTGTGGCGGCGCGGCTTCAAGGCCTTCAACCAGGACACCGACATCATTCAGAACGGCACATTCGCCAACAATGCGGAGTTCGCTCCGGCGATCGGCATGAGCCAGCAGGGCCTGTTGCAGGACCGCGCCAAGCGGCGCCGTCAACATCTTCCGCCTGAACTGCACCCGGCGAAGCTAGAGGACATGTCGGCGACGACCCGCAACTATATCGGTTCGGACTGGGTCACCTCGGACATCATGTTGAGCACGGATGCCGACCAAACGCCGATCGCACCGGGCGCCCGTGTTTCCGACCTTACCCAGAATGGGCGCCGCACCGCCCATTTCGTCAGCACGGCTCCGATCCTCAACTTCTTCTCCATTCAGTCGGCCGATTATCGGGTCGCATCGATCACCCATAACGGCGTCCGCGAATCCGTGTTTTATCATGCGGGGCACGATTGGAACGTCGCCAAGATGCTTCGCGCGATCAGTGCTTCGCTCGATTACTACCGGGCGCATTATGGGCCGTATCAGTTCCCTTATGCTCGGATCGTCGAGTTCCCCGGCTATGCGAGCTTCGCCCAGGCCTTCGCCGGAACGATGCCCTATTCGGAAACGATCGGATTCAATGCCAAGACCGACGATCCAACGAAGATCGACTTCACGACCTATGTCGTAGCCCACGAGATGTCGCATCAGTACTGGGCCCACCAGGTGATCGGCGCCAACATGCAGGGCATGACGCTGACCAGCGAGACGCTGGCGCAATATTCAGCGCTGATGGTGATGAAGCACCTGTATGGGCCCGACCAGATCCGGCGCTTCCTCAAATATGAGCTCGATAATTACCTGCGCGGGCGGCAGACCGACGTGCTCGACGAAGTGCCGCTCGAGCGGGTCGAGAACCAGCAGTACATCCATTACCGCAAGGGCGCGCTGGTCATGTACCTGCTCCAGCAGCGCCTCGGCGAAGACGCCGTCGACCGTGCGCTCGCCCGCTTCGATGCGAAGTGGCGCTTCAAGGGACCGCCCTACCCCCGCTCGCTCGACCTCGTCGCCGAATTCCGGAAGGAAGCGAAGACGCCGGAGCAGCAGGCGTTGATTACCGACCTGTTCGAGAAGATCACCATCTACGATCTCAAGGTCGCCGATGCGTCCACAAAGAAGGATGCGACCGGGTGGGCGACGACGCTGACTGTCAAGGCGGACAAATATTACGCCAGCGGAAAGGGCGTCGAGACCAAGGCGCAGCTGAACGAGCCGATCGAGATCGGCTTGTTCACGGCGCGACCGGGGCTCGGCAACTTCTCGTCCAACAATGTGGTGATGATGGAGCGGCAGCCGATCCACAGCGGCACCCAGCGGATTACGATTCACACGGCGAGGAAGCCAACCTTCGCGGGGATCGATCCGTATAATTTCTACATCGACCGCAATAGCGACGACAACGTGAAGGAGGTCACGGGAAGCTGAGGATCACCCTCGCTAATTCGTTAGCCAGGAACATTCACCTTATTGACACGTATGTCAGTGAGTGAGAGCGTCGAATGCTCCTGATTCGAGGCATGTAATGTTCCGGCACTCTGTTGCGATCGACCCAGGCGACATCGACCATATGGGTCATGTGAACAATGCGGCCTATCTGAAGTGGGTTCAGGAGGCCGTGGTCGATTATTGGCAGAGCGTTGCACCGCCCGAAGCTGTCGCTTGCCACCTTTGGGTCGCTCTTAAGCATGAGATCACCTACCTTAGGCCAACCTTCCTTCAGGATGCTGTGGTCGCGGAAGTCATCGCGGAGAAGGTCGAGGGTGCCCGCGCTTTCTTCCACACCGTGCTTCGCCGCGGTGAGGAAGTGCTGAGCGAAATTCAGAGCTGCTGGTGCTGCCTCGATGCCGCGACCCAGCGCCCCGCCCGTCTTGCCCGCGAGGTCATCGGCCGCTTCCTTCCCCCGCAGGACTGACACTTCGTCACTTGAGGCGCTTGGAAAGCGAGCGCCGATTGGGCATTAGCGCTCGCGCGCCACCGCCAAGGAAGGCCATCGCGTGAAGAAGATCGAAGCGATCATCAAGCCGTTCAAGCTCGACGACGTGAAGGATGCGCTGCACGAGGTCGGCGTGTCGGGCATTACCGTCTCTGAGGTGAAGGGCTTCGGCCGCCAGAAGGGCCATACCGAACTCTACCGTGGCGCCGAATATGTCATCGACTTCCTGCCCAAGGTGAAGATCGAGGTGGTCGTCGAAGACAGTCTGGCGGAGAATGTCATCGAAGCGATCGAGAACGCCGCTCGCACCGGACGAATCGGTGACGGCAAGATCTTCGTCTTCGAGGTCGAGCAAGCTATCCGCATTCGCACCGGCGACCGCGGAGCGGACGCGATCTAGATGAGCGACAGCCGCGAAATGCTGGCTTCGATGTCGCCGGACGAGTTGCGGGGGGCGATGCGCAGCCTGGGCTACAGGACCCAGAACGACCTTGCGCAAGCAATCGGCGTCTCGCGGTCAGCGGTCAGCCTCTGGCTCGAGGGCAAGGTTGGAGTGCCTCGCCCCGTCGCCATGCTGCTGAGAATGCTCGTGAACGCCCAGCGGCGAGTCTACTAGCCGCCGGGCGAACTCGACTTATGGATGAGGAGCAGGAGCCGGCGCTGGCGTTGGCGCTGGCACCACTGCTTGCGCGGGTGCGGCTGGACCGGCCTCACCTCGCCTCTCGGCGCGGGCCTGCTCGCGTTCGGCCGCAGTGACAGTGCCGTCATGGTTGAGATCAGCGGCGTCGAACTGAGCCAGCGCCTGAGCCTCGAACTGCGCCTGTGTCAGCGACTGGGACGTCGCAAAGGCTCGGTCGATCATTCGCTGCATGCGGCCTCCGCCCCGGCCCGGATTGTCGCCGCCACCGCGCATCGCCTCGAACTGGGCGAGAGCAGTCTCCGCCTCGGCTTTCGTGACCACGCCGTCATGATTGGCGTCGATCATCTGGAACATCATGTCCGCGCGCTGCTGCGCCTCGGCTCGCGTCTGGTCGCGTTGCCCGCGGCCGCCGCCCTGCTGCGCAAGAAGAGGCGTCGACACCATCGCCGTGCCGAGCGCTACTGTGACGAGAAACTTGTTCATGCCCTTGATTTCCTTCGCTGATGGCGCGCCCCAGCGCGCTTGAACCCCGCCCCTGTCCCTGCAGTGCTTGCCGCTAGGCCAGTGAACCGTGGATTTATGCTGTCATTACAATGTTGTCATTCGAGGCGCTTGCGTCGGGCGCACCGCACAGCAAATAGCGGGTCATGCTTCCGTTAGACGATCAACAGCAGGGCACGCGCGATTGGTTCGAGTCCCTTCGCGACCGAATCTGCACCGCTTTCGAAATGATCGAACGCGAAGCAGGCTCCGATGCCTCATTCGTCTACACTCCGTGGGATCGCACCGATGCGAGCGGCGAGCCCGGAGGCGGCGGTGTGCGCGGCCAGATGACCGGCAAGGTGTTCGAGAAGGTCGGGGTAAACGTCTCGACCGTCGGCGGCCGTTTCAATCCCGAATTCGCAAAGAGCATTCCCGGCGCCGAGCAAGACCCGAGCTTCTTCGCGACCGGCATCAGCCTGGTCGCGCACATGGCCAACCCCCATGTGCCGGCAGTCCACATGAACACTCGCTTCCTGACTACAACGAAGCGCTGGTTCGGCGGCGGCGCCGACCTCAACCCCGCGATCCCCTACGAAGAGGATACCGAGGCATTCCATGCACGGCTGCGCGCGG
>DASUZY010000013.1:0-34321 GCA_036376635.1 Sphingomicrobium sp.
TGCCGGCGAGAGCATCAGAAGCGTCGTCATCTATTAGGGAGGGAAGCGCGCATGTTCAGCCACGTGATGGTCGGATCGAACGACGTCGGTCGTTCGAAGAAATTCTACGACTCGCTGTTTGGGAAAGAAGGCGCGCAGGACGACAAGGGTCGCCTCGCTTACCGCAACAAGGGTGCGGTGTTCATGGTCACCAGGCCGATTGACGGCAAGGAAGCCTGCCATGCCAACGGCGGCACGATCGGGTTCAATTTCGAAAGCCCGGAGGAAGTCGACGAGTGGCATCGTCGCGGCGTGGCAGCCGGCGGAACGCCGTGCGAGGACCCGCCCGGATACCGCGAGAATGCGTTCGGCAAGCTGTACCTCGCTTATTTGCGCGACCCCGACGGCAACAAGCTTTGCGGGCTGCACCGGCCGACGCAGTGACGATCGAGACCATCTCGGAAAATAAGTCCCACGGCGGTCGACAACTCGTCGTCCGCCACCCGTCGATCGCCACCAAGACTGACATGACCTTCTCGATCTTCCTTCCGGCGCAGGCGGAGGATGGCGGGAAGCTTCCGGTCGTTTGGTACCTGTCCGGTCTCACCTGCACGCATGCAAATGTCACCGAGAAGGGCGAGTATCGCGCCGCCTGCGCCGAGCATGGGCTGATCTTCATCGCACCCGATACGAGCCCGCGTGGGGACGCAGTCCCGGACGATCCAGGCGCCGCTTACGATCTCGGGCTCGGCGCGGGGTTCTACGTCGATGCGACCGAAGAGCCCTGGGCGCGCAACTATCGGATGTGGACCTATGTCACGGACGAGCTGTCCGAGCTCGTCGCCAACAACTTCCCAATTGATGTCACCGCGCAAGGCATCATGGGCCATTCGATGGGCGGTCACGGCGCACTCACCCTCGGCCTGACCTTTCCGGGGCGATTTAACAGCGTCTCGGCCTTCGCGCCGATTGCGGCGCCTAGTCAGGTGCCGTGGGGGCAAAAAGCTCTCGGGGCTTATCTCGGCGGGGTTTTTTCACGGTGGCGACCGCACGATGCAGTGGCGCTGATCGAAGACGGAAACCGCGTGCCGGAAATTCTCGTCGATGTTGGCGATGCTGATCCCTTCCTGGAGAAGGAGCTGAGGCCGGAGTTGCTCCGGACCGCCTGCGCTGACGCGGGCATTCCGCTCACCCTTCGGCTCCAGCCCGGCTACGACCATAGTTACTATTTCATCTCGACCTTCATGGCCGACCACTTGCGCTGGCACGCCGAGCGCCTTCGCGGACAGTCCAGCTGAACGCTGACTGGTATTGGCTGGCGCTCAACGTCGCGACGGCGTTGGCATGCGGCCTGCTGATCGGCATCGAGCGGGGTTTTGACCTCAGGGAATTGCGCCCCGGAACCCGGGTTGCGGGAGTGCGCACCTTCGCCTTGCTGGGGCTGGTCGCGGGATTTGCGGGACTGGTGGGCAAGTTCGGCCAGCCGGTCGCTGCGGGCGCGCTGGTGGCTGGGGCGTTAGCTGTATTGGCGATCGGCTATGCCAATCGGCCAGGACTGAAGGAGCGACCTGACGCGACGACACCGATGGCGGCGGTTGCGACGGTTGCGCTGGCGTTTGCGGCAGGCATCGGCGAAGCGCGCTTCGCCATCGCGGGCGCTACCATCGTCACATTGCTGCTCGCCTTGAAGGGTGAGCTGCACGGACTGCTCGACAAGCTCGACGAAGACGATGTGAAGGCTCTTGCTCGCTACGCGGTGATCGCGGGCGCAATCCTGCCATTCCTGCCCAATGGTCACTTTGGCCCGCTCGGCGCGTGGAATCCCCAGCGCCTGTGGCTTGTGGTCGTTCTGGTCACGGGGTTTTCCTTCCTCGGCTACGTCGCGAACCGCATCTTCGGGGAGCGCCACGGCACCGTGGCGACCGGCCTTATCGGTGGTGCTTACAGCTCAACGGCCGTGACCCTGGCTCTCGCGCAGCGGCTCGGGAAGGAAAAAAAGACGGGCGCCGAACCGGCGGGCATCGCCTTTGCGACGGCCGTGATGTACCTTCGAATGCCGGTCCTGATCGCGATCTTGGCGACGCGCGTGCTGCCGGCCATCAGCATATTGTTGCTACCGGCGATGGTCATCGCATGGGGGGCAGGTTTTTGGCTTTATCGCGAGGCCCCGAAGAACCAGGGACCGGCGCCTCCCGGTAACCCGATCGCCATCCTTCCGGCGCTCGGCTTCGTGGTTTTCGTCGCCATTGCCGCGATCGCCGCGAAATGGGCCGAGGGCCATTTCGGACAGAGCGGTATCGCGGTGCTCCTGCTCATCATCGGCAGCATGGACGTCGATGTCGCGATCGTCACCCTCGGCACCCTCGCGCCGGAGGCGATCTCGCCCTTGCTCGCGGCAATGGCCATCGGCGGGACGGCAATTATCAACATGGCGGTGAAGATCGGAATCACCTTGGTTTATGCCGGCCGAAAGGGACTCTCTTCAGCGATCGCGATGCTCGCCAGCGTAGCGGTGCTCGGGGTGATGATCGGCCTCGCCTGGACGCGCCTATGACCGGCGCACTTCATGAATACGTGTGCAGCGCCGCATTTTCGGACTTTGCGCGCGGCAGAAGAGCAATATAGCGCGTCCATGGCTGAGCGGATCTCGACCCTCGTGCTGTTCGGAGCGACTGGCGATCTCGCCCGGCGGATGTTGCTTCCGTCGCTCTACGGGCTCGATTCGGATGGGCTGCTGCCTGATCATCTGAGGATCATCGGGACAGCGCGCACGGTTCTGGACGACGCGGCGTTCCGGGAGCGGGCGGACGAAGCGCTGAAGGAGCATTTGCCGGAGGGTTTCTACGCCGCCGGCGTCGCCGAGCGCTTCCTCTCGCGCCTTCATTACGTCGCGCTGGACATTGCCGACGAGGCGGCTTTCGCCAAGCTTGCCGAGGCCATCGGCGATCCGTGCGATGGCGTCGGGATCTTCCTTTCCACGGCGCCATCACTGTTCAAACCGGTCATAGACGGTCTTGCAGATGCCGGCCTTGCCTGCCCGACGGTCCGCATGGCACTTGAAAAGCCCTTGGGGTCTGACCTCGAGAGCAGCCGCGAGATCAACGATGCGGTGGCCGCTCACTTTCCCGAAGACCGTACGTTTCGGATCGACCATTATCTCGGCAAGGAGACGGTCCAGAACCTGATCGCCCTGCGTTTCGCGAACCTGATGTTCGAGCCGCTGTGGAACAGCGCCCACATCGATCACGTCCAGATTACCGTCGCCGAGACAGTCGGGCTCGAAGGCCGGGCCGATTATTACGACGGGGCTGGCGCGCTCCGCGACATGGTCCAGAACCACATGCTCCAGCTGGTCGCGCTCGTGGCCATGGAACCGCCGAGCGACTTCGACGCAACCTCCGTCCGCGACGAAAAGGTCAAGGTGCTCCGGGCGCTCCGTCCGATCACTCCCGCAAGAGTCGAAGCCGACACCGTCACCGGCCAATATTCGCGCGGCGCGATCGATGGCGAGACGGTGCCTGGCTACATCGAAGAGCTCGGCCGCGACAGCACGACCGAGACGTTCGTCGCCATCAAGGCGCATATTGACAACTGGCGCTGGAAGGGCGTGCCCTTCTATCTTCGGACCGGCAAGCGGATGCCCGACCGCGACACCGAAATCTTCATCCAATTCAAGGATGTGCCTTTCTCGATATTCGCCGGACGGGGAGCGACGACACGGCCGAACAAGCTGATCATCGGGCTCCAACCGGATGAATCGATCGAGCTGCGGTTGATGGCCAAGACCCCTGGCCTCGACCGGCAGGGCGTTCGCCTTCGCGAGATTCCACTCGACCTCGGCCTCGCCAACGCCTTCAGCGAATACCGCCGGCGGATTGCATATGAGCGCTTGCTGCTCGACCTGATCGAGGGTGACCCCACGCTGTTCGTCCGGCGCGACGAGGTCGAGGCGCAGTGGACGTGGATCGACGGAATTCGCGCCGCCTGGGCTGAGAAGGGCATGACACCCCGGCTTTATGCGGCCGGGACCTGGGGGCCTTCAGCGGCGATCGCGCTGACCGAGCGCGACGGAATCAGCTGGCACGAGTGACGGCAATGAGCCTCGACCCCAACGTCGCCGCGGTTACGCAGAGGATCATCGAGCGGTCCCGTCCAACCCGGCGGCGCTACCTTGAGCTTATGGCCGAGCAGAAGGAGCGCGGGATCAACCGGCCGCGCCTCAGTTGTGGCAATTTCGCCCACGGCTTCGCCGCCGCGGGCGAGGACAAGCAGGCGATCAGCCACCTGTCCGGTCCTAACATCGGAATTGTAACCGCTTACAATGACATGCTGTCGGCGCATCAGCCCTACGGCCGTTATCCCGAGCAGATGAAGATCTTCGCCCGCGAAGTCGGCGCGACGGCCCAGGTTGCAGGCGGGGTTCCGGCAATGTGCGACGGGGTGACTCAGGGCCAGCCGGGCATGGACCTCTCGCTATTCAGTCGCGATGTGATCGCGATGAGCACCGCGGTGGCGCTCAGCCACGGTATGTTCGATGCCGTCGCGCTGCTCGGAATTTGCGACAAGATCGTCCCGGGCCTGCTGATCGGCGCGTTGCGCTTCGGTCATCTGCCGATGCTGCTGGTGCCCGGCGGACCGATGCCGTCGGGCCTTCCGAACAAGGAGAAGGTGCGCGTCCGCCAGCTCTATGCGGAGGGGAAAGCCGGCAGGGATGAGCTGCTGAAGGCTGAGAGTGCTTCCTATCACTCGGCGGGGACCTGCACCTTCTACGGCACCGCCAACAGCAATCAAATGATGATGGAGCTGATGGGACTGCACATTCCCAATGCGGCCTTCATCAATCCAGGTACTCCCCTGCGACAAGCGCTGACCCGAGCAGCGGTGCATCGTCTGGCGTGCCTTGCCAAAAGCGGCGAGCGCCCGCTCGGAGAGGTCGTCGACGAAAAAGCCGTCGTGAATGCGATGATCGGGCTGTTGGCGACCGGCGGGTCCACCAACCACTTCATTCACCTGCCGGCGATCGCCAGGGCCGCGGGGATCATCATCGATTGGCAGGACTTCGCCGATTTGTCCCCGGCGGTGCCACTGGTGGCGCGGGTCTACCCCAACGGCGCCAAGGACGTGAACGACTTCCAGGACGCCGGAGGCATGGCGTTCGTGACCTACACGCTCGCCGACGAAGGCCTCCTCCATACGGATTCGACGACCGCCGGCGCGGACACGATGGATGCGTGGATCGGCAATCCGGAACTGCATGGCGACGAGCTTGTCTGGAAGAGCGCGGAGGAAAGTGCCGACGTCGACATGTTGCGACCCGTTTCCGATCCATTCCAGGCGGACGGTGGGCTCCGCTTGCTGAAAGGCAACCTCGGCCGGGCGGTCATCAAGACGAGCGCGGTGGACGAAGATCGCTGGCTCATCGAAGCGCCCGCGCGTTGCTTCTCCGACCAGAACGAGGTCCTCGAAGCCTTCAAGGCTGGCGAGCTCGATGGCGATTGCGCGGTGATCGTCCGCTTCCAGGGGCCGCGCGCCAACGGCATGCCCGAGTTGCACAAGCTCACTCCGACGCTTGGCGTGCTTCAGGACCGCGGACACCGGGTGGCGCTGATCACCGACGGCCGAATGTCGGGTGCGAGTGGCAAGGTACCCGCTGCCATCCACGTCTCACCGGAGGCGTTGCCGGACGGGCCGCTCGCGCGCGTTCGAGACGGCGACCCGATCCGGCTGGATGCGCGGACAGGCACACTCGAGGCCGTCGGCATCGATCTTGCGTCTCGGCCGCCCGCCAATTCGCCGCCCCCGCCCGCCGGGACAGGACGCGAGCTGTTCGCGATCATGAGGCTTCACGCCAGCGAAGCGGAAGCGGGTGCTTCGGCAATGCTTGCAGCGATGGAAGCCGAGCAAGCATGACCCGCCAGATCGCCGTCGCTGACGTCGGGGGAACCCATGCCCGATTCGCGCTCGCCGAGATCGACGGCGGCCGGGTCCTTTCGCTCGGCGCACCGGTCAAGCTGCACACCTCCGACCACGCCAGCTTCCAGCTCGCCTGGGAGGAGTTCGGACGTCGCGCCGGGATCGAGCTGCCGCAGGAGCTGGCCCTGTCCTTCGCCGGCCCGGTTGGAGGCGAGGTTCTCAAGCTGACCAACAACCCGTGGGTGATCCGGCGAGCCCTGATGAAGGAGCGGCTCGGTGTCGACCGCTTCACGATCGTCAATGATTTCGGTGCGGTTGGCTACGCTGTCGCGACCCTGCCGGCCAATGACTTCCGCCATGTCTGCGGACCTGAGCGCGAACTTCCCCTCGAAGGGGTCGTCTCCATCGTTGGTCCCGGCACTGGGCTCGGCGTCGCCGCATTGCTCAGGAAAACCGATCATTATGAGGTGATTGAGACCGAGGGCGGCCACATCGACTTCGCGCCCCTCGATAATCTCGAAGATCAGATGCTCATTCAGCTGAGAAAGAGCTTCCGGCGCGTTTCGGTGGAGCGAATTGCATCGGGTCGTGGCCTGTGGAACGTCTACGAGGCGCTTGGAGCGATTGAAGGCAAGTCGCTGGCTTTCCACGATGAGCGCGAGCTATGGACTGCCGCGCTGGCCGGGACCGACAGTCTGGCGAACGCCGCGCTCGACCGCTTCTGCCTGACGCTTGGCGCGGTCGCTGGGGACCTTGCGCTCGCCCAGGGCGCCGTGGCCGTAGTCATTGCCGGCGGAGTCGGCGCTCGCGTCGCCGACTACCTGCCGCAGTCCGGTTTTCGCGACCGCTTCATCGCCAAGGGCCGGTTCGAGCGGCGGATGGACGAAATGCCCGTGAAGCTGATTACCTATCCCGAGCCGGGCCTGTTCGGCGCCGCTGCGGCTTTTGCTAAAGAGCACCCATGACCATCGACGAGATCATGCGCGCTGCACCGGTCATCCCGGTTCTGGTCCTGCAAGAAGAGATGGATTGGACGGGGCTCGCCGAGACTTTCGTCGCGGCCGGCCTGCCGGTCCTGGAAGTGACGCTTCGAACGCCTGTTGCAATGACGGCGATCCGCGAGATGGCGAAGGTGTCGGGAGCGATCGTCGGGGCGGGAACCGTGCTCAACGAAGCACAGCTTGCTCAGGCGATCGATGCCGGAAGCCGCTTTATCGTCTCGCCCGGCCTGACGAATCCGCTCGCGCTGGCGGCGCGGGACACGGGCATTCCGTTCCTTCCGGGAGTAGCCACCGCGGCGGACATCATGCGCGGGCTCGACGCTGGCCTCGATCGCTTCAAATTCTTCCCGGCGGTGACGTCTGGCGGGATTCCGGCTTTGCAGGCCCTGTCCGGGCCGTTCGGCAACATCCGTTTCTGTCCGACCGGCGGGGTCCGGCCCGAGACCGCGCACGATTGGTTGGCGCTTGACGCAGTGCTCTGCGTCGGCGGCACCTGGTTCGTGAAGCCGGGCGATGATCTGGCAGTCGTCGATGAGCGCGCCCGCGCCGCGGCCGGGCTTGCCCGTTAGCGCTAACGGGCGATTACTATACAGCGCGCGCGAGATCGCTAAGGCTCGCTGCGGGAACTGAGATGCTCGGCAATTCGACCTTATCCGATCGGCGCGGCGTATGGGCTTTCGCCCTCGGCGTCGTGCTCGTCACGATTGGCGTTCTCATGCACGCGCCGATGTTCCTGATGGGCCGCCACACTCATTTCATCCTCGCCGGGATGCCCATCGGCTGGGACATGATCATAGGCATGGTAGCGATCGTCGGCGGCTGCCTGATCGCCGCCTACGGCTTGCTTCCGAAGAACATCGCACAGCAGCTCGCCGCCTCGCACGACATCGTAGTTACGCCGCCGGAGGACGCGCCGCTGAGCCGGGCCCATTGGGGGCTGATGTTGGTGCTTGTCGTGGCGTTGATTATCGACGTGATGAAGCCGGCGAGCTTGGGCTTCACCATTCCCGGCATGATCAGCGAGTACCACAAGACCAAGGCGACGGTTTCGCTGGTTCCGTTCACGGCTCTTGTCGGAACTGTGCTCGGGTCCGTGATCTGGGGCGCGATCGCCGACGTCTACGGGCGCAAAGCGTCGATCCTTCTGTCGGCCGTCATGTTCGTCGGCACGTCCATCTGCGGCGCGATGCCGTCGCTCTGGTGGAACGTCGGCATGTGCTTCATGATGGGTGCGGCAGCCGGCGGAATGCTACCGGTGACCTACGCCCTCCTTGCCGAGATGATGCCCAGCAAGCACCGCGGTTGGGCACTGGTGCTAGTCGGCGGTTTGGGGGCGGTTGGCGGCTATTTCGCGGCCAGCGGCTTCTCGGCGCTGCTCCAGCCGATCTTTAGCTGGAGGATACTTTGGCTGCTGAATTTGCCAACCGGCCTTACTCTGGTGCTGCTTGGAACCTTGATCCCGGAATCCGCCAAGTTTCTGCTCGCCCGCGGGCGCCGCGAGGAAGCGAAGGCAGTGATGGGAAGGTTCGGTTCGACGGCACGCAAGACGCGACCTGCTGAGCAGATGGCACTCGCCAAGGGGCCCGCGGTCGCGCTGACGGGTCGGGCATTCGCGGGCAAGCTGTTCGCGCTTAGTCTTGCCGCCACCTGCTACGGCTTGATCAACTTCGGCCTGCTGCTGTGGTTGCCCGCCGACCTGGTCGCCAGGGGACACAGCGTGGCCGTAACGAGCAAGCTGCTCGCGGAGTCCGCGCTAATCGCCTTCCCTACCATCTTCGTGGCCGCGGCAGCTTACAGCCGTTTGAGCACCAAATGGTCCGTTGCTGGATCGATTACCGTCACGTTGGTCGGCCTCGTCGGCGTCCTGCAACTGGAGTTCACCGGCACCGGCAGTCCGGTAATACCCGTGGCGTTGTTAATCGTCGGGACCAATGCGCTGATCGCGATGCTGCTGCCCTACACGGCCGAAAGCTTCCCGCTGCGCATCCGCGGCCGGACCACGGGCACCGTGGCGGCGTGTAGCAAGGCGGGCGGCATGTTAGCGCAGTTCCTGGCGATCCTCGCCCTGGTGCCGCCGCTGTCGCTGGTCTCGCTGATCATCATGGCCCCGACCGTCGGGGCCCTCACCCTCGTAGCGATTTTCGGCAAGGAAACGCGGGGCCGCGACCTCCGGGAACTCGATCCCGACGGCCACACCTTTGCTGCGACGGGTTACTAACCCTTCTGCATCATCAGGTTCGTCATCTCGGGCGTGGGACCCATGTTCGCCGCGAGGTGCGCCATGATCCAAATGGTTCCGATCATCACCAGGAAGACGATGAGGACGCCGAACGCGAGCGCCAGCACATTATTCGTGTTGTCGGGCCCGCTCGTGATGTGAAGGAAGAAAACCAGGTGAATGCCCATCTGCGCGATGGCGAGCACGACGAGGCCGACCGCAACGCCGGGTCCCCATAGCGAGGAGGTCGAGGCGACCCAGAAGGAAACGCCGGTCAGGATCAGCGCCAGCGCCAGGCCGATTAGATATAGTACGGTCTCGCTGAAGATGCTGTCATGCGGTGCGCCCGGCGCGACGTCGAGCATTTCCTGGTGTTCGTGCTCGCTCATGGCAGCGTCCCGATAAGATAGACGATGGTGAAGATGGCCACCCAGATGATGTCTAAGGCGTGCCAGAAGATGCTGAAGCAAAGCAGTCGCCGTTCGACATGCTGGCGCCAGCCCTTCGCCCATAGCTGAGCCATCATCGTCCCAAGCCACAGCAATCCCGAAAAGACGTGAATTCCGTGGGTGCCGACGAGCGTGAAGAAGCTCGACAGGAAGGCGCTTCGCTGCGGCCCGGCGCCTTCGCCGATCATGTGCGTGAATTCGTAGAGTTCGATGCACAGGAACAAGAGGCCAAGCAGGCCCGTCACCGCGAACCAGATCTGGGTCCAGACGATGTTCCGCCGGTGGGAGGCGATCATCGCCAGCCCGCAAGTGAAGCTCGACAGGAGCAGCGCCAGCGTCTCGACCGCGACGAGCTTGCGGTCGAACAACTGGATCGTCGTCGGGCCGCCGTCCGTCGCGTGGACCAGCGATGCATAGGTCGCGAACAGCGCCGAGAAGAGCACCATGTCCGACAGCACGAACAGCCAGAAGCCGTATGGCACGACGATGCTCTTCGACTCCGGCCCGCGATGGCCGAGGCCGGTATCCTCCGATCCGCCGTGGGTCAGGCCGATCGATGCTGCTTCGTGGGCGCTCATACCGACTGACTCAGGTTCTGGAGGTTCTGCTGGCGGATGCGACGCCGTTCGCGCGAGTTCTTGATGACCTCCTCGACGGGAATGATGTGCTCATGTTCGTCCTGCCAGGCGTACCAGACGAAGACTGCAAAGGCGCCGATCAGGCCCACGATAGCAAGCCACCAGATGTACCAGATGAGCGCAAAGCCGCAGACCGTGGCAAAGAAGGCGACGATCACTCCGGTCGGCGTGTTCACCGGCATCTCGATCGGCTGGTAAGCGGGCTCGGGGATGAGCGTCGCGCGCTCGATCGCCAGCTGCTTGCGATGCCAATAGGCCTCTTCGCCATGCACGTCCGGGAGCACCGCAAAGTTGTAGTGGGGCGGTGGCGAAAGAGTGAGCCACTCCAGCGTCCGGCCGTCCCAAGGGTCACCGGTGACGTCGCGGCGCTGGTCTCGGGTCTTGATTGAATAGAACAGCTGGATCGCGAGGAACGCGATACCGGCGGCGATGAAGAAGGCGCCGACGAGCTCGACGCCGAGCCACGGCTTCCAGGTGGGGTCGGAGATGTGCTGCATCCGGCGCGTGCCACCCCAGAAGCCGAGCAGGTAGCTCGGCATGAAGGCCAGGTTGAAGCCGATGAACCAGCCCCAGAAGGCCAGCTTGCCGAGCCGCTCGTCCAGGGTGAAGCCGAACGCCTTCGGGAACCAGTAGGTATATCCGGCGAGGATCGCGAACACGACGCCCGGGATGATCACGTGGTGGAAGTGGGCAACCAGGAACAGGCTGTTGTGAACGATGAAGTCGACTGGTGGAATGGCGAGCAGCACGCCCGTTAAGCCACCGCCGACGAACAGCAGCATGAAACCGATGAGATAGTGCACCGGCACCGTGAAGCGCACCCGGCCGCCGTACATCGTAAAGAGCCAATTATAGATCTTCACGCCCGTCGGGATGCCGATGAGCATGCTCGCAATACCGAACACCGCGTTAACGTTGGCGCCGGCACCCATCGTGAAAAAGTGATGCAGCCAGACCGTGAAGGAGAGGATGCAGATCGCGAGCGTGGCAACGACCATCGACCGGTAACCGAACAGCGGCTTGCCCGAGAAGGTCGCCGCAATTTCCGAATAGATCCCGAATGCCGGCAGCACGAGGATGTAGACTTCCGGATGCCCCCAGACCCAGATGAGGTTCATGTAGAGCATCGAGTTTCCGCCACCGTCATTGGTGAAGAAATGGAAGCCGAGGTAGCGGTCGAGCATCAGCAGGGCGAGCGTCGCTGTCAGCACCGGGAACGCAGCCAGCATCAGCAGGCTTGAGGCGAGGCTGGTCCAGCAGAACACCGGCATGCGCATGTAGCTCATCCCGGGTGCCCGGATCTTGAGGATCGTGGTGACGAAATTGACCGCGGTCAGCGTCGTTCCAACGCCCGATATCTGCAGCGCTACGAGATAATAATCGACGCCGACACCGGGCGAGAAAGCTTTCTCGCTAAGCGGCGGGAAGGCCAGCCAGCCAGTACGCGCGAACTCGCCAAGGAACAGGCTCATGTTCACCAGCAGCGCGCCGGATGCGCTCAGCCAGAAACTGACGTTGTTGAGTGTCGGGAAGGCGACGTCACGAACGCCAAGCTGCAGCGGGACCACGAAGTTCATGAATCCGATGACGAGCGGCATCGCGACGAAGAAGATCATGATCACGCCGTGGGCGGAGAAGATCTGGTTGTAGTGCTCGGGCGTCAGATAACCCTGGCCCTGTCCGACCGCGAGGAACTGGTGGGCGCGCATCATGATCGCGTCGGCAAAGCCGCGGACCAGCATCACGAAGCCCAGCACGATGTACATGATGCCGATCTTCTTGTGATCGGTGGACGTGATGTACTCGTTCCACAGGAACGGCCAGGCCTTGATCCTGGTGATCCACAAGGCGATCGCCGCGAGCGCGACGATAACCACGATCGAGGTGATCAGCGGGATCGGCTCCTGGAATGGGATCGCCTGCCAGGTGAGCTTGCCGAAGATCGGACTCATTTACGGGCTCCGGGCGCCGGCTGGGGAGCCGGCGGAGGCTGAGTTGTCGGGGAGCGGCCCTCGAGAGGGCTGTTGGGTTGCGCCGTGGACGCACCGGGGGCGGGAAGGTTATGCGGGGACTGCTGCATGGACGGTTGGCGGCCGGTTGCGATCGCCTGGAACAGATCCGGCGCGACGCTGCCGTAGATCGTCGGCTTGACGTAGCTGCTGGGGCGCTCGAGCTGCTTGTAGCTTTGGGCGTCGAGCGGCGCCTTCGCCCGCGCTGCAGCGGCCCATGATGCGAACTGCTGCGGCGAGACCGAATAAACGTTGAACTCCATGCCCGGGAAGCCGTCGCCGCTGAAATGAGCAGAGCGTCCCGGGAACACACCGGTGCGGTCCGCCTCCAGGTTCAGGCGCGTCACCATATTGGGCATGGTGTAGATCATGCTGCCCATCTGGGGCACGAAGAATGTGTTCCAGACGGTTGCCGAGGTCAGCTGAAAGTTGACTGGAGTGCCTGCCGGAACCACCAGCTCATTAACGGTCGCGATGCCCTGGTCGGGGTAAATGAACAGCCATTTCCAGTCGAGCGAGACGACTTGGACGTTGATCGGGGGCACCTTCGAGTCCAGCGGCTTGCTCGGCTCCAGCTGATGGCTTCCGATCCAGGTGATTCCGCCCAGTAGCAGGATGGTGAGTACCGGGATCGCCCAGACGACGAGTTCGACGGCTCCGGAATATTCCCAGTCTGGACGATAGACTGCCTTGGTGTTTCCGCGCCGGAACCAGAAGGCGATCGCGATCGTCGCGATCATCGTTGGAACGATGATCGCCAGCATGATCGCGGTCGAGTTGATCAGGATCGTCTTTTCGGCGCTGCCCACCGGTCCGACCGGATCGAGGATGCCGCGATTACAGCCGCTCAGGCTGAGGGCGAGAACACCGGCGACACCGATGCGGCCCTTCGCCGACCGTTCCTGCGACCTTGAAGTTTTCACCCGTCCCCCGCAACCTGCAGTTGAGACATAGACAATCACCAATGCTCCCGGGTTCCGTAATTATACGTAGGTGAACCCGGAACCTTTCGCCGAGCGGCTTTGGTGACCCCAACGGGACTCGAACCCGTGTTTTCGCCGTGAAAGGGCGACGTCCTAGACCGCTAGACGATGGGGCCTCGCAAGGCCGCCCGCCGTTAGGCGACCCGCCCCGTCAGCGTCAAGCAAGCGCCGCGTCTTCAAGGTGCATCTCGGCAGCGTTGCCGCCGTTCCACTCATCGCGCTTGATCGTTCCGGCGAGCCACCAGCGCGAGTGAGACCCGGCAGCGAGGAGCGCCTCGCCCAGGGGAGTCGCTGCGCTTCGGAAGGCAATCCACTTGAAGCTCCGGCCATCGTCTCCACAGCCCAACCCCCGAACGTGGCCGTCGCCGACGATGCCGGTTCTTAGAAGGCGGACCGGTCCCGCGGCGACGCGCGGACTCGGCCAGCCCGCGCCGTAGGGGCCAGCGGCGTCGAGCGCGTCGCACAGTGCTCCAGCGACTCCGCCGGGAGCCAGAAGAGCGTCCAGCAACAATGCACGCTCACCAAGTGACTTGGCGATATCGTCGCGCAGCCGCTCATTGATGAACTCGCGGAAGGCTTCGAGGCCGTCGGGCGGCAGGGTCAACCCGGCCGCCATCGCATGCCCGCCGCCGGCGATCAGGAGGCCGCTCTCCTTCGCGGCAAGCACCGCCGCGCCCAGATCAACGCCAGCGATAGAGCGGCCAGACCCCTTTCCGATGCCGTCTTCGGTCTCGGCGATGACGATTGCGGGACGTCCAAACCTCTCCTTGATGCGGCCGGCGACGATGCCGATGACACCTTGGTGCCAGCCGCTGCTCATGACCACGATCACCGGTGATCCCGCCTGTTCGCGCGCCTGGGACTCGGCCTCGTCACAGACCAGCAGCTCGATCGCTCGGCGCTCTTCGTTGAGCCGGTCGAGCTCAGCGGCGAGAATTCGTGCCTCCTCTGGATCGCTACAAGTCAGCAGCCGGACTCCGAGGTCCGATTTGCCGACGCGACCGCCCGCATTGATCCGCGGACCGAGCGCGAAGCCGAGATCTCGACAGCTCGGCGGCTTTACCAGCCGGGCCGCTTCGGCAAGAGCGGACAGCCCAATGTTCTGCCGCGCCGCCATGACGCGCAGGCCCTGCGTCACGAAGGCCCGGTTGAGACTTTTCAGGCGCGCCACGTCGGCAACCGTCCCTAAAGCGACAAGGTCGAGCAGATCGATGATCTTCGGCTCGGCAAGCGTTTCGAAAAAGCCCCTACCCCTAAGCTCGCGAATCAACGCGACGCCGAGCAGGAACGCCATTCCCACGGCCGCGAGATGACCATGGGCCGCTCCATCGCTGGTCTCGTCCAGCCGGTTGGGGTTGATCATTGCGTGGGCCACCGGAAGCAAGCTGGCGCATTGATGATGGTCGACGACGATGACATCGAGGTTCGCGGCTTGTGCGTCTTTCAATGCGTCGAACGCCTGGGCGCCGCAGTCTACGCAGATCGCGACATTCGCTCCTTTGGCCTTGAGCTCGACCAGGGCTTTGCCGGACGGGCCGTAGCCCTCCATCAGCCGGTCGGGGATGTAGACCATCGGCTCGGCGCCGAGACGCCGGAGAAGCAGCACTAGCAGCGCTGAGCTGGTCGCACCGTCGACGTCGTAATCGCCAAAGATCGCGATCGTCTCGCCTTGCTGGACGGCGTCGCCAAGCCGCCGGGCACCCTTGTCCATATCCTGGAAGCAGCTCGGGTCAGGCAGGAAGTCGCGGATCCGCGGATCGCGGTGACGAGGCAAGTCGTCTCGCTCAACCCCCCTTGCGAGCAGAAGCTCGTCGACCAACTTGTCCATCCCGAGCCCAAGCTCCGGCGGTCTTCGCCAACGCCATGGCTGGCCGGTGACCGAATTATCGATGTCGAGTGCGGGGCTCACTCCGCAAAGTTAAGTTGCGTCGAGTCCCGGGTCTAGAGTCCGGTCAGCTTATAATTGTGGAAATCCGCCGATCAGGGCTTCGCCGCCGGCTTTTCATCTTTGCCCGGTTTGCCAGGCTTCGGGAACTTCGCGTCGATCGCTTTCATTTTCTCCATTGCGTCGGGCATCAGCTTGATGATCTCGGGCATGGCCGTGAACATCGAACGCATTGTGTCGGGGTCGACCCAGAGTTGCATATACTGGGTCGCCAGCGCGTGGCCGCTCGTCGTCGCAAAAAAGGCATTGATATCGGTTAGCTGCCGCGCATCGAACTTCCGCGCCATTGCCCGCGCCAGCCCATCGCGCATGCGCGGGTCGATAACCGCTGAGGCCTGGGCAGTCTCCTGATCGATGAGTTGACGATAAGCAGCCAAGCGCTGGTCGAAATAGGGGTCCTTTGCCGCGGCCTGGTCATGTAACGACAGATTCTTCGAAGGCGCGGAAGCGTCCGTCTTCGCCGTTCCTCGACCCATCGCTGTGAAGTCCGATTTCTTTAGCTGCATGGCATTCTCGACCATGCCGGCCATGAAAGTGCTCATCATGCGGCCGTAGGCGCCGTCGGGCCACATCGAGGCAACAGCTGTGCGGGCGAGCGCCAGCCGCGCTGGGTCGGGTGCGGGTTGCGGTGGGAACAACTTGTCAAAAATGCCGAAGATCGCCTCGAAGTTTGGCGGGCCGCCCTTCGCGCCAGGCGCCGCCTTGATAACGGGCGCAGGAGAGGAGGTGGATTCATGCGTTGGTGCAGCGGCTGACGCAATATCGGCGAAGACCGCAATCGAAGCGACGCTCGCGATTACCGTTAAGCGCACGGCTGCCTCCCCAATGATCCAGGCGGATTATGGGCGGCGCAGAAGCGGCCGTCTAGCTATCCTCGGCGCGGTGCTGGAGAAGCTCTGATCGGATCCGGACGGCGCGCGCAGCGACGGTGGTTTCGACCAGGAAGACGGCGAATCCAGTTCCGATTGCGAGCATCGAGGCCATGAACAGCCACGCGATTTCGGTCCCGAGCCGTGTCTGGATCAGGTTTGCGGCGAACAGCATGACGACGACCAGGCAGGTGAGAACGGCCGCGGCTACCGACAGGCCGGTCGCCCAGTTGATGAGCGACATGCGTCTGTCGAGTATCTTGAGATCGGCGATCCAGCGGTCGTGCTCCTCGCCGCGACTGGCGAGGACCATCGGTTCGATCTGGCGCGACCGGTCGACGATCCGCGAGAGCCGCGATGCGAGGACGTTGAGAAAAGCGCCGATACCGCTCAGCAGAAACACTGGGGCAAGCGCGATCCGAACGATCTCCGCGACCGTGTTGACCGATAGATCGGGCGAACTCTCGAACATGGCGACCGGTATGCAACGGCTCGCCGCCTTGGGCTAGTCCGCCGAATCCTCCGCGCAATTGGCGACTTGCAGCAGCATCAGGCCGTTGACCGCGAAGCTTGCAGCAAGGATCCAGGCGAAGGTCGCTATCAACTCCCGCGTCGGACCGAAAACGGTGATGACCAGCGTCGCCAGCGACAGGCCGGCGATCAGGAGCACCGCGAGGAGGAAATCCATCCCGGCGGAGAATGCGGTCCACAGCCGCACTGGGCCGCCGGTTTCCAGGGTCGCCGCAGCGAGAATCAGGCTACGAAGTAACAACCAGCCGATAATTGGCCAGACCCGCGGGAACAGGTGGGTTTCAGGATTCATGATGAACAGCACGCCGGCGAGTGCAGTCACGATCCCGGCCGCCATCACATATTGCCGGGTGCCCTGCCGAAGGGAGCCGGTCACAGTTTCGATCAACCCGGCGGCGATAAGTAGCCCGCCGATCATGTCCGACGAGATCGTCTTGCCGGCTGGCAGGAAAGCGGCCGCCACCCCCAACAGGATGATGACGATCCCCGCCACCCGGAAAGCCCGCGCGCGCACTACGTCTGACAATCCAGATCGGGCCTGTGTCGCCATCTAGACTCCCGCTGCCATGTGCCGCGAACCCCGTGAGCAGTGCTGCGGTTCCATCTGCCCCGTCAGGGAGCGATCACCCGCAGCGCTTTCGCGCGGATCTTATAGTCCAGCGGGGGCGACTCGCGAACCACCTCTCCGTCGAGCGAGATGGCAAGCGCGCCGCGATGGCTTGCCACCTTCAGCCGTTGGACGTCTTCAAGCTGGACCATGTCGTCCGGCCGCGCGCGGTTGAACAGCGCGCGGACGCTCGCGGCGATGAAGCCGGACCGGGTCTTCTTGCGCATCACGAACACGCTAAGCCGGCCATCATCGACCCTTTCGCGCTGGCCGGGCGCGCCGATGTCCACGCGGTAATCATTGTTGCCGACGAACAGCAGCGGCGTATCGACCCGCGCTTTCTCGTCGTTGACGGTCAACGTCAGCCGCTGATGCCCGAACCTGACCAGCGTCCGTGCCGAAGCGATGATCATTGCCAACTTCTTGTTCCGGCCGCGGCGCTCCTGCTGAACCTCGCGGTCGCGGACCATCAAGGGATAGAGGCCGATGGCGCTGTTGTTGATGAAGATGCGGCCGTTCATCTCGGCAACGTCGACGAGGCGGTCCTTCCTCGATGCGATCACCTTCGCCGCTTCCTCCAGCTTGTCCGGAATTCCTAGGTCGCGGGCGAAGTGGTTGAGCGTCCCGAGCGGCAGGATTCCGAGCATGGTCTTGCCTCCAACCAGCGCGGATGCCGCCGCGCTGATCGTCCCGTCGCCGCCGCCGACCACGACCAGCTCGTCGCCGCGCTCGGCAATGGCCTTGCTGCGCGATGCACATTCGCCACCATCGATCAGCTCGACATCCGCCTGCAGGCCAGCCGCCCGAAACGCTTCGGCGACATGCTCGCCAATGTTCGAATCACGCGACGCCGCCCCACCGTGACGATTGATCAGGACCGAAATTCCCACCATTAGCCGCGCCAACGCACGAACGGCTGTTTAGTCTTCGTCCGACGATGCGGCCGCATGCTCGCTGCTTTGGGCCATCGCAGGCACTTGCACTTCTTTCGGGCTTCGACCTGACTTGGGGTAGCGCTCCGATGGTTAGGCTTCAGTGCGCCGATCTCGGCGTTTCCATGATCTCGGTGAGCACGCCGCCCATGTCCTTTGGGTGCACGAAGAATACGGGGGTCCCATGCGCCCCGATGCGCGGCTCACCGAGGACGCGGGCGCCCTTTGCTTCGAACTCGGCCTTTGCGGCGTGGATGTCCGGCACCTCGAAGCAGACGTGATGCTGGCCGCCGAGCGGGTTCTTCTCGAGGAACTTCACGATCGGTGAGCTTTCGCCGAGCGGCTCGATCAGCTCGATCTGGCTGTTGGGCGTGTCGACGAAGCAGACGCGAACGCCCTGCGCGGGAAGGTCGAAAGCTGGGCCGTGCGGCTCCGCGCCGAACATGTTGCGGTAAGTTTCGAGGCTACGCTCGATCGAGGGCGTCGCGACGCCGACGTGGTTGAGGCGGCCGAGTTTCATTGTTCAACTGTCACTTCCGAATTGACCGAGTTGGCGATGAAGCAGTCTTCGTGGCTGCGGTGGTGGAGCTGGGCGATGTCCTCGGCGGTGGGATGCCGGTCGCCGGCCCATTCGATTTTCGGACGCAGCATCACCCTAGTCACCGCGATCTTGCCGTCGGCGCGCTTCTCGAGGACGCCCTCGGCCTCATCGATGTAGGAGCGGATCACGAACCCCGCCCGGCGCGCGTAGTCGAGGAAGAACAGCATGTGGCAGGAGGAGATGGAGGCGATCAGCCCCTCCTCCGGATCGACTCCGGCTTCATTCGCGGTGCCATGCGGCACGTTCTCCGGCGCGGCGCTCGCCGGGACCACCGTACCACCGTCGAACACCCACTCGTGTCCGCGATAATAGCGGCCCTTGGCATAGGCTTCGGGGTCTTCGCCGCTCCAGCGGACCGTGGCGGTATAGGTGCTCACTGGACGTTCAGTCTTCCGTCGGCGAGCGAACGAAGGGCTTCGATGCGCTTCTCCAAAGCTTCCTCATAGCAGGCCATTTCTCGGTCGCTTATTGATGAATTCGATCCTCCCCCAAACGCAGCTCGAACCTTGCAGTCGTTGTCCACGTACTGCTTCCAAGCACTCTGTGACTGGCTTAGGTGTGATGGGTCGGAGCGAATGTCCCATTGGCCATAACGAGCGAAGTTCGCCCTCACGGACTTCATTGCCTGCCTGTACGTCGTCGCGAGCAGTTGCTCCTTCCGATGCATTCGCCGGCCGATGCACGATCGCTGATCTGGAGGATTGATACTTCGACATTGCTCCTGATTGCGCTGCGCCGCTGGAGTAGCGACAGCAGGGGAAGCGCCCGCCAAACAGGCAATCAACACGGCGCTAAAGCGGGATATTATCATGCTTCTTCCACGGATTCTCGAGCTGCTTGTTCCTCAGCTTCCGTAGGCCCATCGCCACCCGCCGTCGGGTCGAGTGCGGCATGATCACCTCGTCGATGAAGCCCTTGCTCGCCGCCACGAACGGGTTGGCGAAGCGTTCTTCATATTCGCGGGTGCGCTCGGCGATGCTCTCGGGGTCGCCGATGTCCTTGCGGAAGATGATCTCGACCGCGCCCTTGGCGCCCATCACCGCAATCTCGGCGGTCGGCCAGGCGTAGTTTAGGTCGCCGCGGAGGTGCTTGGAAGCCATGACGTCATAGGCCCCTCCATAGGCCTTGCGGGTGATGACCGTGATCTTGGGCACCGTCGCCTCGGCATAGGCGAACAGCAGCTTGGCGCCGTGCTTGATGATCCCGTGATGCTCCTGCCCGACGCCGGGGAGGAACCCCGGGACGTCGACGAAGGTCAGGATCGGGATGTCGAATGCGTCGCAGAAGCGGACGAAGCGGGCGCCTTTCTTCGCGCTGTTGATGTCGAGCACTCCGGCCAGCACCATCGGCTGGTTGGCGACGACGCCGACGGTGCGGCCCTCGATCCGGCAGAAGCCGATGATGATGTTCGCCGCATGCGCGGGCATCAGCTCGAAGAAGTCGCCCTCGTCGGCGACCTTCCGGATGAGCTCGTGCATATCGTAGGGCGTCGTCGCGCTGGGCGGAATCAACGTATCGAGACTGTCCTCGGCCCGATCGACCGGATCCTCGCACGGCCGCTGCGGATCGTCGTGACGGTTGGACAGCGGCAGGAAGTCGAAGAACTCACGGGTCGCCAGCAAGGCGTCGATGTCGTTTTCGAACGCGACGTCGGCGACGCCCGATTTCTTGGTGTGGGTGATCGCCCCGCCCAGCTCTTCCTGGGTAACGACTTCGTTGGTCACGGTCTTCACCACGTCGGGGCCGGTCACGAACATGTAAGAGCTGTCCTTCACCA
The DNA here is from genome assembly GCA_036376635.1 of Sphingomicrobium sp. Lineage (GTDB taxonomy): Bacteria > Pseudomonadota > Alphaproteobacteria > Sphingomonadales > Sphingomonadaceae > Sphingomicrobium. The sequence continues at coordinate 20,453 of DASUZY010000013.1, forward strand.
TGAAGATGAAGTCGGTCATCGCCGGCGAGTAAACCGCACCGCCAGCGCACGGCCCCATGATCAGGCTGATCTGCGGGATGACGCCGGAGGCGAGCACGTTGCGCTGGAAAACTTCGGCATAGCCGGCGAGGCTGGCGACGCCCTCCTGGATGCGCGCGCCGCCGCTGTCGTTGAGGCCGATGACCGGGGCGCCGACCTTCATCGCCATGTCCATGACCTTGCAGATCTTCTGCGCGTGACGCTCGCTAAGCGAGCCGCCGAAGACCGTGAAGTCCTGCGCGAAGACGTAGACGAGGCGTCCGTTGATCGTGCCCGATCCGGTAACCACTCCGTCGCCGGGCACGGTCTGTTCCGCCATCCCGAAGTCGGTCGCGTTATGCTCGACGAACATGTCATATTCTTCGAAGCTGCCCTGATCGAGCAGGACGCCGAGCCGCTCGCGAGCGGTCAACCGGCCTTTGGCGTGCTGGGCGTCGATACGCTTCTGCCCGCCGCCCGCGCGCGCGGCCTCGCGTCGCCGTTCAAGCTCCTCGATCGTCGTCGCCACTGGCCGCCTCCTCAGTTCGGCCTCCTTAAACGCCGTCTTGGCGTGGTCAATTCGTTGGGCACTTGAGTCGGCGGTCCGACACCCCATTTCAGGCTCAACGCGCCGGACGTCCTATGTCGCGGCGCACAATCGATTTACGCCGCGCTGCACAATCGACGATTTAGATTAACTTCGATCAAGGTTGCGGAACCGTAATGCGAGTCGCTCCGTTCTCTATTCGGGCAACACACTATACGGAGGTTTAACGGAAAATGCTGACTCGCGTCGGGGTGCCAGTAACGTCGGAAGCCGAGCCCTCGGCGCCTGAATCCGAGCCCGCAACTCTGTTGTGCTTTTCGCACCTGCGATGGAACTTCGTGTTCCAGCGGCCGCAGCATCTGATGAGCCGCTTCGCTCGCGAAATGAATGTGATTTTCTGGGAAGAGCCGGTCGACATCGCGGCCCATGAGACCGCCTATCTTCAGGTCCGCGAGGCAAGCGACGCGGAAAACGTCCGGATCGTCGTCCCGCACCTCCCCCAGGGCATGCCCGAGGATGCCCGAGAGGCGGCGCTGATGCGCCTGCTCGACGCGCATGTCGCGTCCATCCGCGGGCCGCTGATCGCCTGGTATTACACGCCGATGATGCTCCCCTTCTCGCGGCATCTTGAGACCGACGTCACCGTATTCGACGCAATGGATGAGCTATCGAAGTTCAAGTTCGCGCCGACAAAGCTGCTCGAGCTGGAGCAGGAGGTCATCGACCGTGCCGATGTCGTCTTCACCGGCGGTTCCAGCCTCTACGAGGCGAAGAAGGACCGGCACGACAACATCCATTGCTTCCCATCGTCGGTGGACCGCGTGCACTTCTTCAAGGCGCGGGCTCGCCAGTTCGATCCGGCTGATCAGGAAGATCTGCCCAAGCCGCGGCTCGGCTTCTATGGCGTGATCGACGAGCGTTTCGACATCGAACTTCTCGACAGGATCGCGGAGCTGCGTCCGAACTGGTCGTTCGTGATGGTTGGCCCGGTCGTGAAGATCTCAGAGGAAGATCTGCCGCGCCGTCCGAACATCCATTATCTCGGCGGCAAGACCTACGACCAGCTGCCTGGCTATCTGTCAGGCTGGGACGTGGCGCTGATGCCGTTCGCGATGAACGAATCGACTCAATTCATTTCGCCGACGAAGACGCCGGAATATCTCGCCGGCGGAAAGCCGGTGGTCTCGACGCCGATCAAGGACGTGGTGCGCCATTACGGGCAGCTGGAAGGCGTGAAGATCGCCTCGACGCCCGAAGAGTTCGTCGCGGCGTGCGACGAAGCGTTGGAGCTGTCGCATCATCCGGAAAGCGGTTGGCTGGCCGAGGCCGACCTCATGCTTTCGGCCACGAGCTGGGATACGACTCAGGCGCGTATGGCCGGCCTCATCGCCGACGTCCTCGGGGTGCGCACGGGAGCGAACCCGGCACTGCTGGTCGCGGCGGAATGAACGCGCCCTTCCGGGCCGGGGGCGAGTCCTCCGAACGTCCCTATGATTATCTCATCGTCGGGGCTGGCTTTGCCGGCTCCGTCCTCGCTGAGCGTCTGGCGAGTCAGCACGGTGCGCGGGTGCTCCTGGTCGACCGGCGGCCGCACATCGGCGGCAACGCTTATGATGAGCCGAATGAAGCGGGCATTCTGTACCACAAATATGGCCCGCATATCTTCCACACGAACAGCGACCAGGTCGTGGACTATCTGTCCCAATTCACCGAGTGGAGGCCCTACGAGCATCGCGTCCGGGCTTACGTGCGCGAGCAACTGGTGCCGATCCCGATCAATCGTACGACGCTAAACATGCTGTTCGGCCTCGACCTAGAAACGGACGAGGAAGCAGCTGCTTATCTCGCTTCGCGCGCCGAGCCGGTCGATGAGATCACGACCTCTGAGGATGTGGTCATCAATGCCGTGGGACGTGAGCTCTATGAGCTTTTCTTCCGCGGCTACACGCGCAAGCAATGGGGCCTCGATCCGAGCGAGCTCGACAAGTCGGTGACCGCGCGCATCCCGACGCGAACCAATATTGACGATCGCTACTTCACCGACACATTCCAGGCGATGCCGAAGCATGGCTACACCAGGATGTTCGAGAAGATGCTCGACCATCCACTGATCGAAGTGCGCACGGGCGTCGACTATCGCGACATTCGCGACGAGGTCGACTTTGATCACCTGATCTATACCGGCCCGATCGATGAATATTTCGAGCACCGCTTCGGCAAGCTTCCATACCGGTCCCTGAAATTCGACCACCAGACACTGGAGCAGGAACGGTTCCAGGAAACCGGGACTGTCAATTATCCCTGTGAGGAAGTGCCCTTCACCCGCATCAGCGAGTACAAGCACCTCACCGGACAGGAATCACCGGTCACGACAGTCACCTACGAATATCCGTCTGCCGAGGGCGATCCCTATTACCCGATCCCCCGTCCGGAGAACCAGGAGTTGTTCAAGCGCTATGAGGCGCTTGCCGATGCGACAGGCGACGTGACCTTTGTTGGGCGGCTGGCGACCTACCGCTATTACAACATGGACCAGATTGTGGGGCAGGCGCTCGCCACCTTCCGCCGGATGGATGAAAAGAAGCGGCAAGAGACTGCCGTCGCCGCGGAATAGTCGGCTGGCACAATCCTGAAGCTCATGCTTTGAGCGATTCAGGAGGTTGCGGCAGATGAGGCAGAACTGGCCGGAGCGGCTTTGGCTGGTCCGGCATGGGCAGAGCCAGGGCAATGTCGCGCGCGACGCGGCGGATGAGGCCGGCGCGCACGAGATCGACATCGACATGCGCGACGTCGACGTTCCGTTGTCCTCGCTTGGGGTGGATCAGGCCAAGGCCGCCGGTCGCTGGTTCGCCGCTCTGCCGCACAACGAACGCCCCGAGATTATCCTCGCCTCCCCTTACGTTCGCGCCAAAGAGACCGCAAAGATCATCTGCACCGAGGGCGCGCTGGCTGGCGGCCCGGCGCGAACGATCATCGACGAGCGGCTGCGCGAACGCGAGTTCGGGATCTTCGACCGGCTGACGACGCTCGGGATTCGAGAACGCTTTCCCGACGAAGCGGCGCACCGGCGGCGCCTCGGCAAATTCTATCACCGGCCGCCCGGCGGAGAGAGCTGGGCGGACGTGATTCTGCGGCTCCGCTCGATGCTCAACACGATCAACCTTCATTATTGCGACCGCCGAGTACTGGTCGTCTGCCACCAGGTCGTCGTGCTCTGCTTCCGCTACATCCTCGAGCAGCTCGACGAGGCTGAGATCCTGAACATCGACCGCCAGGCCGAAGTACTGAACTGCGGCATCGCCGCTTACGACTTCGATCATGACCCGAAGGGCGTTTGCGTGCCGGCGCTGTGCCTGTGGAACTATGGCGCACCGCTCGAAGCCGAAGGTGCGCCAAAGACGTCTGCGCCGGACGCGATGGCGGGAACGCGGTGAAGCTCGATCGAAGGGCGCTCGACGGTCACCCGCTACCCCCGATCGTCAACGGCGACAAAGAGAGCAAAGGCCGCATTCTGATCATCGCCGGCAGCCGCGAGGTACCTGGCGCCGCGCTGCTGGCGGCGATGGGAGCAATGCGGGCCGGCGCTGGCAAGCTCAAGATCGCGACGGTGCAGAGCGTAGCTATTCCGCTCGGTATCGCCGTGCCAGAAGCGATGGTCGTCGGCCTGCCTGAGGACCATCACGGCGGGTTCACCTCGACTGCCGCCAAAGAGCTTCGCGGCCTGGCTGAGAAGGTCGACGCCGTGGTCGCCGGACCGGGCCTCGCCCAGGGTGATGCCTGTCAATCGATTGCGAAGGCGCTGGTCAGCACCGACGTTAAACTCGCGCTGGATGCGGCACTGCTCCATGCTCTCGAACCGATCAAAGAGAAACGATCGACCAGGCCGATCCTGCTGCCTCATGGGGGGGAACTCGCTTCATTGCTCGATTGCGACGAAGCGGCGATCGAGGGCGATCCGATCGGCTGTGGGCTAGAGGCCGCTCAACGGTACCGATCGATCGTACTCGTCAAAGGTCCGACCAGCCACGTCGTCACGCCGGACGGCGGGGTCTGGACGCATCAAGGAGCGAGGCCTGGTCTGGGCGTCTCCGGCAGCGGCGACGTGCTCGCCGGCATCGTTGGAGGTTTACTTGCCCGCGGTGCCGAACCGCTCACCGCGCTACTCTGGTCCGTGTGGCTCCATGGCGAGGCTGGAAGCGCCCTGTCGAAAAAAGTGGGGCCGCTCGGCTTTCTCGCGCGCCAGATCGCCGAGGAAGTGCCCGCGCTCCTGCCGCGCCGCTGATCAGTCCTTGTCGGTGGACCGGCGCGCCGGACTCTTGCCCGGGTCGTAGCGGTCGAGCTCATCGCCGACAAGGCGCACCACGTGAAGGACGTTGGTCGAGCCGGCCGTCGCGAACGGTATGCCAGCCATGACGATTACCCGGTCGCCCCCATGGGCGATCTGGTGTCGCAGCGCCATGCGCTTGGCTTTTTCGACCATCTCTTCGAAGCTGGACACGTCGCGCGTGTGAACGGCGTGAACCCCCCACAGCAGCCCGAGCCGCCGGGACGTGTGCATCGACGCGCTCATTGCCAGAATGGGCACTGGCGGGCGCTCGCGAGCGATGCGGCGAGCGGTGGAACCGGAGCTCGTGTAGCAGACCATCGCGGTTGCCGAGATGGTGCTGGCGATCTGCCGCGCCGAGCCGGCGAGCGCGTCCGCTGTTGTGGCCTCAAGGCGGGTCTGCGTAAAATGGACCCTGGCCGGATAAGACGGATCGCGCTCAACGCTCGTAGCGATCCGGTCCATCATCTGCACGGCTTCGCAGGGGTATTGGCCGGCAGCGCTTTCGGCGGACAGCATCACCGCATCGGCGCCGTCGTAGATCGCAGTCGCAACGTCGCTGACCTCTGCCCGCGTCGGCGTCGGCGAGGTAATCATCGATTCGAGCATCTGGGTCGCCACCACCACCGGCTTGCCATATTGCCGCGCCGTCGCGACGATCTTGTTCTGCAGCGGCGGCACGCGCTCCGGCGGCAGCTCGACGCCGAGGTCACCGCGCGCGACCATCACCGCGTCCGACAAAGCGACGATGTCGTCCAGCCGGTCGATCGCTGCCGGCTTCTCGATCTTCGCCAGAAGCGCCGCCCGATCACCGATGAGCGTACGGGCTTCGGCAACGTCCTCCGGCCGCTGGACGAAGGAGAGCGCGATCCAGTCGGTCCGCTGCTCCAGGGCAAACTGCAAATCGTCGCGGTCCTTGTCGGTCAGGGCCGGGATCGGAACGACTACGTCGGGCACGTTGACGCCCTTGTTGTCGGAAACCGGCCCGCCAACCTTCACCTCGCAGACGATCTGATCCTCACTGGTCTCGACGACATTGAGGCGGACCTTGCCGTCATCAATCAGGATATTGGTGCCCGGGCGCACCGCTTCGAAGAGCTCCGGGTGCGGAAGTTGGACCCGCGTGCCGTCCCCCGCCTTGTCGCTCTGGTCGAAGATGAAGCGGGTGCCCTTTTCGAGTGCCGCTCGTCCGCCCTTGAAATGACCAACGCGAAGTTTGGGACCCTGCAGATCGAACAGGATCGTGGTCGGCCGCTTGAACTCCTTTTCGAGCGCCCGGATGTGGTCGACCAGCTTTGCTTTTTGCTTCTGATCGCCGTGGCTCATGTTGATTCGGAACGCGTCGGCGCCGGCTAGCATCAGCCGGCGGATCATCTCGGCGCTGCTCGAAGCCGGGCCGAGAGTCGCCAGGATTTTCACTTTGCGCGTGCGCGGCGCGAGCGTCTCAGTCAATTCGGGATCCTTCGTTCGGCACCCCTTAGCCGCTTGATATGATGGTTCAACCCGCTAGAGCCGCGGTTCAACTTTGAAATCGGAGTTCATCGAACATGGCGGAGGGCACCGTCGCGGCCGACCAGCTGCGGCTGTTCATCGAGCGCATCGAGCGCTTGGAAGAGGAAAAGAAGGGCATCGCGGACGACGTCAAGGACGTCTACGCCGAGGCGAAGGCGAACGGTTACGACACCAAGACCATGCGCGCGATCGTCCGCCTGAGGAAGATGGAAACCCACGCGAGGCAGGAAGCCGACGCGCTGCTGGAGACCTATCGCCAGGCGCTGGGCCTGGAGTAGAACATTCCCTCCGCTCGCCCTGAGCTTGTCGAAGGGCTGTTTTTCTACTTAGGTCCCGATGAAGAAGGGCAGGGCTTCGACAAGCTCAGCCCGAACGGTTTAGGTTCGGACGATGGCAGGCCATTCCAAATTCAAGAACATCATGTACCGGAAGGGGGCGCAGGATAAGAAGCGCTCGGCCCTCTTCTCCAAGCTCAGCCGCGAAATCACCGTCGCTGCGAAGATGGGTTTGCCCGACCCCGACGCGAACGCCCGGCTCCGCGCCGCCATCATCGCCGCCCGTGCCCAGTCGATGCCCAAGGACAATATCCAGCGGTCGATCGACAAGGCGTCGGCGGGCGACGCGGAGAATTACGAAGAAATCCGTTACGAAGGCTTTGGCCCCGGCGGAGTGGCGATCATCGTCGAGGCATTGACCGATAACCGCAACCGCACCGCTACCAATGTCCGCACGATCTTCTCCAAGAATGGCGGCAACCTAGGAGCGTCCGGGAGTGTCAGCCACGGGTTCGAACGGCTGGGGCTGATTGAGTATCCGGGAAGCGCGGGGGATTCAGACAAGGTGCTGGAAGCCGCGATCGAAGCGGGCGCCGAGGACGTTGAGAGCGACGATGATGGCCACCGCATCTGGACCAGCATCGACAGCCTTCACGAGGTTGCTCGAGCGCTCGAGCCGATGCTCGGTGAAAGCGAAGGCGCGAAGCTCGCCTGGAAACCATCGACCGAGGTGGAAGTCCGGGGCGGGGATGCAGAGCAGCTGATGAAGCTTGTCGATGCCCTCGAAGAGGACGACGACGTCCAGACCGTCTGGGGCAATTACGACGTCCCAGAAGACGAATTGGAGCGCCTCGCCTGAAGATCCTTGGCCTGGATCCCGGGCTCGGCACCACGGGCTGGGGATTGATCGAAGCCGAAGGCAATCGCCTCACGCATATTGCCAACGGACAGCTCAAGACGAACACGTCACTTCCACTCGCTCAGCGTCTTGCAATTCTCGCCGATCAGCTCGACGCGTTGATCGCGCAGAGCAGTCCCGCAGGGGCCGCGGTTGAAGAGGTTTTCGTCAACAAGAATCCACAATCGACCTTGAAGTTGGGCCAGGCGCGGGGGGTGGTGCTGATGTGTGCGGCCCGAGCCGGTGTGGATGTTGGCGAATATTCCCCGACGGTCGTCAAGAAGGCGGTGGTCGGCACCGGGGGCGCGGACAAGACACAGGTCCATGCGATGGTTTCGCGATTGTTGCCTGGCATCAAGATCGCAGGACCGGATGCCGCCGATGCGCTCGCGGTAGCAATCACCCACGCACATCATCTAGCGACCAGCCGTCGCATCGCTTAGACCTTGGACCGATGATCGCCCGCCTGGCCGGAACACTCGCCGAAACGACCGCCGACACGGCTGTGATCGACGTTTGCGGCGTTGGGTATCTCGTTCACCTCAGCAGCAAGACCCTCGATGCAATTGGCCCGCTCGGTGGGCAAGTTTTGCTGATGACGGAGCTTCAAGTTCGCGAGGACGCGTGGACGCTGTTCGGATTCGGATCGGCAGCAGAGCGTGATTCCTTTCGCGCTCTAACCTCGATCCAGGGAGTGGGCGGCCGCCTTGCGCTCGCCATACTCTCGGCCCTCTCGCCTGACGAATTAGCCCGCGCCGTCGGCCAGGAAGACAGGGCGATGATCGGTCGTGCCAACGGCGTCGGTCCCAAGCTTGCGGCTCGAATAGCCAACGAGCTGAAGGGCAAGCTCGGGGTCGTTGCACTGGGTGGTGCCAGCCCTGCCCCGCGCGGAACGGCCGCTGCGGACGCCTTGTCGGCCCTTGGCAATCTGGGATTCAAGGCCGCCGACGCGAGCGCTGCCGTCAACGCGGCGCTGGACGAGCTTGGTGACGGCGCGACCCTCGACGCGCTGGTTCGTCTCGCCCTCAAGAAGGCGGCGAAGTAGGAAACGTCAGTGGCCACGGACCCTGCCCGAATCACTACGCCCGAGCGCACCAGCGAAGACGCCGATGCGGCCCTTCGCCCGAAAAGTCTCGATGAGTTCATCGGCCAACAGGCCGCGAGGGAGAATCTCCGCGTGTTCGTCAACGCGGCGAAGAGCCGTGGCGAAGCGCTCGACCATGTGCTGCTCCATGGCCCCCCGGGACTTGGCAAGACGACCCTCGCCGGAATCGTCGCGCGCGAGATGGGTGTCGGGTTCAGGGCCACGTCGGGCCCGGTGATCGCCAAGTCCGGCGATCTTGCGGCGCTTCTTACGAACCTCGAGGACGGAGATGTCCTATTCATCGACGAGATCCACCGGCTCAATCCCGCGGTCGAGGAAGTGTTATACCCGGCGATGGAGGACCGGGCGCTGGACTTGATGATCGGCGAGGGCCCCTCCGCCCGCTCGGTGCGCATCGACCTGCCTCGGTTCACGCTGATCGGAGCGACGACCCGCCAGGGTTTGTTGACGACACCGCTACGTGACCGGTTCGGGATTCCCGTTCGACTGAATTTCTACACCATTGAGGAGCTCGAGCAGGTCGTTCGCCGCGCCGGCCGTTTGCTTGCGGTTGAGCTGACGGACGATGGCTCGCGGGAGATCGCGCGACGTTCGCGCGGCACGCCGCGTATTGCCGGCCGGCTCCTGCGCCGGGTACGAGATTTTGCCCACGCCTCGGGCTCTGACACAATCGATGCTGAAGTGGCCGACAAGGCGCTGTCGCGGCTTGAGATCGATGCTCTTGGGCTCGACGCAATGGACCGGCGTTATCTCCTGATGATCGCAGATCTCTATGGCGGCGGACCGGTCGGCGTGGAAACGCTCGCGGCGGGCTTGTCGGAACCCCGCGATACGATCGAGGACGTGATCGAGCCATATCTGATCCAGCTCGGCCTCATCGCCCGGACCGCGCGCGGGCGGTGCTTGAACGGCCGCGGCTATTCACATCTCGGCCTGCCGGTGCCTCAAGGGGCGCAAGCGGGCCTGTTCGATCAGGGAGCTGGGTCCAAATAATGCGCTTGTTACTCTTGCTCGCGGCGGCCGCGTTCACGTTCCCCGCTCCCCTTCTTGCGCAGTCTGCAGCGGCCGCGCCGGACTATGCGAAGGACTCAAATTGGCTCTGCCTGCCGGGCCGCGCTGATTCCTGCTCGGCCCCGCTTGCAACGACCGCCCTCAATCCAAATGGTTACGGCTCCAACGGGCAGAGCAGCGTCGCGAAAGACTCGCCGCTCGATTGCTTCTACGTTTATCCGACTGTCTCGCGCGACCCCGGCATGAACAGCGACCTAAAGCCGGCGGAGGAGATCGGCGCGGCCGAAGTGCAGTTCGCACGCTTCGCGGGTGTGTGTCGGACCTTCGCGCCGCTGTACCGGCAGATGACCTTGAACGCGGTTGCAGCCTATTCCGCCGGCGCCAATGTCGATGATGCAGCGGCCCTGGCCTATGCCGATGTCGCGGCGGCGTGGCGCAATTACCTCGCAACGAAGAATAACGGGCGTCCCTTCGTGCTGGTCGGTCACAGCCAGGGCAGCCTGATGCTGCAGATGCTGATTGCCCGGGAGATCGAGACGAAGCCTGGTGTGGCCTCGCGGATGAAGCTCGCAATCATACCCGGCTTCAATGTCATCGTTCCGCAAGGCAGGCTCGTCGGCGGCACCTTCAAGAAGACGCCGCTGTGCAGCCGTCCGGGAGAGACAGGCTGCGTGATCGCCTACAGCAGCTTTCGCGATGGCAACGTGCCTCCGTCGGGCGCCATCTTCGGCGTTGCCGACCAACCGGGAATGACTGTGGGTTGTGTGAACCCGGCGCGCCCCGGCGCGACCGGCTGGGTGCCGCTCGAAAGCTATTGGTACACGCGTTCGAGCCTCCCGGTTCCGGGCGGGCCGATCGTCTGGTCGAGCGAGGGGTCGCCGCCGACGCCGTTCGTGCGCACGGAGGGGCTCGTCTCCGCCAAATGCATCAACGATGGCCAGCGTGGATATCTGGCGATCCGCACTAACCATAAGCCGGGCGAGAAATGGACCGATCGAGTCGGTGGAGAGGTCGGAATCATGAACATGTTCCTCCCTGGCTGGGGAATGCATCTGTCCGACCTCTCCGAAGCGCAGGGTGACTTCGTCCGTGAAGTCGGCGAAATCAGTCCTCGACCACGCTGAACAGATATTCGACCGGTCGCTCGAAGGATTCAGCAATCTTCAGGGCGGTCAGCGTCGAAGGAATGAAAACCCCATTCTCGATAGTGTTGATTGTTTTGCGGCTGACGCCAACGCGCGCGGCAAGCTCCGCCTGAGTCCAGCCACGGAACTCTCGCTCGAAGCGTAGGCGGTTGGCAAGCCGCTCAGCCAAGCCGATGAGCTCTCGCTTCGCGAGCCGCAAAGCTGATCAACGCGGCGCCAACGCCCAGGGTGACCAGGATGTGGACTCCTTCGTTGAAGCTAACCGGCTCGAACATTGAATCGACATAAAGCGCGAGCGCGGAGAGAACGGTCACCCAGAAGCCAAGTGCTTGCGACGCGAGGCGGTTCAGCCGGGACCCCTCGTCATTCAGCAGATCGCGCACCTTTCTGCCACGGAGGAGGAAGCCGCCGGTTGCAAGCAGTAGCAGCATCAGAATGACCAGAATCAACCAGGCCCCCACACGGGCATGCGAATCGCGTGTCTCGGGCGAGCTCGCGAAGTACATTGACTGCCCTGCAAAGAAGACGACTGCGAGAACCGAGAAAATTCGAGACCGCGCCCGCCCGAGGCGCTCGGCCTCTTCGATGTCGTGTATGTCATGCATTGGATCGCCCCTGTTGTAACTTGTAGGTTACATGTAACCTTTGCGTTACTTCGGAGTCAAGCGGGGTTTACGCCGGGAGTCCGCGGTCGCTAGAGGCTCGTCGATGGCTGCTCAATCACTCGACACGCCTTATCGCGGGGGCTTCGCGGGGATGGAGCACCGCTTCGCGCTCAGCGTCTATTTCGAGGACACCGATGCCTACGGCATTGTTTATTATGCGAACTACCTGAAATTCATGGAGCGGGCCCGGTCAGACATGATCCGTGCAGTCGGGGTTGACCAAGCAGCAGAGCTTCGTGAGTCCGGCAGCGCTTACGCAGTGGTCGAGGTCGACATCAAATATCGGCGGCCCGCTCGACTCGGCGATGACCTGCTGGTCGTCAGCCAGGTCGCACAGGTGCGCGCATCGTCGGTCGATATTCATCAGCGAGTCATGCGTGGCCCGGAACTGTTGACTGATGCCCGTGTCACGGCAGCCTTTCTCGACGGTCAAGGCCGTCCGCGACGGCAACCGCGGGAATGGGTCGAGAAATTCAATGCAATCACTGCGCAGGATCGATGAAGCGACTAATCCTTACCTTGGCTTTGCTTGGATCGGCGGCGCATGCGCAGCAGGCCCCAACCGTGGTCGCGATTCCGCCAATGACAAGCCCGGATGCCGGGACTCTTGGCAACGAGATGCTGGCGGTCGGGTGGGACGCGACGCAGGTAATCGCTTCGGATCTCGCCCAAACGACCGAGCTTTCGCCGCTGAAGCCCAATCGGGAGGATTATTACGCCTATCCTGAAGTGACCGCCCCGACGTTTTCGAAGTGGCGGTCGGCGGGAGCCAAGGCCTTGGTGATGGGCTTCGTCCAGTCCCGGCCCGACGGGCGGCTGACGTTCGGCTGTTACATCTACGATGTCGAAAAGGGGCGCGAACTCGCGCGTAAGGGGTTCGTTCTTACCAAGTCGGAATGGCGCCGGGCCGCCCACAAATGTTCGGGCCTGGCCTATACCGCGCTTACCGGCGCCCCGGGGGGATTTGATTCCCGCATCGCCTATGTTGCGGAGACGGGAGCCGGGGAGGCCCGGGTTCGCCGTGTCGCTGTGATGGACAGCGATGGCTATAACCAGCGGTTCGTGACGGATGGGAAATCGATTGTTCTCACGCCGCGTCTCTCGCCGCACGGACGCGAGCTTGCCTATGTGACGTTCGCCACTGGACAGCCGAGCGTTCGAATCCTCGATATAGCCTCGAGCAAGGACCGGTCCTTACTCCCGACCGATGCCGTCACCTTCGCACCCCGTTACTCCGCGGATGGCAGCAAGATCGTCTTTTCGATGATGATCGGCACCAACAGCGATATCTATGTCGTCGATGCAGCAGGGGGCACCCCGCGCCGTCTCACGACCTCGCCCGCGATCGACACCGATCCGAGCTTTTCGCCGGATGGCAGTCACATTGTCTTCGAGAGCGACCGCAGCGGATCGCAGCAGCTTTATGTCATGAATGCCGACGGCTCCGGCGAGCATCGCATCAGCTTCGGCAATGCCGCTTATGCGGCGCCGGAATGGAGTCCGGACGGCCAGTGGATCGCTTTTACCCAGCGCGGTCCAGCCAGCCGGCGAGTGGGCGTTATCAAGCCCGACGGGTCCGCCGAGGCCATCCTGAGCTCGGGGCCGGCTGACGATGGGGCGACCTGGGCGGCAAGCAGCCGGGCGCTGCTATTCCAGCGCAATGGCCCGTCGGGCCAATCCAGCCTGTTTCGGGTCAATCTCGACGGCAGCCCGCCGCGGCAACTCACACTGTCACAGGACGGATCGGACCCAGACTGGTCAGGAACCATGGACTGATGCGAATCGCTCTTCTTCTCCTCGCCTCTGGAGCGATCACAACTGCGGCGTCTGCCCAGCTCCCCGGCCTCCGACGGTACACCCCTGCGGATCACGGCCAGCCCACTGCTCCAGTGGCCCAGGGGATCGACGCGCAGCGCGCCGAGTTTGCTGCACAAGCCGGCGGGACGACGGTTTATTATGGAATTGGCAGCGCGGTACTCGGAGCGCCAGCGAGGACCGTGCTGGCGGCTCAGGCGATGTGGCTTAGACGACATCCTGAGGTCGTCGTGCGGATCGAAGGATACGGCGATACCGGCGACACGCGCGACCATGCGCTGGCGATGGGCGCGCGGCGCGCGGAAGAGGCTCGCGACTATTTGATACTGCTGGGCGTCCCGGCGGCGCAGGTTTCCGCCGCGAGCTGGGGCAAGGAGCGCCCAGGGCTTGGGCGCGCCGTCACCATACTCGTTCGCTGATCAGGCTGCGCGGCGGCCCTGATAGCCCGTGGCTGCCAGCCAGGCGCGTGCCTGACGTTGGGCCTCGGCAATTTCTCGCGCCGTCATTTCACAGGCGATTTCGGCGCGGCATTCCTGGCCACGGGTGCACCCCGA
>DASUZY010000014.1:0-27130 GCA_036376635.1 Sphingomicrobium sp.
GCGAGACATTCGCCGCCAGCGATAAGCGCGAGCGGGTCCAGATTGCCTTGGATAGGCAGGGTCTCAGGCAGTTCCCTCGCCGCCCAGGCAGGGTCCACCGTCTCGTCCAGACCAATCGCGTCGACGCCCGTCTCGCGTGCATAGGCCGCGAGCTTCCCTCCTGCACCTTTGGGGAAGCCAATGATCGGAACTCCCGGATGGCGGTCCTTCAACTTGGCCGCCAGTCGCGCAGTCGGCCCGATCACCCATTGCTCGAATTGCGCCGGAGCGAGGCTCCCGGCCCAGCTGTCGAATAACTGCAGCGCCTCGGCTCCGGCCTCCACCTGCCCGGTCAGATAGTCGAGCGTGACCTCCTCGATCCTCCCGATGATGTCCCCGAATGCCGCACGGTCCGAGTATGCCATCCGCCGAGCGTCGGACTGGTCGCGGCTGCCTTCACCGGCGATCATGTAGGTCGCGACCGTCCATGGACTGCCGGCAAAGCCGATCAGAGTCTTCTCTTCCGGCAGCTGTGCCTTAACTTGCCTGACAGTCTCGTAAATCGGGTCCAGCCGCGCCGGATAAGCCGTCAGCTGATCGAGTGTGCTGTTCACCAGCGGCGGCGTCAGCCGGGGACCTTCCCCGGTTACCAGCGTCAGGTTCTGACCGATCGCGAACGGGACAATAAGGATGTCGGAGAATAGAATCGCCGCATCGAGGTTGGGGAAGCGCCGCAAAGGCTGCAGCGTGATCTCCGCCGCTGCTTCTGAATCATAGACGAGATCGAGGAAACTCCCCTTCTCGCGCCTCAGCTCGCGATATTCAGGAAGGTAACGTCCCGCCTGACGCATCATCCAGAGAGGTGGAGGATCACGGCGTTCGCCACGGAGCACCGCAAGCATTGGCTTGTCAGCCTGCGTCTCAGGTCTTTGCGCAGGCTTCGGAGCCACCCTTCTATCTCCCTTATTATATTAGAATCTAAAGATTGATGATGTTGTTGAGCGCGGGGTTGCGGGGTTTAGGCGCGGCTCCCGAAATTGCCAACAAGGCGACGGAGGCACCGTCCTCTGCAAAAGCACGAGTCGCTACGATTCGATCCCATGATTCACAGTCTGGGGATGGATTCTGTCCCCGTGGATGAATCTTCGAATGAGGTTCCGGGCAGTGTCTCGAAATCGGTGGTTGAGGCCATCCCCAGACCCGCGCTAGCCTTGGTTCGCGTCTTTTCCACAAGGTTGTCCGATTGGCCCTGATCCTTGCCTCGACCAGCATGATCCGCCGGCAGATGCTGGATGCAGCGGGGATTGAATATGAGGCTCTCAAACCGAATGTCGATGAAGATGCCGTGAAAGCAACACTAGACGATGCGCCCGGGATCGCTGGGGAGCTCGCGCGAGCCAAAGCCCTCAGCGTCGCAACGAACGGCTGGGTTATCGGTAGCGACAGCGTTGTCGCCGTCGGTGACCGGCTCTTCGACAAACCGCGGGATCGGGCCGAGGCCGCGGAGCATTTACGCTACTTCTCCGGCAGGCCGATGCTGCTGACGAGCGCTGTGGCGCTCGCGCGAAAAAGCACAATCGATTGGAGCCATGTGGAAACTGCGCGCCTGATGGTCCGACCGCTCTCCGACACTTTCATCGCGAATTATCTCGATGCTGAGTGGCCGGAGGTCGGCTACACTGTCGGCGTGTTCCGGCTGGAGGCGCGCGGAGTACAATTGTTCTCGTCGATCGAAGGCGACCATTTCACGATCCTGGGCATGCCGCTCATCCCGCTCCTTGGCGCTCTCCGCGAGCGAGGGTTGCTCCAGTCATGATCCGGATTGCGCTCACGGGCTCGATCGGAATGGGCAAATCGACAGTTGCGAAGATGTTCGAACGTTGCGGCGTACCCGTGTTCGACGCCGATGCGATCGTTCGCGCGCTTCAAGGACCCGGAGGGGGCCTTGTCGAGAAGATCGGTGAGGTATTTCCAGGCTGTGTGCGTTGCGGCACGCTCGACCGGGAATGCCTCGCGCAGATCGTTCTCGCCGACCGCGCCAAGCTCGCGCTTCTGGAAGGCATCGTCCACCCGGCGGTGCAGGACGCGCGGCAGCAGTTCATCGAAGCGCACGCCGATGCTCCGGCGCTCATATTCGAGATCCCGCTGCTATTTGAAACTGGCGGCGAGAAGGATTTTGAAAAGGTCGTCGTCGTCTCGGTGTCAGCTCAAGTTCAGCGCGCCCGGGTGCTTCAACGATCCGGCATGACTGAAGCGAAGCTGGATTCGATTCTTGCCCGGCAGATGCCTGATCCGGAAAAGCGCGCACGGGCCGATTTCGTGGTCGATACCGGTACAGACCTATCCACAACAGAAAGCCAGGTTCGCGACATTCTCGCTTGTCTCGGAGTCAGCGCGAGTCGATAGATTCACGACATGCGTGAGATCGTGTTTGATACCGAGACAACAGGTCTCAATCCCGTCGGCGGCGACCGGATGGTCGAGATTGGCTGCGTCGAGATCGTCAATCGGATCGAAACCGGCCGACACTTCCACGCTTATTTCAATCCGGACCGTGATATGCCCCTCGAAGCCGAGATGGTGCATGGCCTGTCCGCGATTTTTTTATCCGACAAGCCGCGGTTTTCGGAGAAGGTTGAGGAGCTGCTCGATTTCATCGAGGACTCCCCGCTCGTCGCTCACAACGCCGGCTTCGATTTCGGATTCCTGAACACTGAGTTGGAGCGCTGCGGCCGTTCGGCGGTCCCGCTGAGCCGGATGGTCGACACGTTGACGCTCGCGCGATCCAAGCATCCTGGCGCCAAGCACAGCCTCGATGCTCTTTGTATCCGGTTCGGAATCGACCGCAGCCACCGCGTAAAGCACGGGGCGTTGCTCGATGCGCAACTGCTCGCACAGGTCTATGTTGAGCTCACCGGGGGACGGCAGATCGGCCTTGGCCTGGTCGCTGATGCGGGCTCCGTTGCAGTTCAAGTGGCTGCGGGTCCTGTCACTGTTCGCGAACCTCGCCCGGCTCGTCCGCACGCGCCTCTCCTGGCGGAACTGGAGCGCCACCGGGCGTTTATTGCTAAGCTCGCCAATCCGCTGTGGGAACGGTTCCTGTCCGCCGGTTGACGGAGCGTTGGGCGGAGTCCTAAGCGGCCGCCAAGCGTAAGGAGCCAGACACAGTGGACGTACGGGTCGCGGGTCATCAGGTCGACACCGGAGAGTCGCTGCGCGAGCACGCTCAGCGGCGAGTCGCGGAGATCACCGAGAAGCATTTTTCCCGATCGGTGGGAGCGAACGTCACGTTCGGCCGTGGTCCGAACAACGATTTCACATGCGACATCCTGGCTCCGGTGACCCAGGGAGTGGTGCTCAAGGCCTCGTACAGTGCGCGCGATGCGGAAATGGCATTCAACGGCGCCGCCGACCGGATCGAAAAGCAGCTTCGCCGCTACACCCGCCGCCTCAAGGATCATAAGGTCGACGAAGAGGCGAGAGACTATGTCGAGAACGCCGGCTACACGATATTCGCGGGCAACGCCGAGAACGAAGGTGAAGAGGGAGCAGGTCCAGTCATCGTCGCAGAGACCCGGATCGACATTCCAGAATCGAGCGTGTCCGACGCTGTCATGCTGATGGACCTTCGCAACACTACCGCGCTGATGTTCAAGAACAGCGCGACCGGTGAGTTCAACATGATCTATCGGCGCGAAGACGGAAATGTGGGCTGGGTTGAACCGCACACGGACTGATCACCAAGTTTCAATCAAGCGGCCACGGTGCGACCGGTCGCACCAGTTGAGAGTTCCACCTCCATGCAGCTTGCCGATTTCCTCGATTGCGATGCGATCAAGACCGGGTTCCCCGGTGGCAACAAGCGTTCGCTGATGAAGCAGCTTGCCGAGTTAGCCGCCCAGCGCCTGTCGCTCGATTCTGCCGCCGTGCTCACGGCGCTGAACGAGCGGGAGCAGCTCGGCTCCACCGGCTTTGGTCACGGAGTCGCGATTCCCCATGCCAAAATCGAAGGGCTGGCCAGCATCTACGGCCTGTTTGCCCGGTTGGCCGAGCCGGTCGACTACAAGGCGATCGATTCTCGTCCAGTCGACCTGGTTTTCGTCTTGCTCTCCCCGCCCGACGCGGGAGCGGAGCATCTGAAGGCGCTCGCTGCCATCAGCCGGGTCACTCGCGATGCCGCAACGCTGGAACGCCTGCGCGGCGCGCGAAGCCGGGATGCGGTTGCAGCGGTGCTGATTGGCGCCGATGAGCGGGACGCGGCCTGAGCGACAACCAGCTCCCCACGCACGTCGAAGTGGCAGGAATCCTGCGTAAGGTTTCGGCGGGGGGCGGCTTCGCCATGATCCTGAAGAAGGGCGATGCCGATCGGGGATCGCTGCTGCTAATGGTGACCAGTCGTGGGGTTCACGTTGCCGGGCTGGAGCGCGTGCTAAATCTCAACGGTGCCTATCGATGGCAGCGCGTCGGACCCGGCGAATCGGCAGGTTCCATGGAAATTGCTGATTTCCTCGCCCGTCGCGCACGATTCGACGAAGATTCTTGGGTAATAGAACTGGACGTCCCGGAGCCTGAACGGTTCATCGCTGAAACGACCTCGGAAGGTTGACCCCTCCGGCTGACGCCCGGAGAACCGACTCAACAACAAGAGCGGGGGGCATTTCTTCCAGGCAAAAAGCTGCCGGAAATGCCACGCAAGACGGGGAATTACCGAGGTTCGGCAGCGATAATTGTCGCACGTGTTTGACGGATCTGTCCGGGAATTCACCGCACTGTTTACGGTCAGAATGTTGCCTTCTTTTCGTTCAGCGTTGCTGATGATTGCTGCGTTTACCGCAACGGGTATTGCGCCGGCCAAGGCAGGGCCCTCTGGTGAGCGCCTGGTCGAAGTAGCCAATCAGACATTGCCACAGGTTCGGGTCGACGATCTCATCGACCCCAACGGAGCGCCTACCCTGGCGCAGCCCGGACAGCAGCAGGCAAGCAGCGACGATGAACAGGCGGTCGCCAAGCCGGCCGGTGATCTTCCCACCATGGTAGCGGAGTTGCGCGCTCCCGAAGCCGGAACGCACGAGCTCGATTGTCTCGCGACCGGGGTCTATTTCGAATCCAAGGGAGAGCCGCTCGCCGGTCAGCTGGCCGTCGGCAAGGTGATTGCCAACCGGACCCAAAGTGGCGGCCGGTTCCCGGACAGCTACTGCGGCGTGCTGTTCCAGCGCGGGCAGTTTTCGTTCGTTCACGGGCACTCGCTGCCGGCGGTTTCTCATTCGAATAAGCAGTGGCAGACCGCAGTTGCGATCGCGAAGATCGTCGATCAGCATCTGAAAGAGTCAGCTGCTGGCAATGCGCTGTTTTTTCACGCGAAATATGTGTCACCGGGCTGGCACGCGAAACGCGTAGCTTCGATCGGTAATCACGTCTTCTACCGCTAAGCGGTTGAAAGGAACGGAGGAGCAGGCGGGTGGGCTACGGTCCGCCCGCTTTCTTTTTGGCCACGATTTGTTCTAGTTGAGCAATGGCGACGCTGCCCGATTCTCTTTGCTTTACCGACGCGCCGCCCATCGCCGCCGATGTCGCGCGAGGGGTGACCCGCCTGCTCTGCCGGCAGGATCTGTTCGCGGTCTGCGAGATCCCGCTTCCCAATGGGCGTCGCGCTGACCTGATGGCGATCGACGGCAAGGGCGGATTCACGATCGTCGAGATCAAGGTGGCTAAGGCCGACCTGCTCGGCGACTCGAAGTGGCGCGATTATCTCGATTATTGCGATCGGTTCTTCTGGGCCGTTCCTCCGCACCTTGCGCACATTCTTCAGGAGGAGCGCTATTTGCCCGGTGAGGCCGGCCTGATCGTCGCCGACCGATATGATGCTGCGGTCGTGCGCGATGCCGTGCATCGGCCGCTGGCTCCCGCACGAAGGAAGGCAGAACTGCTGCGCTTCGCGCGCCGGACCGCCCGGCGGCTGGCAGCACAGGTCGACCCCTCGTTAGGCGACCTTATTTAGCCGCTGCTGCTGTGCCCGGCTTCGGCTTGGCATCGTTGATCATCATCAGGATGTCCCGGGCCCGGCCGTCACGAGCCGCGTAGTCGCGTGCTGAATAGCCTGCCGCATGATCCGCCTTATCCGGGTCAGCACCATGCTTTAGCAGGAACCGCACGATCGGCGCTTCGCGTTGCTGAACCGCGATGATGAGCGGCGTTTCGCCCATCTTGTTCGGTGTATCGACACGAGCACCCAAGCCGATCAGCCAATCCATCGCTTCCTGGAAACCCACACGCGCGGCCGCGATAAGCGGCGTGTCTCCGCCGTTGCCAGCGAGATTCGGATCGGCGCCCTTGTTGAGCAGGAAGCCTGTCCAGGTGTCGTCGCTGCGCTCGATGGCGATGATCAACGGAGTATCGCCGCTTCCATCTTTGGTGTTGACGAGGCCTGGAGGATGACTGGCGAGCACCTGCGTCGCCTTGTCGCCATCTCGCTTCTTGACCGCATCGATCAAATCGTAGCCGGGCGTGGTCAGATTTTGCGCAAGAGCCGGAGCGGCGATCAGCGCAGTTCCGATAAGAAATGCAAAAGCTAGCTGTTTCACAATCTTAGGCCCCAAATCACCCGCTTGATTGCCTGCGCTTAGCAGAGCAAGGCTCGACATCAAATGAACGGACCGCCGCCATTCTGGGAGAAACCGCTCGCCTCGCTCGATCGTGGCGAATGGGAGGCGCTGTGCGACGGATGCGGCCGTTGTTGTGTTCACAAGCTGGAAGACGAGGAGACGGGGCTTCTCTATCCAACCAATGTGGCGTGCAAGCTGCTCGACCGCCGCAACGGTCGGTGCCTGGACTACAAGCATCGAATGAAGCTGGTTTCCGATTGCGTGAAGCTCGATCGTACCAATCTCGGCGGCCTCGAATGGCTGCCTTCAACCTGCGCATATCGCTTGCGGGCTGCGGATCAGCCATTGCCTGAGTGGCACTATCTCATTTCGGGAAGTCGGGAGACGGTCCATGAAGCGGGGCAGTCGACCCGCGGCTGGACAGTAAGCGAGGAAGACGCGGGCGAGCTTGAATATCATGTGGTCGACCGCCCGCTCTGAAGCCGCGCTGGAAGCGGCCCTTCCGGCTCCCATCGAAATTCGGCCGCTGCGTTCGGCTCAGCGCCTTCGACTTCGATTCGACGAGGCCAGCGGCAGGCTCAAGTTGACCTGTCCATCACGCACCAGTCGGCGTTCGGCATTGTCCTGGGCGCTCGACCAGCGCGACTGGATCGAGGCTCAGCTGGCTCGTGCTCATCCCGCGGAGCCGTTCACAAACGGTGCCTCAATTCTGATCGAAGGTGCCGAAGTCCTCATTGTGTGGGATCCGAAGGCCTCCAGAGCACCTGTGCTGGAAAGTGGCGAACTGCGCGTTGGCGGCCCCGAATCAGGTCTTGGTCGCCGGATCGAGCTGTTCCTCAAGCGCCGCGCGCTTGAACTCATGTCCCTGGAGGTCGTCGAATATGCGGCTGCAGCGGCCGTTGAGCCGGCTGGAGTGACCGTCGGTGACGCTGACACGCGCTGGGGGAGCTGTTCGTCGCAAGGACGCATTCGCTTGAGCTGGCGATTAATTCTCGCGCCGCCGAATGTGCGGCGATACGTGGTCGCGCATGAAGTCGCTCACCTTGTCCACCTCGATCACAGTCCGAAGTTCAAGGCGCTGGAAGCTCGACTGTACGGGGCTGGTCTCAGCGAAGCGAAGGCGGAACTACGCCGCCTCGGGCCGAGGCTGCGGCGCATCGGGCGGAGGAGCTGAATCGGGCTGCTGCTGGCGCTGCGGCGGATAAGGCTGTTGCCTCTGTGGGGTGTAAGGCTGCTGCTGTTGCCTCTGATAGGGCGATCGTTGCGGGGGCGGGAAAGCCTGATCGAGTTCCTGCTGGCTCGGCTCTCCGGTTCCGTCGGGCCTGATCGCCGGCTGTTGTTGCTGTTGCTGCCCCTGGTCCGGGGGCGTCCCGATCGGCATCCCATTTTCGTCGACCATCGGTTGCATGCTGTTCGCATCGACCGGCTGGTCGCCATACATTTCTTCCTCGGGGCTCAGCTGCCAATCGGGCATCGGCACCTGTGTTTCGAACTGTTCGACGGGCCGGTTGGCCACCGCGACGCTCATGAAATCGTGAAAGGCCCGCGCCGGTGCCGTGCCACCTTGTAGTCCGCCGACCGGCTTGGCGTCGTCGCGCCCCATCCAGACGCCGGTCGTCAATCCGCTCGAAAAGCCAATGAACCAGCCATCCTTGTTCGACGTCGTGGTGCCGGTCTTGCCGGCGACCGGCCGGCCGATTTGCGCTGCTCGGCCGGTACCGGAGAGCACCGCCGATTGAAGCAGATCGGTCATTTCGGCCGCCACCCATGGCGCGACGAGGACCCGCTGGTCGTCGCTCTCGTGCTGGTACAGCATTCGTCCGTCCGCCGTGACGACCCTTCGGATGCCGTAAGGCGTAACGGCGACACCCTTGTTTTGCACCGATGCGAAGGCTCGCGTCATATCGATCAACCGGACGTCGCTGGATCCAAGCACCATCGACGGATAGGTCGATATCGGCGTGGTGATCCCGAACCTTCGAGCCATGTCGGCGATGGTCGAGAAGCCGACCTGAGCACCAATTTTCGCGCTCACGGTGTTGAGCGAACGGGAGAAGGCCTCGCGGAGGCTCACCGGTCCGAGATTTTCCCTCTCGGCATTGCGCGGGCTCCATCCATCTATCGTCACCGGTTCATCGACGATCGTATCAGTGGGCTTCATGCCGGATTCGAGGGCCGCCAGGTATACGAACAGCTTGAACGCCGAACCCGGTTGGCGCTGTGCCTGGGTAGCGCGGTTGTAGATTGAGGTGACGTAGTCCTTGCCACCGACCATGGCGCGCACCGCACCATCGCGGTCCATTGCAACGAGCGCTCCCTGGGTGCCGTCGGGTGCATTGGCGCGCACGGCCTTATCCGCCGCGACCTGCATGTTCGGATCGAGCGTCGTCCAGACGTCGATCGGCTCGCCGGTCTGATCGATCAAGGTGTCGAGCTGCGGCAGCGCCCAGTCAGTGAAATAGCGGACGCTGTTCTGGTTGGTGGTCTCCTGGATACGCACGGCAGCCGGGTTCGCCGCTGCCGCCGTTTGCGCGTCGATGAAGCCGTTCCGGACCATGGTCTGCAGCACCACGCTGGAGCGGTCCCGCGCCGCTTCGATGTCCGCCGTTGGAGAATAGTTGGATGGCGCTTTCACCAGGCCGGCGATGATCGCTGCCTCGCCAAGGCTCAGATGATCGGCGCTGTGCCCGAAGAATTTCCGCGACGCCGCGTCGATTCCGTAGGCACCACCGCCGAAATAGACGCGGTTCAGATAGAGCTCGAGAATCTGATCCTTGCTGAACTTGCGCTCGAGCGCCAGCGCCAGGATCCCCTCCTTGATTTTCCGCATGAAGTTGCGGTTGTTCGTCAGGAAGATGTTGCGAGCGAGCTGCTGTGTGATGGTCGAGGTTGCGCTCACGCGATGTCCCTTGGTGAGCGCTGAGGCGACGGCTCGGCCAAGTCCGATCGGGTCCACGCCGATGTGGCTCCGGAAGCGCCGGTCTTCAGTCGAAATCATCGCCGCCCGCATCTCCGGCGGAATATGGTCATAGGTGAGCCAGGTGCCGAAGCTCGGACCCATCGACACAAGGACCTGCCCGTTTGCAGCGCGTACCCGGATCATCTGCCCGAGATCGTTGCGCTTGGTCAGTTCGCCGTAGCTCGGCAGGTAAGCGGTTGCGACGGCGACGGCGACGATCAGGGCCAGCACCGAGAGCAGGCCCGCATACATGAGGCCCTTGATGATTCTCATGAAGGCGGAGGATCCTTTGGGGCGTGGGGCGGGGCGCGATCGGGCCATTCGGCGAAGGGATAGAAAGCTCAGCGTGCGGCGACAATAGGGCTAGAGCCATCAAGGTTAGCCGCGGCTTAACCCTGTTTTAGGCGATGGCCCTTTATTGGGTCCGGCATGAATGGCGTGAAGCGCATCATCCTGTCGGGCACTGCCGCCGTTGCGCTCGCCGGATCGCAGGCGCCGGCTGGAGCGCAATGCCGCCTTTGCGACGTGCCGACGACGCAGATGCCAACCGACAGCGCCGATGGTGATGTTCAGCTACGGATCGAAACGTCCTTGAGCTTCGACCGCCTCGTGCTCGGAACTGGCAACGGAGCAGCAACGATCAGGCCGGACGGGGTCAGCAGCACCGAAGGCGGCGTCGCGGGCGTCAGCCCACGGTCAAGCGTCGGGGCGATCACCGTGCACGGCGCGCCAAATCGTGCCCTTCGCGTGCAGCTGCCGCACCGGATCGAGCTATATTCCGTGTCCGGAGGCCATATCACGCTCGATGATGTCACCAGCGATCTTCCGGGAGCGCCGCGGCTCGATGCCGCCGGGAACCTGACGTTCCGCTTTGGCGGCCGGCTGCTCGTCACCGGAGATTCGGATGGTCAGTACCGCGGCGATCTGTCGATTACGGTTGAGTATCTTTGAGCAGCGTTTCGCCCCCCGGGCGAAAGCCTAAGGCGCTGTTAACCATAAGCCTGAGCGAAGCTGTAAGCGGTTCTGGTTAATGCGATGGTGACCTTACTCCCGCTCGCGGGTGGGTACCCAATGAGGTGGGGAGTGATGAAGGGACTGGCCAGAGTGAGGGGCGCGACAGCCATGCTCGCCTTCGTCGCAACGCCGGCGTTGGCGGTCAGTCCGGCGACGCAGGCCACCGCGACGGCCAGGATCTTCAAGCCGCTGACGATCTCGCGCGTGCAGGACCTCGATTTCGGGACCATCGTCCTCACTGGTGCGAGTTTCAGCAACGAAGTGCTCTCGATCAGTCAGGCCGGGACGCTGACCTGCGGCAGCAATCCTGGAGTGCTCCTCACCTGCACCGGGTCGCCGCAACCGGCCAAGTACAAGCTGATCGGCACCAACAATGCCACCGTTACGGTAAGCTCACCGGGCTTCAACATGACCGGACCGAGTACGCTCGCCTTCACTCCTGATGCGCCCGCTACCGTCAATCTCGGCGCCACGGGCTCAACCACCGGTGTCACCTTCGCGATCGGCGGCTCGATCACGCTCGCGTCGACGACGCCGGACGGCGTTTACACCGGCACGTTCCTCGTGACCGCCGACTATCAGTAGCGCAGGAAGCGAACTTTGGAATTTCGGGCAACAGGACGGAGGTTGGGACTGGCTGGAGCAGCCCTCGTGCTGTCATTGGCTGGTCCCGGCGCGGCAGCGACAATCACCACCCAGGTGACGGCGAACAATGTCAAACCGCTGATCATTGCCAAGATTCAAGACCTTGATCTTGGCTCTGTCGTCCTCGGTCCCGGTGCTTGGAGCAACGCCACGGTGTCCATCTCGCAGGCTGGCGTCCTGAACTGCGCTAATGCCAACCTTACCTGCACCGGCGCCACGGCCGTCGCCCAGTACAATGTACAGGGATCCAAGCAGCAAGCGGTCCGGATCAGCGCGCCTTCGGTAACCTTGGTCAATCAAAATGATTCGACCAAGACACTTACGCTCACCACGGACGCGCCAACTTCAATCGTCCTCGCCAACTCCGGCTTTCCGGGCTCCAACTTCAGCGTGGGGGGTTCGGTTACCCTGAACTCCACGACAGCCGCCGGCACGTACGTTGGAACCTTCAATGTCACGGTAGACTATTGATCGGCCCACGATCGTTACGGTTTCGAGTCATGGTTGACTGAATATCAACCATTCCGGAGCAAAGCTCTCGGCGATCGCGCCTGAATTGGCGTCAAGTGGGGAATCGCCGCCATGAGTTTCTGGACCAGGTCCATTGTTGCCGCGTGCCTGGGGGCCGCATCGCTAACCGTCATGCCTACCGCCGCCGACGCTGGGATCGGCGATCTCTTGGTTGCGCCGACGCGCGTCGTCCTCGACGGACGCAAGGGCGCCGAGGTGATCCTCAACAATATCGGCGATGAGCCGGCGACTTACCGGGTTTCGATCGAGTTCCGGCGGATGACCGAGGCCGGCGACCTGGTTGACGTCACGACGCCAACCGACGCCGATAACAAGGCAGAGGACATGATTGTCTATTCGCCGCGCAAGGTGACGCTTGCACCGCACGAGCCGCAAGCAATCCGCATCGCGGCGCGCGCTCCAGAGGGGCTGCCGGACGGCGAATATCGAGTCCACATGCTTTTCCGGGCGATTCCCCCCGCCGTTCCTGTGACCCAGCCGGTCGGTGAAGCGCCCAAGGGCGTGCAGTTCAAGCTCACCCCGGTTTACGGTGTCACGATCCCGATCATCGTTCGGCTGGGCAGCCTTCAGGCGACCGCCGCGATCGCCAACGTTCATCTCGAGGCCGGCAATGGCCAGCCGAGGGTGGAGTTGGATCTCACGCGACAGGGCACACGCTCGACGTACGGCGAGGTCCGGGTGCTCAAAGCCGGCGTGAAGGATCCGATTGCGATGGCGAAGGGCATCGCCGTCTACACCGAGGTCAACAAGCGGCACGTGAGCCTCGCGGTGGCGGACCAGTACAAGGCGGTCGCCTCCGGTCCCGTCACCGTCCAATATGTCGAGACGTTCGACGACGGGAACCAGCTTCTGGCCGAAACGCAGGCGGTGCTGCGCTAAGGTCGTAGGCAGAGCGCGGGATCTTTCCAATGGCTGGCGGCCGTTCCTGGCTGCACAAGGCGGCGATCGTGCTCGCCTTGGGTGCGGGCACGATCGCGAGCTCCGCGCCCGCGCCTGCTCCGTCAGCCCCACCTTCGTGGACTCCCGATCCTGACGAGCAATTCATTCTCGACGTCACCATCCGTCAGCTGCGGCTGGGCGACACCGTGCGGGCTTATAATGCGCCAGAGGGCACATGTGTCGTCTTAGGCGACTTTCTGACCGCGCTGAACCTGCCGATTCGCATCGACCTGAGTGCAAAGACCGCCAGCGGCTGGGCCTTCAAGGAGGCTAACCATATTGCGATCGACTACGCCGCGGGCCGTGTCAGCTTTGGCGCGAAGTCGAACGAGAATATCGCGCCAGGCGCGATTCGTCAGACGCCGGAGGGCTGGTGCGTGCAAACCTCGGCATTGTCGCGATGGTTCGGGATCGGCGTAAAGCCGGTCACGTCGGGTTCCGTCCTGATGCTGTCCTCCGCCGAGAAACTGCCGATCGAGCTCGAGATGGAACGGCAGAAGCGTGCCAGCAACATTCATCCGGCCAGCTTCGACCTCAACAGCCTGCCACAGGTGCGCGTCCCTTATCGAATGTGGCGGGCGCCAGCACTGGACTTCGTCGTCAGCGGCGGAGTGACCTATCGAGCTCACGATGGCGTCCAGGTCGACCGCGAAGCGTCCGTCTATGCCGCCGGCGAAATGGCGCATCTCTCCTACGATGCGCAGGTCACCACGACGGTAACGGGCAAGCCCAATTTGCTTCGGGTGCGTGCCTTCCGCTCGGACCCGCAAGGCAATCTGCTCGGCCCGCTTAAGGCAACCCACTTCGGCGTCGGGGACGTTGAAGGGTTTGAAACCAGCCTGACCGGGTCATTGGCCGCGGGTCGCGGCTTCGTCGTGACCAACCGCCCGCTGACCGCCCGCACCGCGTTCGACCATACCCGGGTTGAAGGCGATCTCCCGACCGGATGGGAGGCCGAGATCTATCGGAACGGCGAGTTGCTGGGCTTTGCGAAGTCAGACGGGTCGCAGCGCTATGTCTTTGATAACATCCAGCTTTTGTACGGCGAGAACCGCATTCGAGTGATTCTCTATGGTCCTCAGGGCCAGGTCCGGACGCGAGATGAGACCTATAACGTCGGGCAGGAAGACGTCCCCAAAGGCAAGACCTGGTACTGGATTGGCGCGAACCAGCCCGGGCGCGATCTCATTACGCTTGAAAAGCCGCCCGATGATTTGACGCAACCCAAGGCGCAAGCCGCGGTATCGGTGGAACATGGGCTCGATGCTCGCACGTCGGTTGGCGTGCTGGCTCGGGCAATGCTCATTGGCGACGAGCGCCTGACCTTTGTCGAGGGAACGGTGCGCCGCTCGGTCGGCGGAGCTCTTGTCTCGGTTAGCGCCGCTCGGGAATCGAACGGCGGGACGGCGGCGCATGCCCAGATTCTGGGCAAGCTCGGGCCGGTCTATGTCAATATCGACGCGCTTATCGCGAACGACTTTCATTTGCAGGGGGGACCCGTCACCAGCTCTCGCGAGGGCCGAATGTCGCTCGATGCGCCATTCAAGTTCGGTAAGACGATCATTCCTGCCCATCTCGAAGCGCATGTCGCTGACCGGGCGGATGGCTCGCAGCTGATCGAGGGGGCGGCGCGACTGTCAGCGAGCCTCAATCGCTTCAATCTTGGCACGGAGCTCAGCTATCACAAGGAAACCGTTCCGATCGGCACACAAACCCCCGCGGAACTGATGTTCGGCTTCCTGGCGAGCGGGCATATCGGCAAGGTACGCGTTCGCGGCCAGACCGACTTCGATATCAAGCCCGGAGCCCGGTTCCGTGATGCCGAGGTCTCGGCCTACTGGTCCTCCTCCGAACGGACCGACTGGGAAGCCGTTCTGACCTATGACTCACTGGAACACCGCGCCCGCGCGCGCCTCTCACACATCCTTCGGCTCGATACGATGGCGCTGGCCATCACGGGGGAGGCGGCAAGCAACGGCGACCTAGCGGCGGGGTTCAACCTCAATTTCTCGCTCGACGCACGGCATGGCGTCACGATGTCGCGCCTGCCCCTCGCTCAGGGAGGCATGGTTCACGCAACGGTCTATCGCGATCTCAACGACAATGGCGTGCGCGATCCCGGGGAGCCGATCGAAAAAGGTGCGCTCATAACCACAGGCAACCGGGAAGCTGAGCGAAAGACCGGGGCGGACGGGTCTGCGACGATCGGCGGGCTAACCGCTTACGTTCCGGTGCCGATCGGTATCGACACCACTACCCTCGATGACCCGATGCTTACACCGCGCAAAGCGCTCCAGGTAGTCGTTCCGCGTCCGGGAATCGCGGCCGACGTCGAAATCGGCCTCGTTGGCGGCGGCGACGTCGAAGGGGCCCTGATGAAAAGCGGCGAGCTCGGCTTCGAAGGCGTGGATCTGGAGCTGCTCGACGGCAGCGGGAAGGTCGTGGGGACGGCCCGCACCGACTTCGACGGATTCTTCCTCTTCGAGCGGGTGCCGTACGGACATTATCGGGTCCAGGTGAGCGCCGCGGCCGCCGCGGCGGTCAAGATCGCCAGGGATCTTGGAGTGAGCCTGGATATCTCGGCCAAGCGTCCGGTGGCGCGACTGGGATCAATCAGGCCACACCCGTCGCAGCAAATTGCGGACGCGGCAAATGCCGCTCCGACGAATCCCAAAAGCAAATGATGGTGCGGTCGAGAAGACTCGAACTTCCACGGCCTTTCGGCCACAGCGACCTCAACGCTGCGCGTCTACCAGTTCCGCCACGACCGCACGTCATGAAATAGCCGGCCAAGGTCGGCCGGCACTGGCAAGGCGCGGGCCCTAGCAAAGGCACCGAAGCCGCGCAATGCCGTCCCTCAATCGGCCAATTCGCTCCACATTGGCACAAATCCTAACAAGGCATTTACCATTCGCGCGCGAGTGCGTTAGCGGTGATGTCTATGCTCCTGATCGCCGCCGCAGCCGCCGTCCTTTCGACCGCCCCCGCGATGCAAAGTCCGGCGGCAGCTTCCGCTCCAGCGACTGCCACGATCCGCATTGTGACCGCCGTCCGGTTGAAGCTCGATGGGTCGGAGAATCCGGGGATCCCGAAAGCGCGCGATTCGATATTCCGGGATGCCAACGGCGCAGATCAGCACGCAAGGGTGATTGAATTTCAGTAGCTTAGCTGTTGCGTCCCGACGCCCCGAGGGTGATGGTCAGCTCCTCGCCACCGGGCGGCACACTGACCTCGGCACTGTTGAAACTCGCGCTTGCTCCGGCCGCCAATGAAGCTGCGGGCGGCTGGATCGTCCAGCTATAGACGACTTGCCCGCTGTGATTCTTGAGTTCGGCTTGAAGCGGTGGAACGGGCTGCTCCTTGCCAGATGGATTGATTACCCGCCCGGTCAGCGTCAGGAGGTCATTGCCGCTTTCGAGGTGCTGCCGGTCCATGTGGGTCGTCACAATCTGAAGCGGCGTTGCGCCCGCAGCACCGATTCCCAGCTTCGCCTGAATGTTCGCGGGGGCAAAGAACCAGAAGGCGGCTGCGACCAGAATGACCAGCAGAACAAGGACAAGGACGGTTGCGACCGGTCTTCGGCGCTTCGGCTCGCCCTCATCGTCAGCTACGAACGGGCTGAAGTCATCCGTTGTCGGTTCAGCCGTCGGCGGTTCGCTCCAATCCGCAGCCGCCGGTGCCGATGTCTCCATTACGGGCGCGCTCGGCTCGGATTCAGGCGGGGCGACTGCGGGCTCTACGGTCGATCCGTCCGCTTCGCTCCCAATTACGGACTCTTCGTAGGTTCGCTCTTCGGCTTCAGGGCCGCTGCGAGGGTCGATCAGCATCGCCTCGGCCAAGCTCTCGTCCTGCCCGGCAGGTCGTTCTTCCGCCTCGATAGCTGCCGGCTGCTCCGACTCGATTTCGGACGAGGTCGTTTCAAGCTCCGTTGCCTCGGCAACCTCCGTCGTCAGAACCGGCTCCTCCACTTCGGAAGCTTCGGGTTCCTGATGCCAGCTGTGCTTGCATGCGGCGCAACGAACTTGCCGGCCTTCGGGCGGAATGGCGCCGTCCTTCACCACATATTGCGTACCGCAATTCGGGCAGGTGAGGATCATTTCAGCAAAAGCCCTCTTCCGGGACGGTGAGCGAACGGTAAACAGGAATGATTGGGGCTTGGCAAGTTTCCCTCGAGGAGTTGCCGTCCAGAGCGGGTGGGAGTGTTTGAGTGGCGGCAGTCGCTGAATTCGATAGCGTCGGGCTTCGCTACGGCAGCGGCGCCGAAGTGCTGCGCGATCTCGACTTCCGACTGCGCACTGGTTCGTTCTACTTCCTCACGGGCGCCTCTGGCGCAGGCAAGACTTCGCTGTTGAAATTGCTCTATCTAGCCCAGCGTCCGACCCGAGGCCGGATCAAGTTGTTCGGTCAAGAACTGAGCGAGGCCCCGCGTGAGGCGCTTCCGCCCTTTCGGCGGCGGATCGGGGTCGTCTTTCAGGACTTCCGCTTGATCAGGCATTTGTCCGCGTTCGACAATGTGGCGCTCCCGCTGCGGGTCGCCGGAGCCAGGGACGAGGAGGTCGAGGGTCCGGTCCGCGAAATGCTTGCCTGGGTCGGTCTGGCGGACCGGGCGAGTGCGCGTCCGCCGACGCTTTCCGGCGGCGAGCAGCAGCGCGTTGCGATCGCTCGAGCAGTAATCAACCGCCCCGAATTGCTCGTCGCCGACGAGCCGACAGGCAACGTCGATTCGGAGATGGCCAATCGTCTGATGGGCTTGTTCACGGCGCTCAATCGGTTGGGAACCACGGTCGTCGTCGCTACCCACGATGTCAGCCTGATCAGCGCGACCCCCGGGGCGCAGCTCATCAAGCTGGAGAACGGGACTCTCGACGATCCCGCAGGGGCGTTGCGACACCCCCATCAAAAGCGATCGTCCTGATGCTGGACTGGCTGTTCGTCTCTCCGCCGGAACGTCGTCTTCTCGGAGCGGAGTCGCGCCGTGCGCCAACGCCGTGGGTAATTGCGATCATGAGCTTTTCGATCATGCTCATCGCGGCGACCGGCCTGGCGCTGTCCAATACTGCCGGCGTTCTCAGCCGAGCGATCCAATCCCGCTATGCGCTGGAAGTGCCGGCGGGCGGCACCGAGCTTGCGCCACTGCTCTCCGCCCTGCGCAGTTCACCCGGCGTTACGTCGGTGGAAGCCGTTCCGGAAACTGCCATGCGCAAGACCCTGGAGCGCTGGTTAGGTCCCGCAGCGAATAGTGCCGATCTCCCGGTTCCTGCGCTCATCAACTTCGACGTCGCCCAAGGTGTCGATCTCGGGGCGTTGGAGAAAAAGGCGCAGGCGATCGCGCCGGGCGCGCGTATTGCCGCTCACCGCGACAGCGTTGCGCCGCTGCTTCACTCGCTCACCCTTCTGCAGGTCGTCGCATTCGGGCTGGTCTTGCTGCTCAGTGCAGCCGCCGCGGCAGCGGTCGTGCTCGCTGCTCGGGGAGCCCTCGATACGCACCGGTTCACGATCGACGTGATGCACGGGGTCGGTGCGACGGACCTTCAGGTCACGCATCTGTTCCAGCGCAAGATCGCAATCGATGCCTTGATCGGAAGCTTGGCGGGGGGCGTCGCGGCCGCCGCGGTCTTGCTGCTGCTCGCGGGCGGTGCGGCATTTGCAGGCGAGTTCACCGGGGGCGCCACGCTTGGCCTCGAGGACTTTATCATCCTCGCTTTGCTTCCGCTGGCGTTGACCGCACTCGCCACCTGGGTGGCGCGGACCGCGGTGTTACGAGCCCTTCGAGAAGCACTGTGATCAGCCGCCTCGGCGCCTTCCTGGTGCTCCTCTACGCACTCGGCTTCGTCTTTTTCGCCTTTACGCTCGGAAAGCCGGCGTCGGCAGAAGCGCCGGCAAGCGATGCAGCGGTGGTCTTGACCGGCGGTCCTGGCAGGATCGAGCACGCCATCGATGTGCTCCGCCAGGGGAAAGCGCGGCGCCTGCTCGTTTCGGGGGTCGATCCGGCTGTGACCAAATCGGATCTCGCCCACCGGATCCCGGGAAGCTCAAGGTGGCTGAGTTGCTGCGTGGATCTCGGAAGCGAATCCGTCGACACGCGGTCCAACGCGGAAGAAACTTCACGCTGGCTTGCAAGGCACGACTATCGGTCGCTTCGCCTGATCACCAGCGACTGGCACATGCGCCGCGCGCGGTACGAGTTCGAGAAGGTCCTCCGCGACAAATATCAGCTCACGACCGATGCGGTCCGGACTGAGCCGGGATTCCTCACCCTGTTCGGGGAGTACAACAAGTATCTGCTGCGCCGCCTCGCGGCATGGGTCGACCTTTGACCGCGCTGCTTCGGTCGCTGCTGTACGCGGCGATCTTCTACCCGCTCACTGTGATCTGGGTCTTGCTCGGCGTCACCGCCGCCCTGTTTGGGCGTCGGCCGATGCTTTCGATCGTGCTCAATTGGGTAAAAATCCACCATTGGCTGATCAACCACGTTCTCGGCATTCGAGTCCGGGTCGAAGGGGTGGTGCCGGACGGTCCCCGACTGATCGCCGTCAAGCATCAATCGATGATGGAAACGCTGGAGATGGTCAGGCTCAGCAAGCTGCCGGTCATCGTAATAAAGAAGGAGCTTGCCGATCTCCCACTCTTCGGCTGGCTGACGCGCCGCTATGGCGTCATCGCCGTGGAGCGGTCAGCGGGAGCGAAGGCGCTCCGAGCTCTGGTCGAAGAGGGCAAGCAGGCCCGGGCCACTGGCCGACCGGTCATCATTTATCCGGAAGGCACCCGAGTCCCGGTCGGCGAGGCCCCAAAGCTGCGTTCCGGCTTCGCAGCGCTGTACCGCGCGCTCGACCTGCCGGTCGTACCGGTCGCGGTCGATAGCGGGAGGCTATGGGGCCGCGGGCTAGTTCATCGGAGCGGAACGGTAACCGTGAAGGTGGGCGAGCCGATTCTCCCAGGCCTTAAGCGCGAGGAAATCGAAGCCCGCGTCCACGCCGCGATCAACGCACTCGAATCAGTTTCTGAGGCGCGCGCCTAGCTTCTCCGCCGCGGCGACTATCCGCTTCGATACGTCGCCGATCTGCTCGTCGGTGAAGCTTCTCTCGATGGGTTGCAGGGTGACTTCGAATGCAAGACTGAGCCCTTCGGAGATTTCGAATCGGTCGAATAGCCGCGCATCGGTGATCAGCGCCTTGTCCGCGCTCTTGATCGCTCGAAGCAGGGCATCAGCGGTGACATTCGCGGGAACGATGAACGCAAAATCCCGTGAGATCGCCTGGAGCGCGGGCGGCGTAAATTGCGATCGGGCGTGGCCGCTTGCTCGCGAGGCCGGGATTGCGTCGAAATAGATCTCCGCCGCGACTGTCCCCGACGGCGCATCCAGCTTGCGGGTCAGGCTCGGGTGAAGCTCGCCGAAGACCGCGACCACCGTTTTCGGACCGAGGCCAAGCTTTGCCGAACGGCCGGGGTGCCAGGTCGGCCCGGCGTCCGGATAGACCTGCAGGTTGCCGACTGGAGCACCCGCTGCGTCGAGCAGGGCGAGGACTTCCGATTTCGCGTCGAACGAATCGAACGGCTGGGCCTTCCCGGCCTGCCAGCTGCGGCCCGTCCGATTGCCAGCGAGCAGGAGGCCGAAGGTCGGATGCTCGCGGTCGCCGAGATAGCGGCGACCAATCTCGAACAAGCGAACCGAATTGGCGCCCCGGTCGACGTTCCGTCTCGCCGCGGCAATCAATCCCGGGAGGAGCGAAGTTCGCATGACCTTCATCTCCTCGCTGATCGGATTGGCGAGTCGCCAGTCGGCGCCCCCGAACGCCTGGGACTGCGCTTCGGAGATGAAGCTCCAGGTCACTGCTTCGTCGAGCCCGCGCGCGGCTGCGGTGCGACGCACTCGCCGCTCCATCAGCTGCGATCGCGTGGCAGTAGGCCGTGCCACTCCGGGAACTCGGGGGAGTGGTGTCGACGGCACTGCGTCGTAGCCGGTGATCCGGGCCACTTCCTCGACGAGGTCGGCGGAACCTTCGACGTCACGCCGCCACGTCGGGACGGACACAAGATTGCCGCTCACACCGAAGCCGAGGCTCTCGAGGATTTCGCGCTGGCGCTGTTCGGGAACCTCGATTCCACCGAGCTCCCTCGTTCGGCCATAGTCGAAGGTGATGGAGCGCTGTTCGATTGGCGGCTGACCGGCGCGCTCAACTGTGGAAGGCTCACCGCCGCAAATGTCCACGATCAATCCGGTGAGGATCGCCAACCCTTCATCGAGGAATGCCGGGTCGACGCCGCGTTCGAAGCGGCTGCGGGCATCGCTGGTGAGGCCAAGTGCCTGCCCAGTGCGTGCGATCCGCTCGGGCGTGAAATAGGCGACCTCCAGCATGACGTCGCTAGTCTCGGCACTGACACCGGAGTCCTCGCCGCCCATAATTCCGCCGATATCGTGGACTTGAACGTCGTCGGCGATCACAGTCATGGACGGCTGGAGCAGATATTCCTTTTCGTTGAGCGCGAGGACCTTCTCGCCATCTCGCGCTGCCCGGGCAGTGAGGCCGCCGGTCAGCTTAGCGATATCATACGCATGCGCGGGCCGCCCATGCTCCAGCATCACGTAATTGGTGATGTCGACCAGCGCCGAGATCGGACGTTGCCCCGCCGCCTTCAGCCGCCGCTGCATCCATTCGGGCGAGGCGCCATTGGTCACTCCGCGCACCGCACGCCCGAAGAAGGCGGGACAGCCGTCAGGATCTTCGATCCGGATCGGCACGGGGTTGGCGAAGCTGCCCTCGATCTGCGGGACCGCGAGCGGCTTCAACGTGCCGATCCCCGAGGCCGCCAGATCACGGGCGATCCCCCGAACACCCATGCAATCCTGGCGGTTTGGGGTGACATTGACGTCGAACACCGGGTCATCGAGACCGGCATAAGCGGCGTAGGCTTCGCCGACGGGTGCATCGCCAGGCAGCTCGATGATCCCGCTATGATCGTCGCCGAGCTCCAGCTCCCGAGATGAGCACATCATCCCGTTGCTTTCGACGCCTCGGATCGCCGCGACCTTTAGCGTGATGCCGCTTCCGGGGATGTAGGCGCCGGGCGCACCGAAGACGCCGAGTATCCCTGCACGCGCATTGGGCGCGCCGCAGACGACCTGGACCGCACCTTCGCCCGCATCGACCATAAGGACCTGCAGCTTGTCAGCCTGTGGGTGCTTTTCAGCGCTGAGCACCTTCGCGATACGGAACGGCGCCAAGCCCTCGGCCGGGTTCGACAGATCTTCGACCTCAAGCCCAATCGCAGTCAGCTTCTCGGCGATCTCTCGCGGGGAAGCATCCGTGTCGAGATGCTGCTTCAGCCATTCCAGCGAGAATTTCATGCTCCGACTCCGCCGGAGAGCGTAGGCACGTCGAGCGCTCGGAAACCGTAATGCTTGAGCCAGCGAATATCGCCGTCGAAGAAGGCGCGAAGGTCGTCCATTCCGTATTTGAGCATTGCCAGTCGGTCGATCCCGCAACCGAAGGCAAAGCCCTGCCACTCGTCAGGGTCGAGTCCCATGTTCGAGATCACGCGGGGATGGACCATGCCGCTTCCCAGCACCTCCATCCACCCTTCCTGCCCACCGACAACGCGGCGACCCTTTTCCATCGACCAGCCGACATCGACCTCCGCCGAGGGCTCGGTGAACGGGAAATAGCTCGGTCGCATGCGCAGAACCACATCGTCGCGCTCGAAGAACGCCTTCAGGAACGTCTCGAGCGTCCATTTGAGGTGGCCGAGGGTGATTCCCTTATCGATCACCAGCCCTTCGACCTGATGAAACATCGGGGTGTGCGTCGCATCGCTGTCGGAGCGGTACACTCGTCCCGGTGCGATGACGTAAAGCGGCGCTCCCCTTCCCTCGCCAGCGCGGATCTGCACCGGCGAGGTGTGCGTGCGGAGAACGCGCGGTTCCTCACCGGGCTCACGCGGTTCGAGGTAGAAGGTGTCCTGCATCGCCCGCGCCGGATGGTTCTCGGGCATGTTGAGCGCGGTGAAATTGTACCATTGCGTCTCGATCTCAGGGCCCTCGGCGACGGAGAAGCCCAAATCGGCGAAGATCTCGGCCAGCTCGTCCATCACCTGGCTGACCGGGTGCACCGTGCCCGACACGCTCTCCGGAGCCGGTAGCGACAGGTCGACCTTCTCGGTGGCGAGCTTGCGTTCGAGCTCGGCATTTTCGAGCCAGGCCTTGCGGTCGGCGATCGCCGAAGCAATCTGCTCCCGCAGCGCGTGGACCTTCGGAGCCTCGGTGGAGCGCGTGGCTGGGTCCATCGACCCCAGCGATTTCAGCTGGGCCGTGATCTCGCCGGCCTTGCCGAGCAGCGCTACCCGCACGGACTCGAGCTCCTGCAGGTCGTTTGCGGCGGCGATACGGTCGAGCAGGGCGTCGGACATGATGCTTCGGCCTCTAGCAATGCCGCACCGCAAAATGCAAAGGCAGCAGGGCGATGAGCGATTGGCCCGAGCTGACCGTCGAAGGCGACCATGACACGCTCGCCATCCTGCATCTCGCCGCGCAGATGCTCGGCAAGATCAAGGTCGCGCATTCTCCATGGATGAATCACGGCTGGCATGTCGCGTTGCAGCCGAATGCCCGGGGACTCTCCACCTTGCCGACAGCGGCTGGCGGTGACCGGACCTTCACCCTGACGCTCGACCTCTGCCGCCACGCCATCGTGTTGTGGGCCAGTGACGAATCGCGCGAGGAAGTGCCTCTCAACGCCGGGAGCATCGCCTCCCTGCATGGCCGGCTCATCGACATGCTCGATCGCCACGGCCTGCCCTCCAGTTTCAACGGCCGGCCGAATGAAATCGAAGGCGCTATCCCATTCGCCGAGGATACCCGGCATCGCGACTATGACCGCGAGTCCGCAATCCGCTTCCGCGAGGCGCTCGCGGCGATGCTTCCAATCTTCTCGCACTTCCGCGCCGGGTTTGCCGGGAAGGCGAGCCCGGTGCACTTCTGGTGGGGCAGCTTCGATCTCGCGGTAAGCCGCTTTTCCGGCCGCAAGGCACCCGAGCACCCCGGCGGCGTTCCCGGCCTGCCCGACAGGATCGCCCGGGAAGCCTACAGCGATGAGGTGACCAGCGCTGGCTTCTGGGCTGGGGGAGTTACGGGAGCCGAGCCCTTCTTCTACACCTACATCTATCCTGAAGCGCCGGGCTATCGCGACGCACGGGTCGCGCATGGCCAGTTCGATGCGACCTACGGCGAGTTCGTATTGCCGTATGCGGCAGTCAGGGCAGCAACGGACCCGGCGAGGGTACTCACCGAATTTTTCGAGTCGGCGTACGAAGCTGGAGCAGATCTCGCGAAATGGGACCGGGCAGGTCTCGAGCGCGAGCCGGTCGCGCCCTAGGTCGGCACGAACGGGTAGGGCGAGATCGACTTCCGGTTTTCTTCCACGGCCAGCATCCGCCCCGCGGGCGGCGTCGCGCGATAGGCGCACTGAAGCCGTGGACACACCGCGCAGGCGGGTCCCACCGGAGTGGCAGGGGTGTCCTTGAGGTTCAGCCCGTCCGCATAAGCAATCCGGTGTGCATGCTTGACGTCACAACCCAAGCCGATTGCCAGCAGCGCATCGTCGCGGAGGTCGGGACGGATGGGCCGCTCGATTGTCCGGCTGATCGTGAAGAAGCGCTCGCCCTCCGGCGTCTCGATCAGCTGGCGGATGGTCTGTCCCGGCGTCTGGAAGGCCGTGTGCAGGTGCCAGCGAGGGCAGGTGCCGCCGAAATGCGAGAAGGGGAAGCTTTCGCCCGCATAGCGTTTGGAGATGTTACCCGCTGGGTCGACGCGGAGCATGAAGAAGGGCACGCCCTTCGCGCCGGATCGGCCGAGCGTCGTCAGCCGGTGGGCGACCTGCTCGACATTGGCACCGAACTGCGCGGTCAGCCGGTCGAGATTGTAACGCTGCTCTTCCGCCGCCCGCAGGAACTTGCCGTAAGGCATCATGATCGCGCCCGCGGCGTAGTTGGCGAAGCTCATATGCAGTAGCCGCCGGCTACCCGGTTCCGGCGAGCGCGCCGCCTCCAGCATTCGCGCGATGATCGGCGCGAATTCCAGGAGCGCCAGCTGGTAGGCGATTCCGAACGTCCGGTTCTCCGGCCGCAGCAGCGACGACAGCATCAACACGCGCCGCTGAGCATCGTAATGCTGGCTTGCGTCCTGAAGCACTTCAGGATCGACAACCTGCACTTCGACCCCCCAGGCCTGCTTCAGCCGCTGGCGCAGCGGCTCGGCCACCGACAGTGGATGAGCGAGCGCACCCCCCAGCGTCTCGGACGCCTCCTCAAGCTCTGGATAATGATTGCGCTGCGACTGGATGTAGTCGCGCACCCATGTCTCCGGTGTGATGAGCGAGCGCGGGTCCGCGCGCCGTTCATCGCCGCCATCCGGCCGTCGCCGTACCTCCCGTACGGCGGTGTAGAGCCGTGCGATCGCCTCGCCGATCGACGGCGCATTATCGGCGAGTTCGACCAGCTCGTATCGGCTGACGCCCAGGTCGGCGAGCATCGGATCGGCGAAGATCTCGCCCAGTTGCGTGGCGCCGCCGCTCTCGCCGCCTTCGGACGCAAAGGCTTTCACATCGACGTCGAACGCTTCGGCGAGCCGCAGCAGGATGCCGGCAGTCACCGGCCGCTGGTTGCGCTCGAGATGATTGAGGTACGAGCCCGAAATACCAAGCTCGTCGGCCATCTGGCTCTGGTTCAGCCCCCGCTCGCGCCGGAGGCGCTTGAGCCGCGCCCCGAGAAAGAGCTTGCGCTGCAACATTTTGTAATGCTGTCAAAGAATTTACAAAAGCACAAGTCTTGGTGCGACATTGCAGCACTTTTCAGTGCGGCTTTTACAGGAGCGATAGGTTCCTCTCACCTGGTCAAATCGAACAGGGACTCGCGTCATGGCAGATTTCGGAATGGTGGTTGCGGCACCTGAAGGCCGGTTCGAAGGTATCGAGCGGCCCTATAGCGTTGAGGATGTGTTGAAGCTCCGCGGGTCAATCCCGGTCGAGCATACGCTAGCCCGCCGTGGCGCGCTGAAGTTGTGGGAACTGCTGAAGAGACAGGAGCCGGTTCGTGCGCTCGGTGCGCTGTCGGGCAACCAGGCGATGCAAATGGTCCGCGCAGGCCTTCAGGCAATCTACCTTTCCGGATGGCAGGTCGCCGCCGATTCGAACGTCAGCGGATCGATGTACCCGGACCAGTCGCTCTATCCTGCCAATTCGGGCCCGGAGCTCGCCCGCAAGATCAACAAGACGCTGCAGCGCGCCGATCAGGTCGAGCACATGGAAGGCGGCGCGAAGCGTGACTGGTTCGCGCCGGTCGTCGCCGACGCGGAAGCGGGCTTCGGTGGACCGCTCAACTGCTTCGAGATCATGAAGGCCTATATCGAGGCCGGCGCTGCTGGGGTTCACTTCGAGGACCAGCTCGCGAGCGAGAAGAAGTGCGGCCATCTCGGCGGCAAGGTCCTGATCCCGACCCAGGCCGCGATCCGCAACCTCGACGCAGCGCGTCTCGCTGCCGACGTCTGTGGCGTCCCGACCATCCTGGTCGCCCGAACCGATGCCGAGAGCGCAAAACTCATCACCAGCGACGTCGACGAGCGTGATCGCGCATTCATCACCGGCGAGCGCACGTCCGAAGGCTTCTTCCGGCTGAGGGACGGCAGCGGCCTCGACCATTGCGTCGCCCGCGGCCTGGCCTTCGCGCCGCACGCCGACCTGCTTTGGTTCGAGACCAGCCACCCGGACCTCGAGGACGCGCACCGGTTCGCCGAGGCGATCCACGCGCGCTACCCGGGCAAGCTGCTCGCCTACAATTGTTCGCCGAGTTTCAATTGGGCGGCACGATTGAACCCCGGCATGATCGCCCGGTTCCAGCGCGAGCTCGGACGGATGGGCTACAAGTTCCAGTTTGTGACGCTCGCCGGCTTCCACAGCCTCAACCATTCGATGTTCGAACTGGCGAGCGATTATCGCGATCGCGGCATGACGGCTTATTCCGAGCTTCAGCAGGCGGAGTTCGCGAGCGAGGCGGCCGGCTACACCGCGACCCGGCACCAGCGCGAAGTCGGCACGGGATATTTCGATGCAGTCGCGAGCGCGATCTCGGGTGGCAACAGCTCGACCGTCGCGCTGAGGGAATCGACCGAAGCCGCGCAGTTCAAATCCAAAGCCGCCGTGGCCGCCGAGTAGGAGAGCAATGATGGGACAGCGTTACTGGGTCATCGGCGGTCATTATTCGGACTGCCAGTTCAGCAATCTGGAGCCGGGTACGGAGGTGATCCACGGCCCTTACAGCGAAGAGCTGAAAGCGCGGATGGAATGGCAGCGGCTGACATTCCGCGACCGCTGCGCGGCGACCGAACGTTACTCGATCTGCGTGGAGCCGGTGCTACAGTGAACCCAAAGGACACTGATGTGCTGGATCGCCCGCGAATCATCGCCGAACCTTC
>DASUZY010000015.1:0-7326 GCA_036376635.1 Sphingomicrobium sp.
ACCGACTCCCGAGCTGCAGGCGCGACGCCCTTCCCCGGCTCGCTGACCTCCGGATGGATCATTTGCCACTCGTCTCCGTACTGCTCGAGCTTTCCCGAAACGGTGCGCAGCTGACCGACCGGCAGGCTTCGCTTCGCCCAGCCAGGATTGTTGAAGTAGACGAGGCTGATCGTATTCCCGTCACCATCGCTGGCGAACACGCGGGTCGGGCCTCTTCCCGATCGGTTCTCGCGCGTCTCGAACGGTGTGAGATCGAGAATCACGTTGCGACCCAAGAGCGAAGCCGATGCCGAAGGCGCTCTAACCCGCTCAATCGAGCCCGTCGGCATGTGATAAATGAGATCGATCGCTCGGGTCACGCCGAGCTTTTTCAGCAGCTTGGCGACCTGAGGCCCGACACCTTTCAGCGCTTCCACTTCGGTGAACAGCGGATTGAGGATTTCGGGCCGCATGCCTCCGTTAAGCGACGAATCAGCCGCTGCTCAAGACACGCAGCAGGAATTGCCTGATCCGGCTCCTCAACTGGGGTGAGGGCGTGTCCAGAATCCCCCTGCGGCCAAGTGGGAGATGGGCAGCCGGATCGCCGTTCGCCTGGAAGACGAAATGGTCGAAATAGGCGCTCCACGCCTCTCGCGTTTCCGGTGGCAGCTCCCTGAAGGCCAAGATGCCGTGGGCCATGGCCGCAAGCGCCGAGGTCGACCCAGGCGGAACGTCCTGCCACCAGTAATTGACGAGAATGTTGAACGGCGCGGTCGACTCGACGCCGTGCCACCACAATGCCGGGATGAAGATCGCATCGCCGGGCTCAAGCTCCGCGACGAACGCATTGCGAAGCGCCTCTTCGAAGCGAGGGTATCGATCCAGATCCGGCGCGGCCAGGTCGACCATGCTCGCTGGCTGCCCGGCCATCGTGAAATCGAGCGGACCGATGTAGAGGTTGGCGACCTGCTCGGGAGGGAAGATCGTGAACCGGCGCCGTCCGGCAACCACGCAAGCGATATTGTCCGACTCATCGAAGTGCGGCGCGACGCGGCTCCGGTTGCCGATCCAGATTCGAGGCTCAGTGTTCTTCGCCGCCAGAAGCGGAAGTGGATTTTCAGGCTCGAATCCGGGAAGTATTTGCCGCGTCGGCATCGAGCCCGCGTAAACCGCCCGGCCGGCCAGTCCGTCGACTTCGCCGAGCAGAATCTGGAGAAGTTGGCGAAGGGAGATTTTGCCCCGCTGAAAATTAAAATCTGAAACTTCGGAATTGTAGAAATAGCGGCCGCCCATCGATGGCTCGCCGACGAACGCCTCGAGGTCGGCCCCGCGATCGAATCGCTCCAGATATGCGGCCGCCTGTCGAGGACTCTGCCGAGCCTCGACGACCGCTGGCCAATCGGCCACCAACCCACGCAGTACGGCAGGCCGGCGAAGCGCGAGCGCTTCCGGCGTAAGCCGAGCCTGATCCAGAAGCAGGGGTACGGTTTCGGGCTCGCTCGCCACGACCTCAATCGCCTTGATGCAGCCCCCTGCGATTCAAGCCATAGCAGCGCAGAACCTCAACGATAGTTAATTGTGGTTAACGCTGGAACGAAGGGCGGCTAGCGCCTACATCCCCGCCATGCCTTCCAACCCGGAACTAAAGCGCCTGCACTGGCGCGCGCACCATCGCGGCACCAAGGAAGCCGATCTGATGATCGGCGGCTTTTTCGATGCGCACCATGCGTCTTGGCGAGCGGACGAGCGCGCCCTCTTCGCGGATCTTCTGGAGGAGCAGGACGTCGACATCATGGCTTGGGCACTAGGAACTGCACCTCCGCCCGAGCGCTTCGCGGGCCCCATGATCAAGGCATTTCAGAAGCTCGACTATATCCGGATCGCCAAATGAGCGAACCGCTGCAGCGCGTCCTTCACGCCGGACAACCGCTAACGCTTGCCAGCGTCCCCACAGGCTTTCTCCCGTGGTTGGGCGCCGATCTTGCACGTGCGGCGCATGGAGGAAGAAAGGGCGGCCGGGCGGTCGCCATCGTCGCCGATGAAGCCGCGATGCGGGCGCTCGCGGAGACAGTGCCTCTGTTTGCTCCAGAGGTGCAGGTCCTGACACTTCCGGGCTGGGACTGTCTTCCGTATGACCGAGCGTCCCCCGCCCTGCGGGTGATGGCCGAGCGGCTCGCGACCCTCAGCGCGCTTCAGGCCACGCAGGACAAGCCTCAACTTCTCGTCGCAACGGCAAGCGCCGCTACGCAAAGACTGCTGACCCCGTTTCGCATTCGCCAGCTGACGCGTCGCATGGCGGAGGGTGAGCGCATTGAGCGCGAGACCTTGATCGAGCAGCTCAACTCCCTCGGTTACCAGCGAGCTGACACTGTCGCCGAAGCTGGCGAATATGCAGTGCGCGGATCGCTCATCGACCTCTTCCCCGCTGGCGAGGAACTGGCGCTTCGTCTCGATTTCTTCGGAGACGAAATCGACAGCGTGCGCCGCTTCGATCCCGCGGACCAGCGGTCGACCGATAAGGCCGAGGCATTCACGCTCATGCCCGCTTCCGAAGCGTTGCTTGACGTGGACAGCATCAAGCGGTTCCGCTCGCGCTACCGAGAGCAATTCGGCGCCACCGCCACTCAGGACCCGCTCTACCAGGCTTTGTCCGATGGTCGTCGAATGGCCGGCATGGAGCATTGGCTGCCGCTGCTCGAGGAGCGGCTGGCAACCCTGTTCGATCATCTCGGCGAGAACGATTTGATCGTCCGCGACACATCCGCAGACCAGGCGCTCGCCAGCCGCCGCGAGGCCATCGATGATTATTATCAGAACCGCGTGCGTGCGAACGAGGGTGAGCCTGGAAGCTACCGGCCGCTTGAACCCGATGCGCTTTACCTCGGCACGGGCGAATGGTCGGATCTCGTTTCCGACCGTCCAATCCATCTAGCTACACCCTTCCCCGAACCAGAATCCGATCGAGTCATCGACTTCGGTGTGCAGCCCGCGCGGGACTTCGCACCGGAGCGCGCGCAGCAGACCAACGTCTACGAGGCGGTGACGAAGCAAATTGCCAATCTCCGCCGCGGCGGGCACAAGGTCGTCCTTGCAAGCTATACGCGCGGAGCGCGGGAACGCCTGGCCGGTCTGCTCGAAGATCATGGCCTCAAGGCCTTGAAGCTGGTCGACAATTGGCAGGAAGCGCTGGGTTCGAAGACGCAGCCGACCTTGCTCGTCCTCCCACTCGATCACGGCTTCACCACTCCCGAAGTGGCGGTCCTTACCGAGCAGGATATGCTTGGCGACCGGCTCGTCCGCCGTCGCAAGAAACGAAAAGCCGCCGACGCCTTCCTCGCCGAACTGGCGACGTTGTCGCCGGGCGACCTGGTGGTTCACGCCGAGCATGGCATCGGGCGTTACGAGGGCCTCACCCAGATCCCCGTCAGCAAGGTGCCGCACGACTGCGTCGCCCTCGAATATGCGCGCGGCAACAAGCTCTACGTCCCGGTCGAGAATATCGAGCTTCTGAGTCGTTACGGCAGCGAAAGCGAAGGCGTCACGCTCGATAGCCTGGGCGGCGAAGGCTGGCAGCGGCGCAAGTCGCGGATGAAGGAGCGAATCCGGGAGATCGCCGGCGAGCTGATCAAGGTTGCCGCCATGCGCGCCACGCGCTCAGGCTTCGTTGCTGAGCCGGACTCGAGCTATCCCGCTTTCGTCGATCGGTTCCCATATGAAGAGACA
This sequence comes from Sphingomicrobium sp., assembly GCA_036376635.1. Classification (GTDB taxonomy): domain Bacteria; phylum Pseudomonadota; class Alphaproteobacteria; order Sphingomonadales; family Sphingomonadaceae; genus Sphingomicrobium. The sequence continues at coordinate 3,703 of DASUZY010000015.1, forward strand.
GACGACCAGGAACGCGCCATCAGCGATGTGATCGGCGACCTCGAAGCGGGAAGACCGATGGACCGGCTGGTCTGCGGAGACGTCGGATTCGGAAAGACCGAAGTCGCGCTTCGCGCCGCTTTCGTGATGGCGATGACTGGCCGGCAGGTGGCGCTCGTTTGCCCAACCACCCTGCTCGCCCGCCAGCACTACCGCAACTTTGCCGAGCGCCTCCAGGGGTTCCCGCTGAAGGTCGGCAGACTCTCGCGCCTGGTACCCGCGGCCGAAGCGAAAAAGACCAAGGAAGGACTCGCCGACGGCACGGTCGACATCGTCATCGGCACCCACGCGATCCTCGCCAAGAGCGTCGAGTTCAAGCGCCTCGGCTTGGTAATCGTCGACGAGGAGCAGCATTTCGGAGTCGCTCACAAGGAACGGCTGAAGGCGCTCAAGTCCGACGTTCACGTCCTGACGCTGACCGCCACGCCGATTCCGCGCACGCTGCAAATGGCGATGAGCGGGCTTCGCGAGTTGTCGGTGATCCAGACGCCACCGGTGGATCGCCTGGCCGTGCGTACCTACGTCACCCCCTGGGACGGGGTGGTGTTGCGCGAAGCCTTGCTGCGCGAACATTATCGCGGCGGTCAGAGCTTCTTCGTCGTTCCGCGCATCGCCGATCTACCCGACATGGAGGAATGGCTGCGCGCCCAGGTGCCGGAGGTGAAGTTCATCACCGCTCACGGGCAGATGAGTGCGACCGAGGTCGAGGAGCGGATGAGTGCCTTCTACGACCGGAAATATGATGTGCTCCTGTCGACCACGATCGTCGAAAGCGGCCTCGACATTCCGAGCGCCAATACCCTGATCGTGTATCGTTCCGACCGGTTCGGTCTGGCCCAGCTCTATCAGCTCCGGGGCCGCGTTGGGCGCTCGAAGACGCGCGCCTACGCCTATCTGACCATGCCGTCGGATCGCTCGATCACGGAGGCGGCCCAAAAACGGCTGCAGGTCCTCGCCGATCTCGACAGCCTGGGCGCCGGCTTCCAGCTCGCCAGTCATGACCTCGATATACGCGGGGCCGGAAACCTTCTTGGCGACGAGCAGTCCGGCCACATCAAGGAGGTTGGGTTCGAACTTTACCAGTCGATGCTTGAAGATGCGATCGTGGAGCTCAAGGCCGGCGGCGTGCCGCGACAGGAGGAATTCACCCCGCAAATCAGCGTCGACGCGCCGATCATGATCCCCGAGACCTATGTCCCCGACCTCGATCTTCGAATGGGCCTTTATCGCCGTTTGGGCGACCTCGACGATCGAAGCGCCATTGACGCTTTCGCGGCTGAGCTGATCGATCGGTTCGGCACGCTTCCCGAGGAGACGGCCAATCTGATGAAGATCGTCGAGGTGAAGCTGAACCTCAAGCAGGCGATGGTCGCCAAGCTCGATATTGGGCCGAAGGGCGCGGTGATTACCTTCGCCGAGGGCGGTTTTCCGGATCTCGTCGGTCTGCTCAGCTATATCGATCGGCTGAAAGGCGCAGCCAAGCTCCGCCCAGACAGCAAGATGACGATCTCGCGGGATTGGCCGAATGCTGAAGCGCGGCTCAACGGTGCACTTCAGCTCTCCCGCGGACTCGCACGAGTGGCCGCCGCGGGAGAGAAGAAGGAAGCTGCCTGAAGGCTAGACCAGCTCGGCGTTGGCTGCGGTGACGAAGCGGGTTAGCTCCTCATGGGTCAGCGCGCCGGCGCCGAGGAAGCCCTGATAAAGATCACAGCCCCACTCGGCCAGCAGAGCAAGCTGGCCCGCCGTCTCGACACCCTCGACCACGACCGTGAGATCGAGCTCTCGTGCAAGATGGATCATGGCACGCACCACGATTCGGTCGCGTTCGCCCCCGACGATGTCGGCCACCAGCCCTCGGTCGATCTTGATCGCATCGAGCGGCAGCGACGTAAGGTAGGCGAGGCTCGCGTAGCCGGTACCGAAATCGTCCACGGCAATCCGGACTCCAGCTTCACGCAGGCGGGTTAGCCGATCAGCCACTTGTTGGCGCTCGGCAAGCAGTGCGCTCTCCGTAATCTCGAGAGTTACCCGGCTCGGGTCGATGCCTGCTTGTTCGATTTCATCGAGGAGCCAATCGTCGTAACCGTCCCGCGATATGTCCGCGGGGAGGATATTGATCGACAGTCCGAGCGACTTCAACGGCCCTTCCCAGACCGCAGCTGAACGCAATGCCTTGCGCTGGATCAGCCGCGATAGGCGCTCGTCCAATCCGCCCGCCGTCGCGCGTGCAAAGAGCATCTCTGCATCCGCGACGACGGGCGAACGCGCCAGCGCTTCGGCCCCCGAGATACGCCCGGACTCCGGGTCGATGAGCGGCTGGTACAGGACGTCAACCTGCTCATGGGCAATCGCTGCCTCAAGCAGCAGGTCGCGTCGTGGAGCGGAGGGCATCGTTGCCCCAACATCCGATGCCCGCCGTCCCCACTTACCAATTTCATTCCAGGTCAACATGTCACCCTTTCCCACCCGGTCATGCCGTCCCTGGTCCACGCAGATATTTGGGTAGTCGGCAGCCGTGCGGGGCGAAATGACGGGCTTCCGCCACGGCCCGAAACGGGACAGTGACCTTGCGGCATCGAAGCCCTATCTTGCCGGCTTGTCGAAGCTGACGAGGAGCCTCAGGTTGAACGCCGACTCACCCAAGGCAGGTGACCAGCAAGCGAGCGACCTCGGCGCCCTCAATATCGGATTGCTATCGTCAACGACCGAGGTAGCTCGGGCCGCCGAAGCGCTGCTCCGTCGGAAGTATAGCTTCGCCGATGTCGAGCAGGCCGAAACCCTTGTCGCGCTCGGCGGCGACGGCTTCATGCTTCAGACCCTTCACCAGATGCTCCAGGGCGATTGTCCAAAACCGGTGTTTGGGATCAATCGCGGTACGGTCGGCTTCCTGATGAACGACTGGCGGATCGATCGCCTGCAGGAGCGAATCGCCGGGGCGAAGGCGATCAGGGTCGCTCCGCTGCAGATGAGCGCGACGACGGTCAGCGGTGAGAAGTTCACTTATGCAGCGATCAATGAGGTCTCGCTGCTGAGAGAAACGCGTCAGACGGCCAAGATCGAAATCTCGGTCAATGGGCGCGTGGCGCTTCCGGAGCTCGCGTGCGACGGCGTGCTGGTGGCGACGCCCGCCGGATCCACCGCCTACAACCTCTCCGCGCATGGCCCGATCCTGCCGCTTCAGGCGAAGATGCTGGCGCTAACTCCGATCAGTCCCTTCCGCCCCAGGCGTTGGTCAGGAGCGATCCTCCCCGACGACACCGCAGTTTGCTTCACGATCCTGGAGGCGCAAAACCGGCCTGTTTCAGCCGTCGCCGACCAGATTGAGGTCCGCGATGTTGCTCGTGTCGAGGTCCGCCTCGACCGTGAACGATCGCTCACCCTCCTGTTCGATCCGGAGCACGCCCTCGACGAGCGGATCGCGATGGAGCAATTCGCCACCTAAACCCGCTTCATCACTTGCCTTTAAGGAACGTCGCGCTATCTAGCGCGCGCTGCCCTGATGGGCTGCTCCCCGGTAGCTCAGCGGTAGAGCATCCGACTGTTAATCGGACGGCCGCCTGTTCGAATCAGGCCCGGGGAGCCATT
>DASUZY010000016.1:0-49599 GCA_036376635.1 Sphingomicrobium sp.
CGGTACCTTGAGGTCCTGCTCCCAGAAGAAGCGCGCGTCAGCGAGGCGGGCCGCCAGCACCCGGGCATTTCCCTCAACGATCGCCTCTCCGCCGTCGTTCGCGGCGACATTGGCCACGCAAACGAAAACCGGAGCGAGCAGACCTTCGTCATTGAGGCAGGCGAAATACTTCTGGTTCGTGCGCATCGTGAGCACGATCACCTCGCGCGGCACCTCGAGGAAGTCGGGTTCGAAGCTTCCGATCAACGGAACCGGCCACTCGGTGAGGCCAGCATTTTCCACCACCAGCCCCTCGTCCGGCAGCAGAGTAAGCCCGATCTCATCCGCCGCCGCCTGGGCGCCCTCGCGGATCAGCCGCTCGCGTTCCTCCTGGTCGACGATGACGTGGCAGGCGCGCAGCTTCTCGACATAGTCCGCGGCACCGCCGACCGTGATCGCTCCAGGATGGTGAAAGCGATGGCCGACCGTCGTTGCACCTGATGTCACGCCCTCGATCTCGATCGGGACGATCTCCTCGCCGAGGAGGGCAACGATGCCGTGAAGCGGTCGCACCCAGCGCATCGTGCCGTCGCCCCATCGCATCGACTTGGGCCAAGGGAAATCGGCGACGATCCGTTTGATCGCGTCAGCGAGGATTTCAGCGGCCGGCCGACCCGGCCGTTCGATAACCGCAAAATAGACGCCGTCGCGCTCTTCCAGCCGATCCTGTGTAAGACCGGTCTTGCGCAGGAAGCCTTCTAGCGCCTGTGGGGGCGCCGACGAGCGTGGCCCTTTCAATTCCTCGCGGCTCGCCTTGGTAGCCTCCGCCACATCGCGAGCGATCAGGACCAGCCGTCGCGGCGTAGAAAAAGTGTCGATAGTTCCGACACCTAACCCAGCTTCCTCAGTGCATTCGGCAAACAAACGAGCGAGGTCATTGCGGGCTTTCGCCTGCATCCGCGCCGGGATTTCCTCCGACCGCAATTCGAGCAGGAAGTCGGCCATCAGGCGGCCCGCTCCAGCCAGGCGCCGCACGCCGCCTTTGCGAGGTCCCGGACGCGGCCGATGTAGGCCTGACGCTCGGCGACGCTGATCACCCCCCTAGCCTGCAGCGTGTTGAACAGGTGGCTGGCCTTGATCGCCTGCTCGTAGGCCGGGATCGGCAACTTCGCGTCCAGGCATCGTTCGCACTCGGACGCCGCCTTCCGGAATAAATCGAACAGGGCCTCCGTGTCCGCCACCTCGAAGTTGTAGGCCGACATCTCCTGCTCATTCTCCAGGAACACGTCACCGTAAGTCACGCCGGCGTCGTTGAACCGAAGGTCGTACACATTGTCGACGCCCTGGATGTACATGGCCAGCCGCTCGAGGCCGTAGGTCAGCTCGCCGGTCACCGGCTTGCACTCGAAGCCGCCGACCTGCTGGAAATAGGTGAATTGGGTCACTTCCATGCCGTCGCACCAGACTTCCCAGCCGAGGCCCCAGGCGCCGAGCGTGGGCGATTCCCAATCATCCTCGACGAAGCGGATATCGTGCTTCAGCGGGTCGATCCCGATCTCCCTAAGGCTCCCCAGATACAGTTCCTGCAGGTCATCGGGGCTGGGCTTCAGCACCACCTGGTATTGGTAATAGTGACCAAGGCGGTTCGGATTCTCCCCGTAGCGTCCATCGGTCGGCCGCCGGCAAGGCTGCACGTAAGCCGCGCGCCACGCCTCAGGCCCGAGCGAACGAAGTACCGTCGCGGGGTGGAATGTCCCTGCCCCCATCTCCATGTCGTATGGCTGGAGGATGACGCAGTCCCGCGCGCCCCAATAGCTATGGAGCGTGAGGATCAGGTCCTGAAAGCTGAGGCTCAAGCGGAAAGTACCCCGTTGGATTGCGTTCCAGCGCTTTGGCGAATGGTTGCCGGAGGGGCAAGTCAGGGTTCAGCTTGCCGCCGCTAGCCGGCCATGCGAACCGGAAGGTCGAGAGGAACTTTAGTCGATGTTGAAATCACTGGTGCGCCGCGTCGGAGCAGCGCTCGGCCTTACGCTTCTGCTCGGGTCGGTGCCGGCAGAGGCGCGCGCGCCGCAGCCCGCGCACCCTGCCCTGTGGCAGGTTTCCGACCCGGACACGACGATCTACCTGTTCGGCACCATCCACCTCCTGCCTGATAGCCTCAAGTGGCGGACCGCCAAGTTCGACCAGGCGGTGGAATCGTCGCAGCAGCTTGTCGTCGAGACGATCGTCGACCAGCAGAATCCGGCGGCCGTTCAGCAGGCGATGTTCTCGCTTGGCGTCAAACCGGGACTTCCCCCGATCGCCAGCCGGATCCCCAAGGCGAAGGTGCCCAAGATGCGCGCCTATCTCGCCAAGGCCGGCATTCCCGAGAAGGGTCTGGACCGGATGGAGACCTGGCTCGCGTGGCTCACGCTCGTTTCGACCGAGTTCAAGGACATGGGCCTGAAGGGCAAGGATGGGCCGGAGGAAATTCTCCGCCAGCAGTTCCTGTCGGAGCATAAGCCAATCGGTCAGCTGGAGACGCCGACCGAGCAGTTCGGCTTTTTCGCGAAGCTTCCAGAAGCCGCTCAGCGCAAATTGTTCGTCGACCAGATCGAGGGCGGTCCGGACGACGACACCCAGGGCGCCTACGACCAGATGTTGTCGCCGTGGAAGCGCGGGGACGTGAAATCGATGGCGGTCGCCTTCAATCGCGACCTCACCAAGTCGCCGGAGCTGAAGGCTGCGCTGCTGGAGCAACGCAATGCCAACTGGGCGAGATGGGTCGAACAACGATTGGGCCAGCCGGGCACTGTTTTCGTTGCGGTAGGCGCAGGTCACCTGGCGGGGAAGGACTCGGTCATCGCTCGCCTCCAGGCGGACGGATACAAGGTTACGCGTCTGCAATGACCGCCGCTCTAGCGGGGTGAGCGAACTATCCACCGCAAAATGTTCACCTTTTGCGGAATTCGCTAGACAATCCTTAACCCGTTGGTGACCATCCTCATCGGGTATCGGGCTGGGGGGTCTGATGCGTGACGCGACCGACGGGCGAGCGGAGTCTCGATTGAATCGACCGTAGCGGTCCCGCGCTTCGAACCATCCAGCGCCTTCGCCTTGGGAGGGTGACGGATGGTGAACTTGCTCCTTGCAGCCGCGCTTGCCGCCGCTCCGCCGGCGACATTTGCCGCACCGGCTCCGGAACCTGCCATGTTCGTCGTCCGCGACGCCCACACCACCATCTACATTTTCGGCACGTTTCACGCGCTCGATGGTCAGAATCAATGGTTCGGCGACAAGGTGCGCGATGCCTTCGAACAATCGAATGAGCTGGTGCTCGAGACTCTGATCCCCGAGCGTCCCGCCGATGTCGCTGCAGCGCCCGCCATGCTTCGCATTCCCTCGGTAACTCCTTCCGCCTCCTTCCTCGCGACAACGCGAATGGCGATCGACGCCGGACGGTCGCAGGGCATGCAGGTCGACAATGGCGCTGACATGATCCTGCGCCGGCAAGCCGAGGCCGAAGGCAAGCCCGTCGAGGGCCTCGAGACCCTTCAGTTCCAGCTGAACATGTTCAATCGCATGCCGCCAACTGTTCCGACCCCGGCGCGCATGCCTAACGTCGCTGCCCCGGATCCTGGCCTGGACAAGCTGTCGGTTGCATTGGGACAGATGCAGGCGGCGTGGAAACGCGGCGACCAGAGCGTATTCGTCGACATGCTCGGCCAGCTCAAGGCCGCCTCACCGCAGACTTACAAGATGATGTTCACGGAGCGGAACATCCGCTGGGCGGACTGGATCCGGGCACGGTTGCGCACCCCCGGTACCGTCTTCGTTGCCGTCGGCGCCGGCCATCTTGCCGGGCCGGACAGTTTGCTCGTTCGGCTTGCCGAGCGCGGCATTCCCTCGCAACGGGTCGACTGAGCCCTTCAATCTTGCTTTTCTGAGCACCCTCGCTTAGGGGCGCTGCTCCCTGGCCATGGTCATCCCTGGAGGCGTGGCGCGGGTGAATACTAACGGAGCATAGCAAAATGAGCGATCAGCTAACGCTGCCCGCCGAGGCGCGCGACCGGGCTGGCAAGGGAGCCTCCCGTGCACTGCGCCGCGAAGGCCGGGTACCCGCCGTGGTTTACGGCGAAAAGAAAGAGCCTCTCTCGATCCATGTCGAGGAGAAGCTGCTGTCGAAGATGCTTTCGACGGGTCACTTCATGAATTCGGTCGTGATGATCGACTATCAGGGCAAGCCGCAGCGCACCCTGCCGAAGGCAGTCGATTTCCATCCGGTCACCAGCCGGCCGATCCACGTCGATTTCCTGCGGATCGGTGAGCACACCAAGGTGCACGTCGCTGTCCCGATGCGCTTCGACAACGAAGAAGGTTCACCGGGCCTGAAGCGCGGCGGCGTTCTCAATGTCGTCGTTCACGAGCTGGAGCTCGTCTGCGACGCCGCAAACATCCCGAACGAAATCCACGTGCCGCTCGATGGCCTGGAAATCGGCGATTCGGTCCACATCAGCAATGTGAAGCTGCCGAATGGCGTGGAGCCCGCGAACAAGGACGAAGATTTCACCGTCGCCACCATCGTCGCTCCATCGGCGATGAAGTCCGAAGAGGAAGAGGCCGCGCCGGCCGGCGAAGTCCCGACCGTTGAGGGCGAGGAAGCCGAGGGCGAAGGTGAGGCCAGCGAAGGCGGCGAATAACCCCCTTCCCTCATCGATACTTACAGGAGCCGCTCACCTGCAAAGGTGGGCGGTTTCTTTTTGTCCCACGCTCACGCTAGGTGACTGCAATGCAATTATGGGTCGGTCTCGGTAATCCTGGCGCGCAATATTCGTTGCACCGGCACAACGTCGGCTTCATGGCCGCCGACATCCTCGCCGAAGTGCACGGCTTCTCGCCATGGACCAAGAAATTCCGCAGCCTGATCGCCGAAGGGCGCATCGGCGGGCAGCGGGTGCTGCTGTTGAAGCCGCAAACCTTCATGAACGACAGCGGCGACGCCGTTCAGCAGGCCATGCGCTTCTACAAACTCGACATGCCCGATCTCACGGTCTTCCATGACGAACTGGACCTCGCGCCGTTCAAGGTAAAGGTGAAGGTCGGCGGGGGCACCGCCGGTCACAACGGGTTGCGTTCGATCGATGCCTCGCTCGGTCCGGACTTCCGCCGCGTTCGAATCGGGATCGGCCACCCGGGGCCTGGCCGGAAGGACCTCGTCACCCCCCATGTTCTCGGAAATTATGCCAAGCGCGAGATGGAGCCTTTATCGGACATGCTGGCGGCGATCGCCGGAGAGGCGGACTGGCTCGCAGAGGGCGATGACCCCCGCTTCATGAGCGAGGTCGCGCTCCGACTGCAGCAAGCGGACTGACTACAGAACCTCGTCCATCCCGATGGGCATGCCGGGCGGTACACGGGGAAGCTTGGACGTGTCGTCCAGCGCCTTGTCGAGCGCTTGCCGGTCCTTGAGCAGCGCGGCGAGGCCCCTCGCCCAATCCTGCGCCTGTCCCTTGGTACGCTGAAGGTCATCGGCCAGCCTATCAAGCCGACCCGCAAGCTCGAACGCGACAGTGGGCGATAGCGCCGCCTCCCTCTGCACGCGGGCAAGCGCAAGGATCGAGGTGGTCGCAATGCGCCGGCCAACATCGCTGCCGGACTGTGCCAGCGTTCGAGTTAGGAGAAGGTCGAAGAGCTGAGACGGAGAAGGTACAGTCTGATCGAGGCCGTGCTGCGCCTCCAGACGATTGAGCCGGTCGGCGGCGAGCAAAGCGTTCAGCGACTGCACCGCTCCAACTTCGGTCGCTTTGAGTGGGTCGAACAGCGGGCCTCCCGCGGTAGGAATGATTTCGATGTCATTCTGGCGATCGCTGCCGTCCCCCGACCCGGCGGAAAGCACCGGAAGAAGCTGCGGCGGGACGGTCAGCTCGCCGGCATTCAGCGTGTCTAGCAAGGCGTAGAGCGCGGCCCACTGACGATTGCCGGGGACGGGCGTGGCGCGCGCAGGTTCACTCGCGAGCGCATATGGGAAGTCCACGCCGCCCAGTGACTTTGCGGCAGCTTCTATCTGATAGCGGTCGAGCAGCCAGATCGGCACGAACGAGCGGCGCAGGTCGGCGAGCGACTGACCCCCGGCAAGCGCGCCAGGGCCGAACCGCGAGATCGCCACTCTTCGCACCTCCATCATCCGCCTGAGTTCGCCGACGGAATCGCTGCTGTCGTCCCAGATCGCACCGAATGGATGCCCCGATCCCACCGGCCGGGCGTCATCATCGGCAACGAAGCGGAGACCGGCAGCGCGTCCCTGAGCCAGGATCGGCGCGGCATCGGCATCGGTCTGCGCGCCGTACAGCCATTTGATGACCCACCGGTCCCATGGCCCGACACCGGTTCCGTAGGCGTCCTGCAGTGATGGCGCTCCGTTCTCGATCGTGATGCGGGGAGCCGGGTAGTCCATGACGGAATAGCGGCCCTGGGTGCTCGCCGCGAAATTATGCTCGAGGCCGATGGCGTGGCCCACTTCATGCGCGCCAAGCTGGCGAAGCCGCGCGAGCGTGGCCGTAACCGGATCGTTGGGATCCTTGGTACCCGTGAGGCCCGCACCCACGAGCGCCTGGAAGATGATCATGTCCTGACGCGCTCGCAGGGAGCCGAGCAGCACGCTGCCCTTGATGATCTCGCCAGTGCGCGGATCGGCGATCGGGCTGCCATATGACCATCCGCGTGTCGCCCGGTCGATATAGTTCACGACGTTGTAGCGGACGTCCAGCGGGTCGGCCCCTTGGGGCAAGATGTCCACCTTGAAGGCGTCGAGGAAACCCGCCTGCTCAAACGCCGAGGCCCACCAGCTAACACCTTCTTTCAGAGCGGTTCGAACCGGTTCCGGAGCACTATTGTCGATATAGAAGGTGATGGGCTTTTTGACGGGCGAGCGAGCCGCGTTCGGATCGGTCTTGTCCAGCCGGAACCGCCGGGCGAGCTCCACCACCACCGGTGACCCGAGCGGAACCGAAAAATCGACGTGCTGAAGGCGGATCGTGTAGCCAAAGGGGTCCTTGCGCGGCACGTATCCCGGCTCGGGAAGCGCGATCAGCGAGTGGCGCAGGACCAATGTGACGACGTCGCCAGGAACGATGTTCGAGACTTCGGCCTTCGGCTCATCGGATCGGAAGCTGATGCGGGCGGCGAACTCGGCATTTCTTGGGAAGACTTTGACGAAGCTCGGGTCGGCGGCGCTAAGCTCCGGCACAAACCGGAAATCGCCGCCGCCGCCATTCTTGATGGCCTGCGCGGCGTCGAGATCGTCACGCGCAAGGAACGAAGACAGATCGACTGTGTAGGAGCCGTCCGGTCTATTATCGATGACATCTCCCATCCAAAGCACGGAGGAAGCGAAGCTGTCGCGCGTTGCCTTTTGCTCGTTCGGATCCGGGCTGCTGGCGAGAAACTTCGAGTTTTCGACCTCGGCAGCGACCTTCTTGCCCATCCGGCGGAAGACGAGGATCCGGGTCTCGCTCGACAGGGCCCGATCGAGGCCGATGGGAGCTGAGCCAAGCCCGGTGCCGAGTTGGGTCAGGTAGATGTAGCGCGCGGAGACGCCGTCAGCATCGCCCTTCGGAAAAGTGACAATGATCTTGCCGGTTTTCGGGTCCGCTTTGACGTCGAGCAGAGGCTTCTCTGCTTGAACAACGGCTTTCGCGGGGATTGGAGTAGCGACCGCTGGCAATGTCGTGCCCGCGACGAGCGCAATCGAGAACACAGACACGAACAAATGGCAGCGCATGAATGACCCTCCCGGCAGGGCGCGAAGCTAGCAGCCTTACCCCTCCTGTCCACGCCCTCTATAGGGTCGGCATGAGGGAGCTATTCGTTACTCGTCTCTATGAGGCGGATATCGCTGATGCGGCGCTGCTGAGTGAGCTCGGTCATGCGATCCGCAGCCTCGCCGAGGACGACGAGGCAGGGCGCCGCTGGTCAAAGGAACATCGCTATTCCGGCTATACCAGCTACGCTTCGCTGAATGACCTGCCACGACGCGATCCGGTCGTTGCGGAGCTGACAAAGCGCCTCGGAACGCACGCCGCCAGATTCTCCCAGGAAAGCGACTTCGCGCTGCCACGTAAGCCGAGGCTCGACAGCCTGTGGGTCAATTTGTTGAAATCCGGTGGACATCACAGTGGGCATATCCATCCACACAGCCTGATCTCCGGGACGTTGTACGTCGAGGTGCCAGCCGGCTCCGGTGCGATCCGTTTCGAGGACCCGCGCCTGCCGCTGATGATGGCAGCGCCGCAGCGACCCGACAGTTTCGTTACGATCCAGCCCCGAGCCGGCATGTTGCTGATGTGGGAAAGCTGGTTGAGGCATGAGGTGCTGCCAGGGACTGGCCGCGGGGAGCGCCTCAGCATTTCCTTCAACTTCGCCTGAACCAAAGCTCTACTTCGCCTCGCCCAAACGCGGGCTCCAGAGAATTGGGCGATAGACGATCAGGAACAGCAGCAGGGCCCCTCCCCATAATGCGCCGGCGATATCGAGCATGATCGAGTAGCGGCCAGCTCCCACCGACGCGCCTACCCGAATGATCGCGCCGAGGGTAACGCAAGCATAAGCCGCAACGGTCAGGGATGACGCTTTCAGTTCACGCGCGGTGTGGCCCAGGCTGGCGCGAGTCATGACGGCGAGGATCATGGTGGTCATTGCACCGGCCGTGAGCGCATGAACGCCGGCACTCTCCGGGATGTCGATCCCTGCAAGGGATAGGCCCAGCAGCAGAAGCCCGATCGGTGCCCAAATATATCCCAGATGCAGGATCAGCACTAACGGATCGGCCAAGGTCCTCACTCCGCCCCAGCGGGCGAGACGCAGAGCTTGAGCCGCGGCCGCGAGAATCAGGATGAAGCCGGTCAGGCGGTCATTGTGAAAAGAGATCCAGAAAAAGAGCGCGAGAGCGGTGGTTGCGATCACCAGCAAGTCGAGGCTCTGCGGCTGCGTGGGCAACGCCGAAGTTGCGCCCTGCTTGACCATCCAGTTGCGCGTGAAGGAGGGGATGATCCGCCCGCCGATCATCGAAATCATGACGACCATGATCGCGACCGCTCCGCGCCATCCGAGATCTGCCGGCAGAACTCCCGCCGCGCCAGCGTAATCGGCTGCATCAACCGCGCCGAACAGGAAGACGAGCCCTACGACCGGCATGTTCCGGTTCTTGCTGGCGACGACCTCGCGGGCCGCAAGCAGCGCCAGGGAGACGAACAGCCCGACGTCAAGGACCGCCGCGGGCAGGAAGCCGACGAGGGCCGAAAACAGAATAGCCAGCCGGGCCGAAGCCCACAAGCCGAAGAGCGCAAGCAGCGGCTTGCCCGCGATCGGCAAGCGGCCGGTCCAGTTCGGGATAGCGGTCAGCAGGAATCCCGACACCGCGGCGCCCACGAAGCCGAACAGCATTTCGTGGCGATGCCATGCAACCGGATCGAAACGCGACGGCAGACTGATCTTGCCGTTCAGTACGGAGAGCCAAAGCGAGATGACGATGACCGCCCACGCCGCCGATCCAAAGAAGAAGGGGCGAAATCCGCCGCGAAGGAACGGGTGCGTTGCCGCCATTCGACGCCTGCGGAGAGCAAGCATCTGCTCTCCGCGCGTGATCTTTGGCGTTCCGGATTTTGTCACTTCAGCCCTTTACTCCGCGGCGGCGGCGGAGCGGTTCGGATCGCGCGACCCGCGGCTTTCCAAGCTTCACCAGGAAATCCCACCCCATGAGCAATGCTCCGGCCGAGAAGACCACGTCGCCGGGCAGGCGCATCCACTGCCAGAAGCGGGTCTGGTCGTAGAACGCCTGGCTGCGCGCCCAGGCCAGGCCATGCTCATAGACGGCGTTGAGCTGCGGCCAGCCGATCGGGAAGAAGTGGAGGAAGATCCACATCACCAGTCCCAGGTTGTAGCACCAGAAGGCGATCCGACCCGACGTTTCGCTGAAGACTGCATTCGGACCCGCCCGGTAACGCAGGCAGAAATAGATCAGCCCGAGGGCAAGCAATCCGAATGCTCCGAACAGCGAGGTATGAGCGTGATTGAGCGTCAGGAATGTGCCGTGCTCGTAGTAATTGACGAGTGGCGCGTTGAGAGTGCCGCCGCCGAAGACGCCCGCCCCGACGAAGTTCCAGAAGGCCGATCCGAGGATGTAGAGGTAAGCCAGACCGTAATCGAAACCCTCGGTCCCCTTGGCGGCCTTGATCGCCCGATGCTGCGAGATCGCTTCGAGGATCAACAGCACGAGCGGCAGCACCTCGATGAACGAGAACATCGTTCCCAATGGCACCCACATGCTTGGTCCACCGGCCCAATAGAGGTGATGGCCGGTGCCGAGCACGCCGCCGAGGAAGATCAGGATAAGCTCAAGATAGACCGAGCGCTCGGCGAGCTTCCGGGAAACGAGGCCCAGTGACATCAGCAGATAGGCGCTCATCGCGACCGCGAAGAACTCGAACGACTGTTCGACCCACAGGTGGACCACCCACCAGCGCCAAAAATCCGTGAGCGTGAATGATTTCTCGATTCCGGTCAGCGGGATCATCCCGAAGACGTAGAGGATCGCGACATTGATGGTCGCAGCCCAGATCAGGTGCTCGAGGCGGATCCTGCCACTCCAGAACTGCCTGGTCGCCTCAACGAGCGTGTCCCTGGTCGGCCAGAGAGCGCGGAACATAAGCCCGCTCCAGCTCAGCAGCGCGACGAAGAACAGGATTTGCCAGAATCGGCCGAGCTGGATGTAGGACAGTCCCTGGTTCCCGAACCAGAACCAGCCCTTGTCGATCACACCCTGGATGCCGAGGTAATTGCCGGTGAGCGCCGCGGCGACGACGACCAGCGACACCCAGAACAGCAGGTCGACCAGGAAGCCCTGCCCTTTCGCCTCTCGCCCGCCGGCGATCGCCGGCGCGATGAACAGGCCGCTGGCGATCCAGCCGAGACCGATCCAGATGATCGGCGCCTGAAGGTGGAAGCTGCGCAGGAAGTTATACGGCAGGATGTAGTTCAGCTGGATGCCGTAAAAAGTCTCGCGGTCGTAATAGGAGTGGGCCATGATCGCCCCCGCGCCTTGCGAAGCCAGGAAGACTAGGGCGACAACGATGAAATACTTGCCCGTCTTCACCTGGCTGAGGGTGAGTGTCCGATATTGGGCGAGGCCCCTCTCCATCGGGGCATCGTCGGGATGGTCGAGGTAGGCCCGGTACAGCCACAGCACGAACCCCATCGCAAAGAAGGTGAAACAGAAGCTGATCCAGGTCCATTGGAAGGTGTTGGTGGTCGGCGTATTGCCGACCGACGGCTCGTAGGGCCAATTCTCGGTCCACGAAGTGTTGGGGTGATCGGGCCGCCGCGCGACGGTGGTAATCGCCGAATAAATGATGAAGTCCGCAGTTTGCTTCCGAAGCGCTGGATCCAGGCTCTCGGCCGGAACCCAGCCCGCTGACAGGTTCGATGTATTGAGCTTGGTCGAAAGCTCGCCCTGAAGCTGGCGGACGGCCTCAGCGACCGGATCGGGCAGCACGACTCTTGATTGAGTAAGATCGATCGAGTGCAGCTGCCTCTGCATTGTCGCGGTCACCACGGCATCGGCGATTGCTTCCGGAAGCGATGTGGCCGGTGGTGTCGAGGCGATCGGCGGGGATCCGGCCGGACCTGCGCTCGCGAGCGACTTGTTGGCGGGAGATTCGGTTCCGGGCGGAGTGGCCGAAGACTTCGAGACGCTCTGCTTGGTTAGGACTCCGAGCCGGGCGAGGGTCGACGCGGTGTAGTCCTCTCCGAAATAGGAGCCCATGCCATAGATGCTGCCGTAATCCATGAGGTCGGCTTTCTGGAAGCCGCCCTTGCCGGCAACGATGTCGTCAGCAGTCATGATGACGTTGCCAGTGCTGTCCGTGAACGCCTGCGGGTGGGGAGGCGCCTGCTCGTACGTCAGGACCGTTGCCCAGCCCATCAGTCCAAAGCAGAGGACCGCGACGGCCAGCAATATCCATTTCAGGATATCGCTGACCCGGTCGACGGAAGGTTCTGAAAGCTCTGATCTGTTCGCGCGAGTTGCCATTTTAGCCCCCGACGGTTGTCACGCTTACTCGTTGATGAGTTGACCGAGCTCCTGCTCAAGCCGCGAGTTTGATCCCGCTGTCGTGATAGGGTGACGGCGCAATCTTGCTGTGCTCGACTGGCAGGCCGCCGAGCTCGTTGGCGAACCCATGATTGACGTCGCGGTGGTGGGCTTCGTCGGCGCGAACGACCAGGACGACGTCGCGCAGGGTAGCGCTCTCCGGCAGGTTCCAATAGTTCTTCGCAATCTCGGGCGCAGGTAAGTTCCTGCTGCGTCCTTCGTCGATCTCCTTGAGGTAGAGCGTGTAGCTAAGGACCGCCTCTTCCTCGAAATAGCCGACCACCCGGTGCGCCGTCTTGGCGCTGATCAGGTAGAGTGCGAAGAAGGCGAGGTAGAAGACCCACTGCACACCAAGGATGACGAGACGTTCGAACATCGTGGGCTTCGCGACCTCAATGAACGTCATGAGATGCATGCGCTCGTTCTCGGCCTCATCCATCAGGGTGCGAATCCAGCCCTTGTCGTCGCACATCCGGCGCAGACACTTCAGGTGATTGATCGTCGCTCCGACCATTCCAGGAACCGCAGCCACCGTCTCGAGCACAATCGCCCGGTGGCCGTATCGCTTGGCAAAGAAGGTGTCGGCGCAAAAACGCAGCATCTTGGTAAAGCCATATGCGATGCGGTCCGAAAGGCCTTTTGGCGCATGGTGAACGCTAAGATCGACAACTGGCGCAGACATCTGCTTCTCCTGACTTCCTGATTTCAATCCGTTGGTGTCAGCGGGATATGATTGATGGTGCGGCGCAACATTACGTAGTTGTCCGTAGGCTTGGCCAGCGCCTGCCCTTTCATTCGGTCGGCTCAGCCGCTAAGCGCCTGCGACTTCCCGAAATGGAGAATTCATGGGCTTCCGCTGCGGCATCGTTGGCCTGCCGAACGTTGGCAAATCGACGCTTTTCAATGCTCTGACCGAGACGGCCGCGGCGCAGGCCGCCAACTATCCGTTCTGCACGATCGAGCCCAATGTCGGACGCGTGGCCGTGCCCGATGACCGGCTCGACAAGATCGCAGCGATCGCCAAGTCGGCGCAGGAAATCGAAACTCAGATCGAATTCGTCGACATCGCAGGCCTCGTTCGTGGCGCTAGCCAGGGCGAAGGCCTCGGCAACCAGTTCCTCGCCAACATCCGCGAGGTGGACGCTATCGTTCATGTGCTTCGTTGCTTCGAGGGGGGCGACGTTACTCACGTCGAAGGTAGGGTCGATCCGATCGCCGATGCGGAGACGGTCGAAACCGAGCTGATGCTCGCCGACCTGGACAGCCTCGAACGCCGCGTGCCGAACCTGGTCAAAAAAGCGCAGCAGGGCGACAAGGAAGCGAAGATCGAAGCGTCGGTGCTTGGGCAGGCGCTCGAGCTGCTTCGCGCCTCCAGGCCGGCGCGGCTCGTCCAACCCAGGGATCACGAGGAAGAACGGGCCCTGCAGCGCGCCCAGCTGCTGACCGCAAAGCCGGTGCTCTATGTCTGCAATGTCGATGAAGGCGACGCTGCCGACGGCAACGCCCTATCGGCACGAGTGTTCGAGAAGGCCGCGGCGGAGAACGCCAAAGCGGTGGTGGTCTCGGCCGCGATCGAGGCGGAGATCGCCACTCTTGCTCCGGAGGAGCGCGAAGCGTTTCTCGCGGACCTCGGGCTGCACGAAACCGGTCTGGCCCGGGTGATCCGCGCCGGGTACGAGTTGCTCGGCCTGATCACCTTCTTCACCGCGGGTCCCAAGGAATCGCGCGCGTGGACGGTACACAAGGGCGCTCGCGCGCCGGAAGCGGCGGGAGAGATCCACACCGATTTCGAACGCGGCTTCATTCGCGCCGAGACAATCGCCTATGACGATTACCTCGCTTGCGGCGGCGAAGCCGGGGCGCGCGATGCGGGCAGGCTTCGTTCCGAAGGCAAGGACTATGTCGTCCAGGATGGCGACGTGATGCTGTTCCGCTTCAACGTCTAGGCGAACTCAGACGCCGCGGTTCTCGCGGAGCAGCAGGATCGCCAGCAGTGCCGGAATGACCACGCCGAAGTAGCTGAACCACTGCGGGATCGTGTGGCTCCCCACGATCACCTGGAAGTGCGTGAAGATCCGGTAGACGTGCAGTAAAGCAATCGCGAAAAAGATCAGCGCCGCGATCATCGTAAATGGTCTGGACATCGCGCCCTCCCCCAAACTGCCCCTGAGAACAACAGTAGCGCAGTTCACCTCTTTACGGAATCCACTCTCAGCAATCGCTCGGCGGGCTTCAATGTCAGGAGTACCCAAAGGAGCCCGAATGACCAGCCGCCGACGACGTCGCTCGGCCAGTGCACGCCAAGCATCACGCGGCTCGTGCCGATCAGAATCGAGAGCAGGACTGCACAAGTCGCTGCTGTGCGGGTCCAACAGGTTCCTGTGGTGAGCGCCAGCGCGAGCGTCAGGTAGAAGACCATCGAGCTGGTTGAATGCCCGCTTGGAAAGCTGCTCGTCTTGACGATGACCAAATGTGGTTCAAGGTCCGGTCTCGCCCGGGCGATCTCGTATTTCTGGATTTCGCTCAGGGCGCGCCCGGTCATCGTAACCAGTAGCAGCGCAAGCCCAAGGCGAAGTCTTCCAGAATACCATAGCCAGACACTGAGCACCGCGCTCGCGGCAATCAATAACGTCGGCTCGCCCAGGAACGTGAAGACACGCGCGACGACGATCAGAGTCGGATGCCCCCCCGCGTAGAGCGCCTCGTATATTTGTCGGTCGAGCGACCCTCGGCCAGCGAGCAGCATTGCCAGCCAGATTGCTGCGAGAGCGGCGCAGGCCAGCGCCACGCGCCATCGCGCTGCTTTGGACGCCGCTCGCTCGCTCATCTGTGGGCCCGCCCGCCTTGCTGCTGCACGGCGGACGAACGCCTCAAACTAGAAGTGCGCTCCGAGTCTTAAGCCGATCGTGCGCGGCCGGCCGACCACGATCTTCGTCGCCGTGCAGATCGCGCAATTGACGAACCTCGACAATTCATTGCGATCGTCGAACACGTTGGTCGCGAACAGCTCGATATTGTACCGGCTCCAATCGTATCCGGCGTAGAGGTCAACCACGGTCGATGCCCGGATCTTGCCGAGGAAATCGTTCGGATTGTTCCCGAAAATCGTCGGATCGTTGTAGAGGTTCTGGCGAATGTCGGCGGAAGCGGAGCTCTGGTACGACACCACTCCCTGGACGTGCGCTTTGCCCGGCCCGGTCGGCCAGGTGTAGCGCGCAGTCGCGCTTCCCTTGAACTGCGGAGTTACCGGCAGGCGCGTTCCGCTCGGCGTGATGACGAAATCGGGCTTCCCCTTCGACGTCAGGCCAGAGCAGTCCGCTGTCGCGTCGGTGGAGGCCTTGCAGATCGCGCCACTGGTCTTCGCATCGGTGTATGCGCCGGTGAGGGTCAGAGCGAGACCACCGTCGATGTAGTTGAGGTCGCTTTCGATACCGTTGATCGTCGCGTTCCGGCCGTTTTGGATGACCGTAAGGCTGTTCGCGCCGAGGAAGCTGAACTGCAGGCCGCTCCAGCGCTGGTGGTAGATGGCGCCGTTCCACCGGATGCGGCTGCCCATGAAGGTCGTCTTCCAACCCAGCTCGTAGTTGGTCAGGAAGTCCGGGCTGTATGGATCGGCGGTCGGCTGCCGGTTGATACCGCCTGGCCGGAAACCGCGCGACCAAGTTGCATAGAACATCAGGCCCGGCTGCGGCTTCCACTGGGCGTTCAGGCGGTGGATGAAGCCGGTGTCCTTGCTGCGCTTCGGAACGAGCTGGCCGTTCACGACGCTGCCGACGTTGGTGCACGGCGTGCCGGCAACCCCGCCAGTCATGATCAGCGTTCCACCTGGGTCGTTAAGCAACTCCAGCCCGTCGGTCGTGAGGCAGTGGCCATAGCCGGTGCTCGATCCGACGGGGTTTGTCGGGCCGTATCCGTTGAAGCCGATGATGGTGTTATCGAACTTATAGAGCCGTCCGCCAGCGGTGAACGTGAACTGCGGGGTGATGTCCCAGTTGGCCTCGCCGAACAGCGCATAGTCGCGGTCGACGCGAGTCTGCTTGGTCAGCCAGATGGTGCCGGGATAGCCGGGAACGGAGAGGTTCGTCGCCAGATTGTCGACCAGATAGTTCTGGAAGATGTCATTCGACTGGCGCTGGTAGAATGCGCCGACGAGCGCCCTGATCGGCTTGTCCGCGGGAGAGGCGATCCGCAGTTCCTGGCTCAGCTTCTTGAAATCGTCCGTGCCCGTGATGTGCTGGCGCGGATCGATGTCGTTCCCGGCATTGTCGTGATACTTCCAGTAGTCGAGGATACCGTGGTAGCCTAGGTACTGGGCATAGGCCTCATACGCATCGGTATATTCGGTATAGTCGGTGTCCTGAATCCGGGGCCGGTCCATGTAAGCACCCGCATAGGTGACATCGAAATTCGCGATCTTGCCCTGAATGGTGAGCGCGGCCTGGACGAAGTGATCCTTTGCGAACTCATTCCGGAAACGCTGGATCTTGAGATCCCCGAGTGACGGATCTTCGTAGAACACACCCTTGGTCTTCGTGTTCTGGTACATGACCTGCGGAAGCAGCGTCCAATTGTCGTCGAGGTCGATCTTCAGCGCGGCCCGTCCGCCGTAGACGTCGACATCGTTGAAGTTGTTCTTGATGCAGCAACTGTTGTTGACGGTGATCGTCTGATCGACGTCGTGATAGCTGCGGGTGCCCGCGACATTGTCGATAAAGCCTGCGTCATGTTCGTAGAAACCGACTGCGCGGAAAGCGATTTTCGGCGCGATCGGGAGGTTGATCATGCCCTCCAGCTTGCCGCCAACTCCGCCGTGATCGACATCGTTGATCTCCGCGTCCATCCGGCCGGTCGTCACGCCGAACTCGGGCTTGTTGGTGATGATGCGAATGGTGCCGGCTTCGCTCGATGCGCCGTACAAGGTGCCCTGCGGGCCCGCGAGGCTCTCGATCCGGGCGATATCGTAGATGTGGACGTCAAGCGTTCCGCCGATCGTCGTTACCGGCTGCTCGTCGAGGTAGGTGCCGACCGAAGGCAGCGAGCCCGAGTGGTTGCCGTCGCCGCCGGTCGCGACGCCACGCATGTAGACGGTCGTGAAGCCTGGCTGTGACGTCTGGAAGCTGACCGACGGCAGCTGCTTCGTATACTGTTCGAAGTTCGAGATGTTCAGCTGATCGAGCTTACGGGTCCCAAGCACCTGCACGCTGATCGGAACGTTCTGAAGGTTCTCTTCTCGCTTCGTCGCGGTGATGATGATTTCCGACTGGTCCGGAACGCCCGCAGCCGCCTGCGCTTTCTGCACGCCAACCGGAGGAGCCGTCACGTCCGTCGCGTTCGTTCCAGGTGCTGGAGATTGCCCCGTAGTCTGCGGCTGCGTGCTCTGTGCGAGAGCGGGCGTGGCAAGCACCGTCGACGCGAGAAAGCCAAGCGTAAGGGCGCGCAGGTTCGTCATTGAATAACCCCCAGTTATTTGTCGCCATTGCGACAGAGCCGTTACGGCTTGTCAACGGACCGTCAGAAATTAACGTTCGATTCGCCATTCACCGTTGCGCGAAGGACGCAGGCGCCTCCGGATAAGCAGTCAACACGGGGCCGAGGGCATCCTTTAGCGGGCCGAGGTGAACGTCGTACGCACGCCACTCTTCAGTTGCCTCGCGGTAGATCGGCTGGCGCACCTGTTCCGAGCTCGCCGTGCGGACCGCCCTCTCGGTCTTGTAGAATTCGAGGCATGCCGGCTCGAATTCCAGCCCGCAGTAGTCAAGCAGGTGCCGGACCTCCGCCTCAGTGTCTTCGACCATTCGCTCATAAACAGCGCGATGGACCCGGCCAGGGAGCACTTCATCCACGTGCTTCATCAGCCGAACGTAGTCCGAGTAGTATCGGCCAACATCGACGAGATCGTAAGCGAACTCCTGCCCGCGAGCGAAATGCTGGCGGAAGTTGGAGAAGCAGCAGCCCAGCGGATGACGGCGCGCATCGATGATCCTGGCATTCGGCAGGATCAGCTGAATGAACGACACGAACAACCAGTTGTTCGGCAGCTTGTCGATGAAGAATGGCCGGTCGGTCCGGCGCTGAACGCTGGTCCGCTTCAGATATTCCTCTCCCAAAGACCTCCGCTCCGCCTCGGTGAGTTCGAGCACGCTTTCGGGGTAACGGGGCTGCCTGCGCGCAAGCATCGGCAGGTCCGGAAGCTCCGACGTGCCCTCGACCAGGCTATGCGAGGACAGGATTTGCTCGATAAGCGTCGATCCGGCTCGTGGCATCCCGACGATGAAGATGGGATCAGCATCGGCGCAGCCCCCAGGACGATCCGCAAATTCCTTCTTCGTGAAGGTGCCAATCGAGCGGTCGACGATCTTCGTGATCCGCTCCGGATCATGTGGATGGCTGCGCAGCCGAAGGGCATTCGCGGCCGAATAATGCGCAAATGCATCCTCGACGCGGCCGACATCGTGCATCGCCTTGCCCAAAGCAAAGTCGAGATGGAAGCGGTCTTCCTCCTTCAGATCCCGCGATTGCAGCGCGGCTTGCATTGCAGCGATGTCGGAATCGCCGAACTTCACGGTCTTCAGGTTGGCGAGGCTCCACCACACCTCCCCGAGCGACGGCTTCAGGTCGAGCGCTTTGCGATATGCGTTTATTCCATCGACTTGCCGGCCGACGGTCTTGAGCAGGTGACCGTAGCTCATCCAGACCCGTGGCTGATTCGGCGCCTGGTCGAGCACTCTTTCATACATGCCGATCGCTTGGTCGAAGTCGCCGAGACGGCTGAGCGTCGCCGCCTTGAGGTTCCAGTGCCCCAGCGAACCCGGCTCTTCTGCAAGGATGTCGTCAAGCAGCTCCATGGCCTCCGCCGGCCGCCCGGTTCGCCCGAGCACGAGGGCAAGATTTGCCCTCGCCGCCGTCCAGCCGGGGGAAAGCTCAATGGCGCGCCGAAGCAGGTTCTCGGCATCCTTCCAGCGCCCGATCCGCCCAGCCAGCTCCGCGAGCATTCGGATGGCGGCGGCGTCGAAAGGGTCTTCCTTGAGGTGTGGCTTCAGGATGCGCTCGGCGACCTCGAGCCGGTTCTCGTTCATCGCCATCGCCGCCTCGACGAGCCGCGGATGCCAGTGACTGCCGACGGGTGAGCTGGTCGCCATGCTGCCAGCGTAGCGCCAAGTGCCGCCCGCCGCTATGCGCTCCGGCATGATCTATTTCGAAGACCTCGTCGTCGGCGCGGAGACGACGTTCGGCTCATATGACGTGACGCGCGAGGAAGTGCTCGAGTTCGCCCGCAAGTACGACCCGCAGCCGTTTCATTTGTCCGACGAAGAAGCGGCCAAGACCCACTTCGGCCGGCTTGCCGCCAGCGGTTGGCATACGGCCGCGATGACCATGGCCGTGATTGCCCGCCACGTCGTCGACGACGAACAGGCAGGGCTGGGCTCGCCTGGGATCGACGAGCTCAGATGGAAGAAGCCGGTCTATCCCGGCGACACGCTCCAGGTGAGCGGTCGCATCATCGAGAAGACACCGTCACGGAGCCGCCCCGATATGGGCTCCTTTCGCACGGAGACGACCGTGACCAATCAAAACGGCGAGGTCGTGATGACTTTCACCTCGATCGTGCTGATCCGCCGGCGCCCGGAGGCGAAGCCGGCCTAACCGCCGTGGTGATGCCAGCCCGAGGTCCCGGAAGTGGTCCCGGTACGCGAACCGCGATTGAAGCCGCTCCAGTTCTCCCGCGTGCCGGTCGTCGTCGAGCCGGTATGGCCTTGCCAGGTTGAGCGGCGGTTGGTCCAGTAACGCTGCTGGTCGCCGCTCCAGACGCGGCGATTGCGGTACTGATCGTAGACGTAGATGCCGGCGCCCGGATAATAATAATCGCCGTACCAGCCGAACGGATCGTAACCGTAGCCAGCGCCGTAATAACCATAATCGCCGTAGGGGTACCCACCGTAGCCGTACCCGCCATACGGATTGCCGTATCCATAAGTGCCGTAACCGTTTGGGCTGTAGCCGTAAGGCCCGTACATATCTTCGGCGCAGCCGCTAAGGGCAATGGCGCCGGCCGCGGCCACCGCCGCGATTGCAAGCCGAGGAACGCGCATGATCAGTCTCCATTACACCGGAGGGGACCCGTGATTTGGCTCCTCTTCGCGTGAATGGTGACTGAACTCCCGCCGAGCTCCCCCGTTCCTACCGTGGTTCGGGATAGTCGTACTTGAACGGGTCGGTCGGCTGCGGCGCGCTGGGCAACGGCGGACGCGGCAGCTCCTTGTCGCTGTTGGCCGCTTCGAGGAGCACGCCGGCGAGGACCACTGCAGCCTGGCGCAGGTCATCAAACCGCAAATGGTCAAGTGTGTCGATGCTCGAATGATGGACGCGGCTCCCGTAATCGAGCGGGTCCTGGATGAACTGATATCCTGGAACGGCAACCGCCTGGAAGAACTCGTGGTCGGTGCCGCCGGTTGGTCCGGCCACCACCGATCCCGCGCCCATGCTGGCGAAAGGCGATAACCAATCCTTGAGTAGCGGCTCGGCCGCGGCATTCCCTTCGGCATAGATGCCGCGGAGCTTGCCCGAGCCGTTATCCATGTTGAAATAGGCCTTGAGATCGCCGTAGCCTGGCAGCGGCGTGATCGGGAATGAATCCCGCGACTTCATATAGTTGACGATGCCGTTCTCGGTGATTGCGAACGGCCGCCTGGCGATGTGCTGGTTGACGTAGTTGAGGGAGCCGAACAGCCCCTGCTCTTCACCAGTCCACAGCGCGAAACGGATGGTGCGCTTTGGCCTTATGCCGAGGTCGCGCAGGATCCTGGCCGCTTCCATCACCACGATGCTGCCCGCGCCATTGTCGGCGGCGCCATCCCCCGCGACCCAGCTGTCGAAGTGAGCGCCGGCCATGACATATCCAGCCTTGGGATCGGTGCCCGGAAGGTCGGCGATGATATTGTAGGCGTGCGTGTCGTCGTCGAGATAGCGAACGTCGCTGTTGATCTCGAGCACCGGATTGTCGCCCATCTTCGCCATCCGGGCGATGCGCCGGTAGTCCTCTGCAGCGATTTGCACGATCGGCAGCTTGGGCGACCCGCCGACCTGGTTCTGGTAGCCCTCACCAGAAACGAGCTTGCCGTCTCGACCGGACATCGTTGCCTGTGCGACTGCGCCCTCGCTCGCCAGGAACGCGTCGAGCTGGCGGCCGAAATCCACGCGCTTGATGAACGCGTTCTGTCCCTCCGGATCGAAATGCGGGATCGCATATTGATCGTTCTTGGCGATGTCCGACGCGTCGAGGCGCTTGAACGCCCCCTCCTTCGGCTCGTCGCTGGTTCCCGGCAGGCTGGTAAGGACGATCTTGCCCGCAAGCTTGCCGTGGTAGGCGGCGAACTGCTCAGTTCGGTTCATTGGAGCGACAATCACTGGCGCCCGAAGCGGTCCGTTGGTCGGCGGGCTCCACGCGACCGGAATTGCGACGAGATCGATCGGGCGAGGAGAAACGAGCTTCACGCTCGAACTGACGATGTCCCAACCGCGCCCGAAGTCATAGGCTTCACGATGGACGTTCGACAGGCCGTAACCTTCAAACTTGCGCACCGCCCAGGCCTGCGCCTTGCGCATGTTGGTCGAATTGGTGAGCCGGGGACCAATGTCGTCGAACAGCTCGTGCGCGTTGACCGTCAGCTGGCTGCGGTTCATGCCCTCGTCGATGATGCGCGCGATGTCGGTGGTTGCGGCCGCCGCGGGCGCCGCGACAAGCGCTGCCGATGCCATCAAAGTCCAGCCAATTGCACGCATGGTGTCCCTCCCCTCACACTTCTAAAATAAAACCGCCGGCAAGCTGGTGAGCATGCCGGCGGCTTGATCCAAATATCCTGTCGCGGTCCCTAGCCGGCGACGTTTTGCTTGGCCTTGGCCCGCTTCGTCTTGGCCTGGTTTTCCGGCTCCAGCGGCCCGGTAATCCGAACCGTGCGCTTCGCTTCGTGCCAGATCTGTTGATAGGCGAGATAGCCAAGGATCGTGGCGATCAGCAGGAAGATGCAGATCGACAGGCCCGCCGCATGGCGATTCTCGAGGTCCGGCTGTGCCGTCCAGACGAGGAACGCTGCAACGTCCTTCGCCATCTGATCGACCGTCGGCTTCGTCCCGTCGGCATAGGTCACCTGTCCGTCGGTCGTGAGCGGCGGCGGCATCGCGATATTCAGGTTCGCGAAGTACGGATTGAAGTGCAGATTCGGCGGCGTCTTCGCTTCCGGGAATTCCTTCAGCAGCTCCGCACCCTTCTCGTTTTTGTAGCCTTCCTGCTTCGTAAAGCCGGTTAGGAGCGAATAGACATAGGCCGCTCCGCCCTCGCGCGCCTTGGTGATCAGCGAGAGGTCTGGCGGGAGCGCATTGTTGTTCGCCGCCCGCGCCGCGACTTCATTGGCGAAAGGCGGCGGGAAGTTGTCCGAAGGCAGGGCCTTGCGCGTCGCGGCTTCACCGGTGTCGGGGTTGATCGACGGGACCTGAGTCTTCCAATCCGAAGCGATCTTCTTGATCTCGGCGTCATTGTAACCGAGCCCCTTAAGGTCGCGGAACGAGACCAGCTTCAGGCTGTGGCAGGCCGAGCAGACTTCCGAATAGACCTGGAAGCCGCGCTGCAGCTGCTGCTTGTCGAACTTGCCGAAGGGTCCGTCGCTGGCGAGGTGAAGCTCCTTCGGCTCCTTGTGGAACACGTCGGATGCGAGCGAGGCCGGTGGGTTCGCGAAATAGGTGCTCAGCCCGCTGAACAGCGAGCAAACGAGGGCAAGCGCGAATGCAGCGCCGATTAGACCCAGTATGAAACGCATTGGCCTATCGCCCCCTTAACCGGCAGTCGCCACGGACCCTGGCCGCGGCTTGGTCTGTCCCAGCGGCGCCGCCTCGGCAGCTTCACCGTGAAGCACGGACTCGCTGATCGAACTCGGGAGCGGGTCCGGAGTCTCGAAAGCCGAGACGATCGGCAGGATCACCAGGAAATGAAGAAAATAATAGGCCGCGGCGACCTGCCCGAGAGCGGTTCGCCACCATACGATCGGAGCGCCGCCGACATAGCCGAGGATCAGCACGTCGATCACCAGTAGCCAGAAAAAACGCTTGAAGATCGGCCGATAGGAACCCGAACGGACCGGCGACTTGTCCAGCCAGGGCAAGAAGAACAGCAGCAGGATCGAACTGAACATGGCCAGCACACCCCACAGCTTCGCGTCGATCCAGAACAGGTTGAACGTGCAGCTGCGCAGGATCGCGTAGAACGGCCAGAAATACCATTCGGGCACGATGTGCGCCGGCGTCGCCAGCGGGTTCGCCGGAATGTAATTGTCCGGATGGCCGAGGTAATTCGGCGCAAAGAAAGTGACGAGGCAGTAAAGCAGCACGAAGGCGCCCGCGAACCATCCATCCTTCGCGGTGTAGAATGGGTGGAACGGCAGCGTGTCCTTCTCGTCCTTGACGTCCACCCCGGTCGGATTGCCCGAGCCAGGAATGTGCAGCGCCCAGATGTGGAGGATAACCACGCCGGCGATCACGAACGGGAGCAGATAGTGGAGCGAGAAGAAGCGCGTCAGCGCGGCCTGGTCAGGCGCATAGCCGCCGAGCAGCCAGATCCGTAGCGGCTCGCCAACAATCGGGAAGGCCGAGAAGAAGCCCGTGATGACCTGAGCGCCCCAGTAGCTCATCTGCCCCCACGGGAGCACGTAACCCATGAAGGCGGTGGCCATCATCAGCAGGTAGATGACGAGACCGAGCATCCACACCAGCTCGCGCGGCGCCTTGTACGATCCATAGAACAGGCCGCGGAAGATGTGGATGTAGGTGACGATGAAGAAGAAGCTCGCGCCGTTCATGTGCGCGTATCGTAGCAGCCAGCCCGCGTTGACGTCGCGCATGATAAGCTGGTTGACCGAGTTGAACGCGCCGTCGGTCGAGCCTGTATAGTGCATCGCAAGAACGATGCCGGTCACGATCTGGATAGTCAGGAAGATCCCGGCGAGGACGCCGAAGTTCCAGAAGATGTTGAGATTGCGCGGCACCGGATAACCGCCGCCGACCGCACCGTAGACCAAACGCGGAAGAGGCAGCCGCTCATCGAGCCACTGCATGAACTTGCTCTTGGGTTCGTAGGGCTTGGCCCAGGAAAAGCTCATTCTTGCCTTACCCCTTTGCGCCGATCGTGACGGTCGTCGGCGTCGTGAATTGATAGTCCGGGACGAACAGGTTCTTGGGCGCAGGGCCCTGCCGGATACGCGCGGCGGTATCGTACATTGAGCCGTGGCACGGGCAGAAATAGCCGCCGTAAGGTCCCCGGTTCTCGCCTTCCGCAATGCCGAGCGGCACGCAGCCGAGATGGGTGCACACGCCGAGCGTGATCAGCCAGTTGGTCTTCCCGGGCTTGGTCCGCTCGGCCAGCGTCTGCGGATCGCGAAGGTCCGACAATTTGACCGCGTTAGCTTCCTGGATCTCCTTGGGGGTCAGGTTACGGATGAATACGGGCTGCTTGCGCCACTGCGCCTTGATGCCCTGCCCCGGCTGAATCTTCGAAATGTCGACCTCGGTCGTCGCCAGCGCCAACACGTCCGCCGACGGTGACATCTGGACCAGCAACGGCGCCAGCGCGGCGACGCCGCCCACGCCCGCGAAGCTGACTGCCGCGACATTGAGGAAGTCGCGACGGCGTACGCCGTCGTCGCCGCCGGACGAATCTGCGGTTGCGTTGCCCTCAGCCGATTGTGCCTTGGTGGCCATCATACCCCTTTGTGACGCTTGCTTGCTTCAAGTGCCTGGACGGCACCCTGGCGGAAGCTCGCTCCGGCTGGCGGCCGAGGCGATTGGCGGGTCTGATAGCGAGCGCTTTGGGGAGCGACAAGGGGCTGTAGCCGCTGATCCTCAACCGTCAGAAATGATGGGTGCAGACCGCTAGCAACAGGATGAGCGGGATGGGCACACCGATTGCCCACAGCAGGACTGAACGCATACTTACTCTCCTCTCATTCCCACTCGAACGGCAATAATGAGAAGAAGCGGGAACGGTTCCGTTACGAACCTTCCGCAACGACCGCGGCGGTGGCGGGCTCGGCGCCATGATCGCGCCTGCCAAGCAGCGAGGCTCGGAACATTACTGCAGCGGCATAGAGGACGACTACGCAAACCAGCCAGCGCAGCGGATTGATCGGCATGGATTTGACGATCAGCGCAGCTACGATGACTGCGGGAATGCCACCGATCGCAAGGCCAAGAACGATTCGAAGGTCGATCTTGCCGATTTGCAGGTGCCGGGTGCTCGCCGCCGACCCCATCATTGCAGCGCCCCCCGCCATGATCGGGAATGCGTAGCGGGGATCGAGCCCCATCAGCCCGAACATCACCAGGCTCGGGGCGAAATTGCCCACGCCGAAGTTCACGAGCACGCCGAAGAGGAAGTTCGCAGCGATCGCGATCAGCATCATCGTGAGCGGCAAGCTACTTGCGGTACCGCCGCCCGGAAACAGCTGAAGATTGGTCATGGCATATGCAATCGCGGCGATCAGCAAGGCAATGGCAACGACCAACTGGACCACCCATACGCGGGCGCGGGTCACGAGCGGTACCCCGATCAGCCCCCCCAGCAAGAGCGCAAGGACGCAACCGACCAGGAGCGGAGCGTCGACCAACCCGCCGAGCAGCAAGAGGAAGATAATAGCCTCGACAATCGACGGCGGAGTCAGCCCGACGAGCATCGTTTGCGGGATCAAGGCGTCGGGCACCAGCCGGCGGAACTTCAGCCACGCCGCTGTCGGAGCGAACGAACCGATGCCTAGCGCATCGAAAAAATTGACCACGACGCCCACGATCAACGCCTCAAGCGTCGGCAACGCGCGGCTTTGAATGGCAGAGCGAACGAGAATGAAACCGAACAACGAAACGGCGAGCGCAAGCGGCAGCAGCAAGGCAATCAGCATGGTCGGCTCCCCAGCCCCGGTAACCCCTCGAACCTAGACCTTTCAGGCGGGCGCACAACCGAACGCTCACCGGTGAAATATTCGCTGGGCCGCTGACTTCCGGCCCGCGCTCCGGAATCTGTGGGCGACAAGCTCGAATCGCGCCTCTCTCGCTCCGGCAACAAACTGGAGTTCATGGGTCGTTGAACCGAGCCGGCAACGACGAACTAGAGAGCGGGAACGAGCACATGGCCAACAACGCAGACACCATCCTGTCGCGCATTAAGGATGAAGAGATCGACTGGATCGACCTTCGATTTACGGATCCCAAGGGCAAGTGGCAGCATCTGACCATGGCGTCCGGCGTGATCGATGAGGACATGCTGACCGACGGCTTCATGTTCGACGGCAGCTCGATCGCCGGCTGGAAGGCGATCAACGAGTCCGACATGATCCTGAAGCCGGACCTCGACGCCGTTTATGTCGACCCGTTCAGCGCCACCCCGATGCTTGTCCTGTTTTGCAATGTCGTCGAGCCATCGACCGGCGAACTATATGGTCGCGACCCGCGCTCCACCGCGACCCGGGCGGAGGCCTACCTCAAGCAGACCGGCATCGGCGACACGCTGTTCGTCGGCCCCGAAGCCGAGTTCTTCATGTTCGACGACGTCCGCTTCGAGGACAATTACAACGCGAGTGGCTACCGCATCGACGACATCGAGCTGCCGACGAACACGATGCGTGAATATGAAGGCGGCAACCAGGCACATCGTCCGCGCGCCAAGGGCGGCTACTTCCCCGTTGCTCCGGTCGACAGCGCGATGGACATCCGCGGCGAGATGGTCTCGACCATGCTCGAGATGGGGCTGCCGATGGACAAGCACCACCACGAGGTCGCCGCTTCGCAGCATGAGCTTGGCCTGACCTACGGCGGCCTCGTCGAGACTGCCGACCGCATGCAGGTCTACAAATATGTGGTGCACATGGTAGCCCACGCCTACGGCAAGACAGCGACCTTCATGCCCAAGCCGATCGCCAAGGATAATGGCAGCGGCATGCATACCCACATGTCGATCTGGAAAGGCGGCAAGCCACTGTTCGCCGGCAATGGTTATGCCGGACTCAGCGAGACGGCGCTCTATTTCATCGGCGGCGTCATCAAGCATGCGCGCGCGCTCAACGCATTCACCAACCCCTCGACCAATAGCTACAAGCGCCTGGTTCCCGGGTTCGAAGCGCCGGTGCTGCTCGCTTATTCCAGCCGCAACCGCTCGGCATCGTGCCGCATTCCCTACGGGGCGGGCGAGAAAGCGAAACGGGTCGAGTTCCGCTTCCCCGACGCAATGGCCAACCCCTACCTCGCTTATGCAGCGATCATGATGGCTGGCCTCGACGGTATCCAGAACCGAATCCACCCCGGCGATCCGATGGACAAGAACCTGTACGACCTGCCCCCGCAGGAACTGGTCAACGTGCCCACGGTATGCGGCTCACTGCGCGAAGCACTGGTCAGCCTCCAGAACGACCGCGCCTTCCTCACTCGCGGAGACGTGTTCAGCGACGACCAGATCGACAGCTACATCGACCTCAAGTGGGAAGAGGTAATGCGTTGGGAGACGACGCCGAGCCCGGTCGAGTTCGACATGTACTATTCGTCGTAGAGGCCCAGCGCCTTCGTCGAATAGCCGTTCTTCAAACCATGGTTCCCGTGTCATCGGGCTGCCCCGGAGGTGGGCCGATGATGCGACGGAACATGATGACTCTAGCCTGTGCAGCGCTGGCGCTGAGCGCAGCGGCTCCAGCTTCGAGATTGGCGAATGCCATTGCCGACCCCGGCCGCGCCTCATTTCGCGCCAGCGACGCGCGCAGGCACCCCGAACTTGTCGGCCTAGCCGACTTGCAGCCTGGACAGCGGGTGCTCGATCTCATTCCCGGCGACGGCTACTGGACCCGGATCTTCAGCAAGATGGTCGGTCCCCGCGGCCGCGTTTATGCAATGTGGCCCCAGGCGTACGCGAGGGAGGCCAGCGGCAACGTCCAGCAGCTCCGCAATCTCGCCAAAATCTATCCGAACGTGACGACCATCGTCGAACCGTCGGATGTGCTAACTGCGCCCGAGCCGCTCGACGTGATTTGGACCTCCGACAATTATCATGACTACAACGACAAGTTCATGGGCAAGCCGGGGTCACAGCTGCTGATGAATTCAGCGTACAAGGCGCTGAAGCCCGGTGGCCTGTTCATCGTGATCGATCACGCTACCGCGCCGGGTCGCGGGCTGCAGGATACCGAGACAATGCACCGCATCGATCGGGCCATAGTGATCCGACAGGCAGCGGCCGCGGGCTTTCGTCTGGTTGAGGAGAGCAATCTGCTTCGCAATCCCAGGGACCCGCTCAACATCCCGGTGTTCGATCCAAGGATCCGCTTCCATACCAGCCAGTTCGCGCTCAAGTTCCGCAAGCCGTCGAGGGGCAGTCGGTAGGGCTCAGTTGGACCCGCTTTGATTCAACGAAAAAAGGCGCTAAACTGCGCGTTCCGGAACGCCGGTGGAGGGAACCCTCCCACCTTCCCTTTCTCTCCATCGGCATCCGGAAACCGCCCCATCATATAGAGTGCACGATTCCGTAACCACGCGCGGGTTAATGGCTTTTGCCGCGCGTAACGGAGTGCTTGATGAACATTCGGGCCAAGATCTTCGGAGGCACCAGCCTCGCCGACGAGCCCCTGCTGAAGGCCAAGCGACCGAAAGGCGCCAAGCCCAGGTCGCTGGATAGCGTCGTCGTTCCGCGCGAGACGCGCCGGCAAAGCAACAGTCGCGGCGGCGACCGTCACCGCCTTAGCGGCGAGAAAGCTCAGGTCACCTACAAGCGTCGCAAGGTTGAGGTTGAGCTGCTCAACCTCTCCGGCGGCGGAGCCATGATCTCCGGGGCGTTCGAGCCGAAAATCTGGGAACGCGTCGACCTTCACCTTGGCGAACACGGCACTGTCGAATGCGCAGTCCGCTGGATCCGCAACGGCCGAGTGGGACTGGAATTCGCTCATGAAACCCGGCTCGAATGCAAGCCCGACAAGATGGTCAGCGTCCTTCGCGAAGTAATCAGCCGCAGCTTTCCGGATCTCGAGTTCAGGGATTGGGACGACGCCGACCTCGGCCCCTCGCCAGACTATCCGGAGGATGCCGAGAACCATCGCGCCGCAGCACGCCACCCACTGATCTGGAGTGCCGATCTGCACTACGATTACGACACAAGCCGGGTCCGCATCCGCAACATTTCAAGCACCGGCGCGATGATCGAGACGGAAACCCCGGTGAGGGTCGGCGCCGAGCCCATGCTTCAAGTGGGGGAGCTAACGCTATCGGCAACCGTCGTATGGGCGGTGGGCGATCAGGTCGGTCTTCATTTCTGGTCCGACTTCGACATGGACCAACTCGCCCAGGTCAGGCCGAATGTCACTCCGGCGACATGGTCGGTCCCAAGTCACATCAAAAAATCGGTGAACGAGGATTCACCTTGGGATCCGCGCTGGAATCGGATGGGTCTCAAGCAGCTTCAGCGCGAGCTCGAAGGCTTTCTTCGCCACTAACTCCCGACCGGACGTAGACGGCGCCGACCCTGTCGCTCGCAATCTTCCGCCAATCCGGCGATCGATCCAGCAATGCAATCAGCCGGTTGCTCTCGTTGGGAATGATTGCCCACCGGATATTCCAACGCTGAACGGCCTGGTCGAAGGCCTTCGCGTCGCCATGGGAGATGGCGAGGAAACCCAGCACGTGAGCGTCGCCATACATGTCGCCTCGACCGTCGATGTAGGGGCGAATGCCGGACAGGATCAGTGGACCGCCCATCGAATAGCCGTTGAGGACGGCCTGCGAACGCAGCTGCGGCGGTACGGCGGCGATCAACTTCCACGGATTCGCCTGATTCTCCGGCGGTGTCAGCGGCATGAAAGCGCGCACCAGCACCAGAAGTGCTGCTCCGGCCGCCAGTAGCCAGCGGAGCCGAGCGTCATCCCGGGTTCCAAGCGCCTCAGCTTTCGCGAATCCTTGCGGAAGTACCACAGCGGCGACGATCGCCAGCATCGCCTGATGCCTCGCCTGGAACAGCGCCAGCCCGAGCAGTCCGGCAAGCAGCAGCCAGCGGACCCAACTCAATCGCGGCCGCTTCCAGACAATCAGGGCGAGCGTAATCGCGAGCGCGCCGAAGAAGAATGGTGTTCGCGCCGGGCTCGACGGCTTCCATTCATCGATCAGCGGAAGCATCTGCAGCTGGGTGAATCGGAACGGGTGGAACACGCCTTCCACGCCATTGCCGTTGATGAACACCGCTGCCGCGCAGGCGATACCGAAGATCAGCCATTGGCTGAGGGCCCGCGCTTTGTCTTCCGAGCCAACCAGGGCCTCGAACCCAAAGGCGGCGGCGATGCCAAGACCGAAGACGTATCCGCCGTGCATGTTGGCCCACAACGCCATGAGCAGCGCGGCGAACAGCGGCGGCGCCCGATCCCGATCCCGCGCTCGAAGCATCAGCCATGTCCAGAATGCGAGCAGCGGCCAGGTCAGGAGGTGTGGTCGCGCCAGAAGCATCGGGACCAACACGAAATCCATAAGGACGATGGGCAGGAGCGCCGTTCGTACCCGGCGGCTGGCGTTCAGGTAGACGATGGCGTGGAGCGCCATCAGCGCCGCCGTCACCAGCGCCGCCACACCGCCATATCCTGCCAACCGATAGGCCGAAGCATAAAATACTTCGGACAACCATTCGATCGGCACCCACGGCTTCCCGGCCCAGGTGAAGGAGAAGGGGTCGGTCGTCGGGATTCGGCCGTGCTGGAGGATCCAGCGCCCGGTCGCGATATGCCAGCTGACGTCGCCGTCATTGAAGATCGTCTTGGAGCTGCCGAGTACTGCCGGGATCACCAGGACGGCAACGAACAAGGCGATCGGCGAGCGGCGGCTCTCGCCGGCGGCAGCGTCAGGCACGCGCGGCGCGCGCCCGCTCGGCGGCGCTGCTGCCGTAGATCGCATAGAGCACCAGACCGATGACCTGCGCCGCGAAGAAGAAAATCTGCGTGCGGCTCGGTAGGCTATAGAAGAGATACAGGCAGCCGAGGATGCCGCCCAGGCCAACGACCCACGGCAAGGGCGCCCTGAACTTGCGATCGGCATCCGGTTCGCGACGCCTGAGCACCAGCATCGCAGCGCAGACGGCGACGAATGCGGCCAGGGTTCCCGCATTTGCCAGCGCGGCGATGCTTGCGAGCGGGATTAGGCCGGCGAAAACCGACGTGACGATGGCAGTGAAGATGGTGATCCGAACCGGCGACCCGCGCTGCGACACCCGTGCGAGGCTTGGCGGAAGCAATCCGTCGCGGGCGACCGTGAAGAAGATCCGGCTCTGACCGAAAAAGAAGGCCAGGATGACGGTTGGGAGCGCAATCACGGCTGACGCGCCCAGAATGCGCGCTGCCCACGGCTTGCCGATCTCCCTCAGGATGAGCGCGAGCGGCTCGGCGCTGTTCGAAAATCCTGTGTAAACGACCGCGCCGATCGAGACCGCGGCGACTGCCATGTAGATCACCACGCAGACCGCCATTGAGCCGACGATGCCGATCGCCAGATCCCGCGTCGGGTTCTTGGCTTCCTCGGCGGCGGTGGCGATCGCGTCGAAGCCGTAGAAAGCGAAGAAGATGATCGCCGCAGCGGCCATCACCCCGACCTCGCTTCCTGAGGCGCCAGTTTTTGGGAACCCGTTCGGCATGAACGGATGAAAATGTTCGGGATTGAATGCCGGAAGCGCCACCACGATGAACAGCCCCAGGGCCAGCATCTTGATGGCCACCAGAATGGCGTTGAGCGTCGCGCTTTCGCGTGTTCCCGCGATCAGCAACGCCGCGACGAC
The DNA here is from genome assembly GCA_036376635.1 of Sphingomicrobium sp. Lineage (GTDB taxonomy): Bacteria > Pseudomonadota > Alphaproteobacteria > Sphingomonadales > Sphingomonadaceae > Sphingomicrobium. The sequence continues at coordinate 31,923 of DASUZY010000016.1, forward strand.
CCAGATGATGAAGATCGCTGGCAAGTTGATGACGCCGCCGAGTTCCGGCCCCTGGATCAAGGCGTCGGGCAATCCGAGCCCGATCGACTTCAGGAAGCCCGTTGCATAGCCGGACCAGCCGACGGCAACCGCGCTCACGACCAACGTATATTCAAGGATCAGCGCGACGCCGATCATCCACGCGATCAGCTCACCGAAGACTACATAGGAATAGGTATAGGCCGAGCCCGAGGCGGGGATCATCGTCGCGACCTCCGCATAGGCGAGCGCTGCACAGGCGCAGATGACGCCGGCGATGGCGAAGGACAGGACGACCGCTGGCCCGGCTTTGCCCGCCCCCACCCCGATCAGCGTCAGGATGCCGGTTCCAACAATCGCCCCCACGCCGAGCGCAACAAGGTGCGGCCACGAAAGGGAGCGCTTCAGCCGATGTTCTTCCGGCATGTCCTCCCGCGCGACGACCGCCTTGCGGAAATTCCAGTTCTTCATGCCAGCCTCCCCTATCAACCAAGCGTAGCGCGGCAATTCCGCCGCGCAACTGCATTGCCGCGCCTTGGGACTCAGTACGTTGGTCGCACTGGGCCGGTCGTGCGCCGATCTGTTCGCGATCCGTCGGTCGATAAGCCTAGGAGGAGCAGGAGGGGGAAATCCTGATGAAGCTCGACCGCAGAGAATTCCTTTCAACCGCGACGGCGCTCGGAGCAACCGTCGTCTGGAGCCAGAAGGTCTCCGCTCGTTCCAAGGTGAATTATACGGAGCGGCGCGACCTCTTCCCACAGGGTGTGGCGTCAGGCGACCCCGATCCCCACAGCGTCATCTTGTGGACGCGAAGGCCGTTCGAAGGCACCGCTGCTCAACACCTCACCGCCGAAGTTTCGCTCGATCCCGACTTCCGGCGCGTGGTCGCGAGCGTGTCCGCGCCGATCGTGGCTGAGTCCGATTGGACCTGCCGGGTGCTTGTCGGCGGACTGCGACCCCGGAGCGTCTATTGGTACAGATTTACCGATAAGGATGGCAACGGAAGCCGCGTGGGCCGGACCATCACGGCCCCACTTCCCGACGACCAACGCCCGGTGAAATTCTCGTTCGTCTCGTGTCAAAGCGTCAACGAAGGCGCCCAGAACGCTTATCGCAGGATGATCTGGGAGGATCGCCGCGCAGCGGAGGATCAGCGCCTGGGCTTCGTGCTGCACCTTGGCGACTTTATCTACGAGGTTGTCGAGTATCCGGACGAGGTGCCGCATCGATATGCGCGCACCGTCTACGATCTCGGCCGCATCCCCGATGCGCGCAAGGTCCTGAACTTTCACGTGCCGACCAACCTTGCCGGATACCGCCACGTTTATCGCGCGCATATTGATGATCCGGACGTTCAGGACGCCCGCGCTTATTTCCCCTTCGTGTGCATCGGCGACAATCACGAATTCTCATGGATGGGCTGGCAAAGTTTCATCAAATACCCGGGCAGCGGCGTCGAGCCTGCCCAGCCGCTCCGCGTCGCCGCCAACCAGGCGTGGTGGGAATATATCCCGTCGCGCGTCCGCAAGTCCTCGGGCCCCGGGCTCGAGCAGTTCGATCCGCCCACTGTGCAGAAAGCGCCGATCACTACCTTCGACGATCAGGGCTTTGGTACCGAGGCCAACAACCGGACGGCGGTCGGCAGCATGACCGGTTATCGCGCGCTCCGGTATGGCAAGCACGTCGACCTGATCCTGACCGATTTCCACAGCTACAAGATGGCCGACCCGACCGACCGCCCGGAAGCGACGGCGCTCGATTCCGGCGAATATCCGGTCCTTCCGCAAGAGTGGATGGAAATCGTCGACGGCGGCAAGGATTACGCGGGCGGAAAGCCTCCAGTGACGATCGCCATTGGCGACAAGACGATCCCTAATTTCCGGAAGGACGAGCCTGCCTATACCGTGCTCGGCCGGGACCAGAAAGCATGGCTCAAGGATCGGCTCACCCGATCGACCGCGACCTGGAAAATCTGGGGCGCGACCAACGGCACGCTCGACATGCGGACCGACGCTCAGAACATCCCCGCGAGCCTGGTCAAGGCGCCGTGGCCGGGCAAGGGCTTCGGCACCTTCGGCGGCGGGGATTTCAGCGGCGCCTTCGCCGAGCGAGCTGAAATCTATGACACGGTCCGCGACCAAAAGGTTTCGGGTTTCGTCGTCGTGTCGGGCGACCGCCACAGCTTCTGGGCGGGTTATGCCGCGCCTCGATTGCCGCCCGAACGGTTCAATCCCGTCGGGATCAGCTTCATCACCGGGTCCATCTCGGCTCCCGGGTTGGGAGAGGCGATGGAATTTTCGAAGCCCTCGCCAATGCAGGCGTTGTTCGTCAGGAAGACGCCCGGAGAGGAGCCCGAACACACGATCAACCTGACGATCAAGCGCGGCGTCCGAAGCGCACTCGAATATGCGGGGAGCGGCGATATCGCGAAGGCACGAGCGCTCACCAATCCTGACGTCGCGCCACACCTCGAGTTCGTCGACATGGCCGGCCACGGCTACGCGGTGGTGAGCGCCGGCCCGGACGCGATCGACACCGAGTTCGTCTGCATCGTCCGCCCCATTGCGCGGGCAACGACGCCCGACGGCGGACCGCTCCGCTATCGCGTGTCGCACAAGGCAAAGATGTGGCAACCGGGCACTGCACCCAAGCTTGCGCAGCGAGTGCTCGAAGGCGATCCCAAGCTTTCAGTCTAGGTCGACTGCCTGCTGTCTAGCCACTGTAGGATGCGATTGCGTCGAAGATCGTCGTGACCGCCAGGCGCTCGTCCGACGTGAGCTCCGGTCGCCAGATTTCGAAGATGAGGACTACACGATCCTGCGTGGCCTTGCTGATTGCTTCGTGTTCGACGGAATCGTCGAATATGAGCAACTGGCCTTCGTGCCACTGACGGTCTTCGCCCCCGACGCGGAACCTACACCCTTCGGGAATGACGAGCGCAAGGTGACAGACCAGGCGGACGTTCAGGAGGCCGGTGTGCGGCGGGATATGTGCTCCGGCCTTTAGCTTGGAGAACATGACGCAAGGCGCGCGCTTCGGCATGTTGACGAGGTCGAGCTTGTCCATCGCCTGCATGGTGCGCGGACAATGCTCGGCATTGCGGGCAACGGGAGCGCCGTCTTCCCACAGCATCATCGTGCTCCAGTCGGGATTGTCGATCATGCCCTGATCCGGCCGAGGCGGCTTCGACGGATCGCTGTAGAGATAGGGTTTGAACCGCGTCTCGTCGTCCACGAGCGCAAGCATTTCAGCGCGGATCGCGTCGGTCTGCGCCTCCAGCTCCGGCGCCCATGCGAACTCCTCGCGCTCATAGTATCGGCGTTGCGGGAGGCCCGGGTAATAATAGGTGCGAGGCTGCTGCAACGTCATGTGAGCGGCGCGGCGGCCCATCAGGATATCGATGGACTCCTGGAATCGCGGGGGGCGGCGGTTCGGGCCAAAGCCCGCGCTTTCGAGCCTGCTTTCGAGATAGTCGACGAACCGGTTGGTGGCACGCTGGCAGGCGGCCTCGGCTCGGGACAAATCCGCGCGAAGCGAACCGGGATAGCCCTGCGACGCTGCCCTCAGCGCCGCCTTGTAGAAGGCGGTCGCGACACGTTCGTCGCCGGCGCTCGCGCGAATATCCGCCTTGCGGATCAAGGCTGCGATATTGCCCGGCTCCCGGGCGATCAGTTGGTCAACGGCCGCTTCGTCGCCGGCAAGCACTCAACACTCCTTTGCGGTGGTTTCCCAGCGCCTTAACGGACGAACTTAGGTCCTAATAGTCCTTGCTGACGCGAACGCTGGCGCTCGATCGACCAATGGTCGAGACGGTCGAGAGCAGCGAGAGCCAGCGGGTCATTTGGTATTCGACCTGTGTCGCGGAATAGCCCTGCCCGTCGGTGACCACTTCCACGAACAGGCGCCGGGTAATGTATTTGCCGGCGGCGATTGCGGTCTTCTGACCGGTCGTGACGTCGGCAGGGACGATGCGGAGCCGATCGAGACCTATGGCTTTGCGCAGGGCATTGATTGGATCGAGGCTGCCAGAGCCGGACTGAAGAGCGGCCACCGCCGAGGCCAATTGAAGGGCCTCCGGCGCCGAAAGGTTGGTGATTGATGTGCCGAACAGGATCCGGCTCAGCAATTCATCCTGAGGCATTGCGGGAACGCTTGCGAAGGTAATCTCGGGCTTGAGGCCGCTACCAGCCACCGTGACCGTGGCGCTGAGCCCCTGCACATCCGCCTGGGCATGGATGTCGAGTTGCGGATTGGGCGGGCTCTCGCCGAGGAAACGGATCACGCCCCGGTCGAGACGGAAGATGCGCCCGGCGAAGTCGTAATTGCCCTGGACGAGATCGGCCCGCCCCGTAAAGCGCGGCGAGTCCGCCTCGCCGCCGATCTGCAGGTTGGTGGTCCATTGACTGTTGATGCCAAGGCCTATGACCTGGAGATTGCTCCCGGCGAGCTTCACGTTGAGCTTCCATGGATGAAGTGCACTCGGCTCGATCACGTCATCCTGATCGAGGCCGGTTTCACGAACATTGAGCTGGGGGACGGCCGCCGCGGCGCTGGCGTGACCAAGCTGGAAGCGGCCCTTGTTGAGCCGGAGGTCGCCCGAGATGGAACCGCCGCTGGCGTCGGACTTGAGCTGCAATGGGCCGGTGACTCGGGCAGCGACATCGTCGCGGTTGAGCAGCAGTGCCTGGCTCGCATTGAAGCTGAGGTTCATCAGCGTCTTTCCGCCAGAGAAAGTGATGTTCCCGTTCCCCGAGATGCTGCCACCGCCCGCGGTCTGGCCGGCGATCTGGGTGAAGACGAGCTGGGGTCCCGTGAAGTGCGCTTGTGCCGCGACATGGTCGATGACCATGCCGGTCACCTGGCTCTCCAGCCTCGCGTCCTGAGTTCTCAAGGAGCCGCGGATCTGCGGGTCTGCCAGCCGGCCACCAATGTCGGCGCCAACGGCGAGCGGGCCAGACATGTCGATGACCTCGCTTCCCGTCAGCCGCCAAAGCGTATCTGCAGGCCCGGAATAGCGCACCTGCGCGAAGAGAGGCGCGTTGAGCAACTCGGTCGTCAGCGAGCCATTGCCGAGCGGCGCGAACTTGGCCTGAGCACGGCCGACGATGGCCCCATCGCTGGCGGCGACCGCGCGCATTGCGGCCTGATTGCCGTTCACGATTGCGGCGACGGCCACGTCGATCGGCTTGGAAGCAAGCACCAGTCCGGCGCGGCTGAGCCCATGGACCTTCAGCTGTAGCTGGCCGGAGCGGTTGCTCTTCCAGGCATAATCAACGCGGCCGGTTGCGGTGCCGGAGAGATCGAGGGAGGGCCAGAACAGGTCCAGGACCTGCAGCGGCATGTTGCCGAGTTGCGCGTGCACCTCGGGAACCGATCCGCTTCGCCCGGACACCGTGGCGTTGCCGCCCGCGATGGTCACGCTTGTCGGCGCAAGCGCCCAACCGTCGCCCGAGCGCGTCAGCACCGCCGGCTGATTCAGGGTCAGCTGCTGGTTCTCGACCCGCCCATTGCCAGTGAGCTGGATCCGATCTGGGGCAACGTCGGCGAGTGTGGAGAATGAGAACGCCGCCCCTCGCCTTCCCGCGAACGCCGCGCGTACCTGTCCGCTGCCATTCACAAGATGGGCGTTCGCTGTGAGCCTCGCCAGCACCACTGCACCGGCCGACAATCCACGAGCGTCGATCGTCCCCTCCAGAGCAGTGCGGTCGTCGGCGAGGATGATCGTGCCGTCGGCACGGCCATTGCGCACCGAGAACGCGCCCGGGAAGTTTGCATTCGCGGCGGTGAGATGGGCGTCGATCCTCTGGTCCTGACCAGCCGGCGCAAAATCGAGAGTCCCACCGAGCGTTCCATTCGCCAGCGTCAATCTACCGAGAAAACCGCCGGGCATGGACTTGAGTTCGCCGCTCGCATGAGCGCCGTTGGCGTCCAACGCAGCGATCGCAATGACGGTCGGTGCATCGTGGGGTAGCAGGATCTGGCCGGTGCTCGTGAAGGGGCCGATCTTCGAATCCCCGCTCGCTTTGTAATTGTAACCGGCGGCGATCGGATCGAGCCCCAGATGCACTGCTGCGAGGCCCAGGGCGTCGTTCGGATGATCTAGCAAAATGTCCAGCTTCGGCCGCTCGATATGACCGTCGAGTACGAGCTTCAGCGGACCGTATTTCGCCTGCCGGCCCGCCGCGTTGATATGGAAGGTGCCATCTTTGAGGCGCATGCCGGCGCCCGCGAGCCGGAGCTTGGGAGAATAAAGCTGAAGGTTAGTGAAGCGGACGACACCGTCGCTCCCACGCTCGAGGTTCGTGCTGAGCGATGGCAGGCCCCCAGTCAGGCTCGCGAAGAAGCTGTTGTCGAGCCGCCGGACCCAGGCCTTTGCCGTCCCGACGACGCGGGAGCCATGTCCGTTGGGTCCGGGTTGAACCTTGAGGTCGGTCATCACGTCGACGACACCGATGCCGGGGATGAGATAGCGCTGCATCGTTCCCGACAGCGAGACGTCGAAACGGCCTGTGACGAGATCGATCAGGAGCGACAGCTTGCCGTTCCACCTGGCGCTGTTGAGCCTCAGATCCTGGCCCTGCACCATCTTCGGCGTAATGCTCAGCCAGCCTTCGATCTGTGGATTTGCCAGCATCGCCCCAGCAAGGTCGCCAATTCCGGTAATCGCTCGGGCTGCAAGTCGGATGGGGACTCGCATCGGCCAGGGTGTCATGCGGCCCGCGCCTTCCGCCTGCAGGCCCGTGAAGCCAGTGCTGTCGAACTGCACGAAGTCGGACGACAGCCGATAGGAATAAGCGGCAGTCGCGAACGGTCCTTCGAGCGTCCAGACCATTCGAACGTTCTTGCCCGTCATGTTCGGGAACAGCGCCGATGGCTTCAGTAGGTCGATGCCAAGGCGCATCCCACGGTAGCTGTTGTGGGCGAGGTCGATTCCTCCCTTCGCGACCGCCCGCAACTCCCCGGTGGAGGCAGTTAGTTGGCCGTCGAGCAACCTGTCCTTGAGAGTCGCGTCGCCGTGGATCGTAACAACGCGCTCGGTCAGACGTTCAAGCTTGCCGGTCAGGAACTGGGCGGGAGACCATTGACCCTGCAGCCGATACCTCCCGCTATCGACGCCGAGTGCCAGGCGCGCAGTCGGCTTGCCGGAAAGATCAAGCGCCGCTGCACCGCGCCAGCGAGTCCAACTCCCCTTCCCGCCAATCGTCAGATCGATCGACCGTCGGGTTCCGACCAGCGCGGGTACCAATCCATCGGCGGGAGAGATCACTTTAGTAAAGACGTCGAACTTGTTCCTGTCGGGCTCGGCGTCGAGATGGAAAGCAATGCGGTCCCCGCCATTGTTCACCGCGGCTGCGAGTTCGACGAGTGCTCGACCCGACCGGACGTCGGCTTTGCCGTGAACGCTGCCGCTTCGCATCCGGCCGCTGACCTCCGGCCCGATATCGAGCCGATCGATGCGGAGTTCGCCAACATGGATGTCGAAGCCGGGGAGAATCGCCCCCTTTTTCGCGCTCGGCTTGAGCCTCGGAAGGCGGATGAGCGTCACCCGCTGCGCTGTCAGGCTGTCGAGATAGAGCTTGTTGTCGAGCCACGTGGCCGGCGTCCAGTCCAGCATGATGTTGGGCGATGTAAGGAACACCCCACGGCTATCGGACACAGTGACGTTACGGAGCTGGGACTTGCCGAAGATCGAACCGTCGATTCGCCCGATCCGGATGCGAAGCCCGGAGGCCGTTTCGAAGCGGCTTAGCTGATCGATGATGAAACGGTGTCCAGGCGCGCTATCGAGCAGGACCAGCAACGCCGCGAAAACGATCAGCAGGCCAATGAACAGGGCAAACAGCTCATTGAGCAGCCGTCTCGCCCAATCCCGGCGCGGCTTGGGTGCCTGCTCAGCGGGGGGAGTGTGGACAGTGACTTCCGCCATCAGAAGGCTTGGCCCAGCGAGACGGTCACGGCGAACGGTCCATCACCCTTCTGACGATTCAGCGGAACGCCGAAATCGACGCGGATCGGGCCGAAGCTCGAATAATAGCGGACGCCGATGCCCGCCGCGAAGCGGAAGGAGCTCAAGTCCGGCATCGCCTTGGTTGTCAGCGAGCCGCCATCGAAGAAGGGCACCACTCCGAAATTTCCACCGAAGGACTTCAACCGAATGCGGCTCTCGAGCGCGAATTCCGCCAGACCACGCCCGCCGATGGGATCGCCGTCGACGTCCTTCGGTCCGAGTTGCTGGTACCCATAGCCGCGGACCGAACCGCCGCCGCCAGAATAGAAGCGGCGCGACGGGGCGAGGTCAAAGGAGCTTGCGCCGACGATAGTCCCGAAGCGCAGCCGCCCGGCGATTACGACGGTGTCGGAGACAGGATGGTAGGCACTCGCGTCAATCTGGGCGCGTGCATAGGTGAACTTGCCGCCGTGGAACGAGATTTCAGGACTGACACGGCCACTGAGCCGGAATCCACGTGTCGGGTCCAGGAGATTGTCGCTGCCGTCGTAACCCACACTCAGGGGCAATGCGGCGATCAAAAATCCACGCGTATCCTTGATCCCGCTGCTGTCGAACACACCCCGTTCACGTGTCGCCAGCCATTGACCGCCGTAGGACCAGGTCCAGGGCTTTTGCCAGATGAAGTTGCTCTGCCGTTCGATGTTGGCGCCGAGCAGCACCGTCTTCGCGCGATAGGCAGCGTAGACCTGATGCGAGACCGAGACCTGCAGATCGAGGGTCTGATCGCGCAGGCCGAAATTGGATCGGCGAAACTCGGCGCCCAGCAGCTGCTCGGTCGTACCCGCGATCGCGCTCAGCGTCAGTGCGCCTTCCGGATTGAGGAAGTTGCGGTCGGTCCAGGTCGCCTGAACCCGGGCACCCTGACCGGTCCCGTAGCCGAGTTCGCCGGCGATGGTGTGGGACGGCGCGGGCTCTAGATGCACATCCACGTCAACGACCCGGCCGCCTTGGACGGGAATGAGCCGGATGTCGGCGGCTGCGACAAGCGTCGTCGCGATAAGTGCTCGCCGTAGATCGTCGATCTCCGAGCGCCGGAACGGATCGCCCCTCCTGAAGCGGGCGATCACGCCAACGTGGTGAGCACTGAATGGGGGACGCCCGCTTACCCGGATCGCTCCAAAGCGAGCGACGGGACCGGGATCGACCGGCAAGTTCAATGTCGCAAGGTGGGTCTGGTGATTGACCTCCACCTGCTGCTCGCCGATCTTCGCGCTGGCGAACCCCTCCTCGCCGAGCGCCTGCGTCAGTGCGAGACCCGCCGCGATCACGTCCGCGGCAATGACAGGATCGCCGGCCTGCACCGCGAATGCGGAGCGAAGCTTCGCTGCATCCGGTCCCGCTGCGTCAAGCCCGGGCAACTGAACCGAGGCGAAACGGTATTGCTGCCCGGGATCGGCAACAAGAATCACCCGAAGCGCATCGCCTGCCTTTTCGGTCCGCGCTTCCACATTCGCATCATAATAGCCCTGAGACCGCAGCAGCTGGGTGAGCAAGTCCGCATCGGCCTCTGCGCGCCTTCCGATCTGGGCAGCGTTAGCGGGGTCCTTCCGCTCCGCCTCAAGCGCGGATTGGGCCCGAAACTGCCGCGTCAGTTCTTCGACGTCGCCCGGCAACCCTTCGAGGCTAACCGTGTAGCGAATATCGCCAACACCGGAGGCAATCGCATGGCTTGTCTTGCTGCGCGGAGTCGTGGCCGTCGTCGGCTCGGCTGCCGGGGCGGTGTCCTTGGCGTTCAGTTCCGGCCAGGGAATGCCGAGATCGGGCATAGGTGCAAGAGGGGCATTGGGATCGAGATCTGCAGCGTCGGGCGGCGGGGGCGGATTGGATGTGCGCGGGGCCGATTGTGCATGCGCAGTGGCGGCGACAAGCGACGTGGCGGCAGCCGCGCTGAGCAGCCGCGCGGCGCAAAGCCTGGAACCCCACCCTCTCATCAAGGGATGAGCCTTAACCAGCGCTCCTGAACCGCGCCAGTATGTTCGCCCCGACTTTAGTCTTAGTGAACCGTTCCGATCACTTCATCGCTGCTGAGCGTCGCAATGACGCGCTCGATATGCCGCCAATGGCAAAATCGCGCGACATTGCCGTCATCGCGGCTCCGCTCAGCGCGGATTGCTGCCTCAAACCCGGCGTCGTCGCCGAAACGCTCGATCAACTCGGCCGCGTCGGCAAGCGCCACTCGGCCATGGATGAAGGGACTGTCCATGGCGTTGTCATAAGCCGGCGGCCGTTTCGCTACTGCGGACAAAGACCGTCAACGCGGCGTTAGCCATGTTGGGCTTGGCTATCCGGCGGTAGCTTGGCATGGGACCGGACATGCCAAGTTCTTCCCGCGCCGGCGGCTGCTTCCTCACGCTGTTCATCCTGCTGGGCTTCCTTTACGGACTGTCGATCAAGAATCCGCTGAAAGGCGTACTGATCGGCCTCGGCATCGGGATCGTCCTCGCCATCGCGACCTGGCTGATCGATCTAGCCCGGCGCCGCTAGACGACGCGCCGTCCTGACCAGATGACTCGCCCGATGGGCTTAATGTCCTTGAGTCCGCAGTCCGGCCAGTCCGGGTAAGCGGGATTGTCCGACTGAACCGTCACTCGGCGCCCGACTGGATTCAGCGCAATCCGCTTCACCACCAGGGCTTCGTCGATCCGAAGCACGTAGATTCCATCGCGTAGCCGCTCGGTCGAATCTCCAAGATCCACCAGTATGTCGTCGCCCGCGTTTAGCGTGGGCGCCATGGAATCTCCCTCGACCCGGACAATCGACAGGCTCGAAGGCGCGCTTGCCGTCAAAGCTTTCAACCATCGCTCGTCGAAGGCGAAGTAGGGCTTTCCCAACTCCTCCCTGACGAATGCGCCGGGTCCAGCCGAGACGGCGACCGGATGCCGTTTGACGCTGACCAACCCGGTAAGAACAGGTTCGCCGGCCGGACCCCCGAGGAGCGACTCCGCGATTCCGAAATAAAGGGCGAGCTTGCGCCGCTCCTCTTCACCAAGCCGCCGGGGGACGCCGCGCCGCACGAATTGTTGGATGTAGGCCGGGTTGCGCCCGAGCATGCGGGACAGGCCGGCGAAATCCTCACCGCGTTCTGCGCACAGGCGCTCCAGGACCGATCGGGGGTCGTTCATCATTAATGCGCCCTTAGTAGTGATAGGAATGTGCCTAGACAAGTAGGAATTGCATTGGGAGGTAATGGGCAGCCGAGTCGCGTAATACAATCAGGAACACAGCCCGTGCATTTGCTTCGAGAGATTGAGAAATTCCTCCGTCACCACCAAACCGCTCCAACTCGCTTTGGGCGAGAAGCCGTTGGAGATCCAAGGTTTGTATTCGACCTGCGCAATGGCCGTGACCCGCGGCCGGCCACGGTAGAACGGGTGCTCGCCTATCTACAGGAAGCAACGCAATGAACCGGCTGCCTATCTCCCCCGCAGCCTCTGCAGTCCTTCGTTGCCTAGTCGCCCGATCGGGCAGCTCACGCGATAGGATTTTGCTTACGGATGTGAAATCTGTCGACTGGCACTCACTGACGTTCACCGGTGAGCGTCATCAGCTTCAATTGCGATCGACCGGGCCCGACGCACATCAGGCCGTGGAGCGGATGTGTGATGCGCTGGAAGACGTTGAGTTCAGCATTCCCGGAGTGATCGTGGCGGACATCGCGGTCACGGCAGAACCCCGCCGTTCGATCGACGGTTCGGTTACCCTCACGATCGAGGCCCTGACTGTCGCAGCCGATTAGCGAAGTGATCGGCGAAGTTCGGCCAGCGCATTCGACAAGGCTTCCGACGCGTCCGGAAGGCCTTGCCCGGAAGGACGCTGTAGATGGTCGTCGATCCGCGACTTCATTTCACCCGGGGTCGGCATGGCTTTCCGGTCGAACAGCCGGACGACGCGAGAATCGAGACCGATTTCACTAAGCACATCGTCAAGTATCAGAGGTTCCGTTTCCGCGCCGGGGACAGACCCGAGCCGGTCGGATTCGGTCAGCAACAACTCATCACTCTTGATAGCAGGAGAGCGCACCTGATCCGCGGGGGTGAGCAGCAATTCCTCCAGTTCCGAGAACTCAAGCATCCGAGGAGCAAAGGAGGCCACAGTGAAATGCGGCTTGAGGTGCCAGCCGCTCAATGTCTTGAAGCAAAGAAAGAAGGCGACCAAGCCTGCAGCGCAGCCATAAGCCAAGGCTGCCTCGCCCGCGACACATGTCGCATAACCCACCGCGCCGCCGAATATCGCGGCAGCTGCAAGTTCCATCTGACGTTCGACGTAAATCCGTCCCGGCGCGTGCATGGCGCCGGCATAAGCCGCAATTGGTTGCAACTCCGTTAGGCGGGAAGCTCGCTCGGCTGGCGAATTTCCGAGACCTCAGGCCGTTCTTCGATCAGGTCGATAAGCGCATTGGTGAAAGCCTCGACGTCGTCGGGATTGCGGCTGGTGACGATATTCCCGTCGATCACCGCCGCCTGGTCGACGACATTGCCCCCAGCATTGCGAAGGTCGGTCCGGATCGAGGGCCAGCTGGTGACAGTTCGTCCGCGCACCAAATCCGCTTCGACCAGCAGCCATGGACCGTGGCAGATCGCAGCGACCGGCTTGCCCTGCTCAGAGAAGCGCCGGATCAATGCGATCACATTCTCGTGAGTTCGCAGATGGTCGGGATTGCGAACGCCGCCCGGCAGGATCAACGCATCGAAATCGTCGGCGTTCGCCTGATCGACGGTAAGGTCCGGACGAATCGTCTTGCCGGGATCGTCGTGGACCGTAGCCTGAATAGGGTCGGTCTTGAGTGACGCAAGCACCACCTCGGCCCCCCGCTGCTGAAGGATCTGACGTGGACCAAAGAGCTCCCACTCCTCGAAGCCGTCTGTAGCGACAATTAGTACTCGGGCGTTGGGAATCGACGGCATGGGTACCTCCTAAAGGCTGCAATCAGGAACCCGCTCTCGCGCCGCTCGCTTATGCGCCGCAATGAGTCGAGGAAAGTGCAGTGCGGCGTGCTGAGGCATAGTAGCGACGCGGAGCCCGGATTCACCCGCAAGCGGCACGGCCCCTACTGGGCCTATTTCGATGCTGAGGGCCAGCGGGTGACCGATCGGGACGAGATCGACCGGCTCAACGCCATCGGCTTGCCGCCCGCTTATGAGAGCGCCTGGTTTTGCGCGGACCCCGAAGGGCATCTCCAGGCCACTGGAGTCGATGCGCGCGGGCGCAAGCAATACCGTTATCATCCCCTTTTTCGCGAGAAGCGGGAGAGCGCGAAATACGAAGGGCTGTTGGAATTCGGGAAGGCGCTGCCGCGTTTGCGGCGGCGCGTCGAGCAGGACCTCAAGCGACGTCAGCTCACCCGCGAGACCGTTCTCGCGGCAGTCGTGCGTCTGCTCGACACTGAGCATATCCGGATCGGCAACGAACAATATGCCAGGGCCAACAAGAGCTTCGGCGCAACTACGCTGAGAAGCCGCCACCTCCGCCGCAAAGGACACGCTTTGTCGATGAAGTTCACCGGCAAGCACGGCATCGTCCATGAGGTGAGCGTGACGGACACCAATCTCAAACGCATCTGCAAGCGTTGCCAGGAACTGCCCGGGCAGATGCTGTTTCAATACGTCAACGGCGACGGAGAGCCGAAGCCGGTGACCTCGGGCGACGTCAACGAGTACATCAGGCAGGCAAGCGGCGGCGAATTCACCGCCAAGCACTTCCGCACCTGGAGCGCGAGCGTGATCGCGCTCGAGCAGATGCTGAAGAAGGCCGAGGATGCGCGGATCACGGTCAAAACGGTGGTCGAGCCCGTCGCCGAAGCGCTCGGCAATACACCTGCGATCAGTCGCAAGTCCTATGTCCACCCTGCCCTGCTCGAGGCCGTGAAGGAGGATCCGCGCGATCCGCTCCACGGCATGGACCGGCCGAGAGGCAAGACCCGCCTATCGACAGCCGAAGTCGGATTGCTCGAGTTCCTCGCGAGCGGCTCCAAGCGCAGGCGAAAAGGCAAGTCCGAAAACCGGCGGGCGGCTTGATCGGCTGCACTAGAGCGGCAATTACAGCCGCATGGTAATTGGAGGTCACGCAAGCCAGGCGATCAGCACCGGGCGGGAAAGCCTTGAATCGGTTGCCGACTGGTTCGCCGCCAATTGGGATGAGCTGCCGATTGCGCTCGGTTCGGCCGCGGCCATCATCCTCGTCATGCTTGGGCTCCGATGGACCGGTGGCTGGCTGCTCGCGAGTGATCCTGAATCCCGTCACTGGCGCGGCGTCATTGGCCGAGTCCTCCAGAAGACGACGATCATCTTCATGGTGGCGACTGCGCTCGACATCGTCGGAACTTACGCCGCCGTCCCGCAGCGGATAGAGCGACCGCTCGACATCCTCTTCATCGTTACGTTCGCCCTTCAGGGGGCGATTTGGGCCCGCGAACTGGTGCTTGGAGTCATCACTCGCAACGCCGGTGAAAACCCGTCGGAGACGGCCGTCGGAAATGCCTTGGCGGTCATCAGGGTGCTGGTCAGCGTCGCCCTGTTCGCGATCGCGCTGATTGTCATCCTCGACAACCTTGGCGTCAACGTCACTGCGCTGGTCGCGGGGCTCGGCATCGGCGGCATTGCCATCGGCCTTGCCGCGCAGGGCATCTTCTCGGACCTGTTTGCGGCGCTATCGATCTTGTTCGACAAGCCCTTCAAGCGCGGCGATACGATCCAGTTCGATCAGACGACCGGAACCGTCGAGCGCATCGGCCTCAAGACCACCCGCGTCCGATCGATCAACGGCGAGCTTGTGGTGATGGCCAACACCAAGCTCCTCGAGCGCGAGATCCACAATTTCGCCGGCGGTCGTACGAGGCGCTGCTCATTGCCGTTCGGCCTGGTGTACCAGACCTCACCCGACGACCTTGAGAAGGTCCATTCCCTCGCCAAAGCTGCAGTCGAAGGCCGCAAGGGTTGCAAACTCGTACGCTGTGCGATCCTCGCCTTCGGCGCTTCCAGCATCAACTTCGAGCTGATCTTCGATGTAAGCTCTACCGATCAGAACCGCGTCGCTGGAGATCGTGCCGCGGTCGCCGTGGCTGTACTGCGCTCATTCGCCGAGCACGGCTTGGAGTTCGCCTATCCCACCCAGACCACTTTCACCGCGGCGCCCGACGGCACGATGGTCATGCCCTACGCACCTGTCCCCAGTCGCTAGCAACAGCTTGCGCTCCTATTCACACCTCTGCAAATAAGAGTCGTGCCGACCGCCAGCCTCGAGGAAATCCGTGCCCGCGTCGGGAGCGAAGTCGGCATCTCGTCCTGGCTGACCATCAACCAGACACGGATCGACGCTTTCGCTGACGCGACCGAGGACCGGCAGTTCATCCACACCGAGCCCTCTGCGGCTGCGCAAACCCCATTCGGTGGAACTATCGCGCATGGCTTCCTGACGCTTTCCCTGCTCTCTCGCATGGGCGCGGAGGTGATGTTGATTCCCGAGGGCGTGAGGATGGCGGTCAATTACGGCCTCGATCGGGTTCGCTTCCTGGCTCCCGTCCGCTCCGGCAGGCGCATTCGCGGTCGCTTCACCCTTGACTCGGTCGAGGAGAAAGCGCCGGGGCAGCTATTGATGCGCCATACTGTCGTGGTCGAAATCGAGGGCGAGGAGAAACCCGCGCTCACCGCCGTCTGGCTCGGCCTGATTTTCACCTGAGGAGTTCAAGAATGCGTGACGCCGTCATCGTTTCGACCGCCCGGACGCCGATCGGCCGCGCCTACAAGGGCGGCTTCAATGCGACTCCCGGGCCGACGCTGGGCGCATTTTCGCTGAAACCCGCAATCGAACGCGCCGGGATCGAAGCTGGCGAGATCGATGATGTGGTGTGGGGCGCGGTACTGACCCAAGGTACGCAGTTCGGCAACATCGGCCGGCAGGTTGCGCTTCGGGCTGGTTGCCCGGTCACCGTCTCGGGGATGACCATCGACCGGCAGTGCTCATCCGGCCTGATGGCGATTGCGACCGCGGCCAAGCAGATCATCGTCGACAAGATGGATGTGGTCGCTGCCGGGGGGCAGGACTCGATCAGCATGGTCCAAACGCCTGAGATGCGGATCGCGCCCGACCCGTCACTGATTGCGATGCACAAGCACATCTACATGCCGATGCTCCAGACCGCCGAGACGGTCGCACGTCGCTACGGCGTGAGCCGCGAACGTCAGGACGAATATGCGCTGAAGAGCCAGCAGCGCACCGCGGCTGCGCAAGCAGCCGGGCGTTTCGACGATGAGATCGTGCCGGTCACGACCACGATGAACGTCGCGAACAAGGAAACGGGCGAGGTCTCGCAGCGAGAAGTGACCATCTCGAAAGACGAAGGCAATCGGGCCGACACGACGTTGGAGGGGCTGTCCGGCCTCAATCCGGTACTCGGACCGGATACATCGATCACCGCGGGGAATGCGAGCCAGCTGTCGGACGGAAGCTCGGCCTCAATCCTGATGGAGGCGAAGGAAGCCGAGCGCCGGGGACTCAAGCCGATGGGTCGCTACGTCGGTATGGCAGTCGCAGGCACGGAACCGGACGAAATGGGCATTGGCCCGATCGATGCCGTCAACAAGCTGCTGAAGCGCTTCGACTTGAAGGTCGACGACATCGGCCTGTGGGAGCTGAACGAGGCATTCGCCGTCCAGGTGATCTACAGCGCCGAGCAGCTCGGCATCCCGGAGGACCGCTTGAACGTCGACGGCGGCTCAATCTCGATTGGCCACCCCTACGGCATGAGCGGAGCGCGCATGACCGGCCACGCCCTGATCGAAGGCAAGCGCCGCGGGGTAAAGTATGTCGTCGTCACCATGTGCGTCGGCGGCGGCATGGGTGCGGCTGGGTTATTCGAGGTCCTGTGACGGACTACTTCATGCGATTGAAGTAGTTCGTTCGCATGATGGGCTTGCCGTCGTCAGTGAAGTAGACGGCGGTTTCCACCATCGTCTTGCCGTCCGGAGCAACCGCGTACACGCGGGTCGACGCCGGAATGCTCCCTTTGACCAGCGTCAGGATGAGCACGCCCGGCTGCGGATTTTTCATCGCGGCAGTGTCAGCTTCCGCCATGTCGCCCTGAATCCGGCAAGCCGAACCGTCGAGTGCGCAGGTGGACGACATCTGCCTGTCGGATCCATCCCCGCCCTTGATATCGACGTCGGCGCGCCACCTGCCGGAGCCCACGTCGGTATATGTCATGGTGACGCTCTTTGGCCGTGCTTCCGGCGGAACGGGCAGCCGGGACACGTCCACCTCCCAAGTGCCGAGCAGCGGCGAAACGGACGCCGCGACCGCGAAAGATGAAAGAAACAAGGTCATAGGAGCACCATAACGGCTGAACTCCAACGAGTGCTATAGCCGTTCGACCGACTCAGAGGGATTTCCGATGCCTGTGCTGATTGCGCTCTTCGCGTTCCTCCTTCTCGTGGTGCTGGTTACGATTCTGAAGAGCTTCGGGATCAACCAGGAATATCAGCGGGGTGTGCTGTTCCGCCTTGGACGGCTGGGCAACATGAAGGGGCCGGGCTGGTATTGGCTGATCCCCTTCGTCGACCGTGTCATTCGCGTCGACATGCGGACCATCACCTACCAGCTGGAAACGCAGGAGACGATCACGCGCGACGGCGTGGCCGTTAGGGTCAACGCGGT
>DASUZY010000017.1:0-23595 GCA_036376635.1 Sphingomicrobium sp.
GCGCGAGCGCTTCGTGAAGGGCTGCGTGGAGCGGGGGCTGACCAAGGCCAAGGCGAACGAGATCTTCGACCTTCTGGCGAAGTTCGCCGATTACGGCTTCAACAAGAGCCACGCCGCCGCCTACGCCCTGCTGACCTACCAGACGGCCTGGCTGAAGGCACACCACCGCGCCGAATTCTACGCCGCCTCGATGAGTTTCGACGTCGCGCTGACCGACAAACTCGCGATGTTCGTGGAGGACATGCGCCGCGGCGAGGTGGAATGTCTGGCGCCGGACATCAACGCCAGCCGGGAACATTTCACGGTCGAGAACGGCGCCGTCCGCTATGCGCTGGGGGCACTGAAGGGCGTCGGCGAGAAGGCGATGGAGGCGCTGGTCGACGAGCGCGAGCGGAGCGGCCCATTCGGCAGCCTGGAGGACTTCGCGGCCCGAATCGATCCGCGACTTCTAAATCGTCGTCAGCTTGAGAGCCTCGCGGCAGCCGGTGCGTTCGACGGCATCAAACCGGAGCGCGCAGGCGTATTTGCCGCTGCCGAGACTATCCTGGCGCATGCTGCAAGTGCCTACGATCAGCGGACCAGCGGCCAGGCTGGGCTGTTCGGTGGAAATTCCGCGGAAGCCGCCCCGATCAGAATTCCGCGGGAGGCCAACTGGACGATTGCTCAGCGAATGGCGGCCGAGCGTGACGCTTTCGGCTTCTACTTCTCCGCCCATCCGGTGGATGCCGCGCGCCATCTTCTCACCGCGCACAAGGTCAAAACCTTCGCCCAAATCAGCGAAATGTCGGTTGGCGAAGGGGAGCGCGTTGGGGCGACAATGGCCGGGCTGGTCGAAGAGGCCCGCTGGCGCACGTCGGCGAAGGGTCGTCGCTACTTGATGGCGACTCTGAGCGACAGTAGCGGTCAGTTCGTGGCTACCGCTTTCGACGATGATGCCACCAGCGCGCTCGAGGCTGCGGCGAAGGCCGGACAGTGTGGTCTCCTCAGCGTGGAGCTTGACCGACGAGCGGGCGACGAAACCCCAAGAGTCACGATCAAGCGCTGCCAGCCGCTAACCGAGTTGGCCAAGCGGACACGGCTTCAGATGACCGTTCGGATCGAAGATACGGTAGTCGCAAAGCGCGTCTCGACGGAGCTTGCCGGAGCGCGTGGTTCCAATGGTCTTGTCCGCCTCGTTGTGGCGATTTCCGGGGGTGAGGCGACCGTCGTGGCGGGACGCGACTTCGCCCTGGATGCCGAACTCGCCGCCCGGATCGAGGGAATCTGTGGCGAGGGGAGCGTCGACCTTTCCGTACAGGAGCCGCCTAAGCTCGCCCTCGTCGGTTAGGCTCAAGCCATCCAGAAGCCGTCGCGATTCACCAAGCTGGTGATCTCGGAATTCTGCTCTTCAGTCATCGACTGCTTGAATTTGGGGAAGACCTGATCCTCTTCCATCTTCGCGTGCTCGCGGACCAAGTCACGAAACTCACGAACCTTCTCGAGCCAGGTTGGAGCTTCCGCACCCATCTTGTTTAACTCGTAAATGAAGGTCTTGATGTAGCCGTGCTCGCCCTCGAGGTGATCGGCGTCCGTTGCCTCGTTTGCCTCGCGCAGTGCCGGATAGACGACCATCTCCTCGGAATGCGCATGCTTGTCGAGCGCATGGGTAAGCTTCATCAGCAGCATCTTGCGCTTGAACGACTGCGATTCGTCGGTCGCGAGCATCTTGTCGAAGATAGATAGCGCCATGTCGTGTTCGGCGGTGAGGATTTCGTCCCAATCGCCGGTCATCGCTTCCATGCCCTGCATCAGCGCCTTGCGGCCGTAGTTGGCAGCGAAGCCGATCGCGGCGCCAGCCAGCGCTGCGCCGAGCAGCGGACCGGCGTTGTCGCCCCACGAAAAGGCGCTGCGATTGTCGCTTGAGCCGCTGCCGCTGCTTCGATTGCTATTCGAACTGCTGCGAATCGACGAACGGTTCTGGGTACGCGTTGCCATAAACTCCTCCTTGGCTGGATTTGCCGGATTCAACGGTCAGGGGAGGGGCGGCGTTCCGGTCGCAAAGCCTACGCCGGGCACCTTTTAGCGCGGGCCTAGAGTGAGTTCTGGTCGGCAACCGGCTGATTGGTGGCGGCCTCCGGCTGCGCCGGCTCCGGTTCCGTCGCTGCCGGACCTTGTTCCGGCGGCGCATCTGTTGCTGACGCCGGCTTCGCAGTTTCGAACTCTTCGCCCGGGACTGGCCGCGGCTTCTTGGTGACGGGCGGCGGCGCCCTGTTCACTGGAACTGATGCCCCGGCATAAATGCATGAATCGAGCCCATCGCGCGCAACGACAGGAATCCGTGCCGTGATGATGTTGCCATATCGGCGAGTGAAGCCTTTCGGCGCGATCGCTGCCCGTTCCTTTGGCAGCGGCAGCACCGCTGCAATCCGCGCCGCTTCGCTCGGGCTCATCGCGCTCGCGTCATGGCCGAAGTAGCGCTCTGATCCAGCATTCACCCCATAGGTCCCGATCCCCGTCTCGGCGAGATTCAGGTAGACCTCCATGATCCGGCGCTTGCCCCACAGGTGCTCGATCAGGAAGGTGAACCAGGCCTCCACTCCCTTCCTGGCGTAGCCGCCTCCTTGCCAGAGGAAGGCGTTCTTGGCTGCCTGCTGGCTGATCGTCGACCCGCCCCGGATACGACCGCCGGATGCATTGCTTTGCATCGCATTTTCAATGGCCTGGAAGTCGAACCCATGATGAGAGCAGAACTTGCCGTCCTCGGCGGCGATCGAGGCCCTAACCATGTCGCGATCGATATGGCTGATTGGCATCCAGTCCCGGGTCGCTCCGCGCCCGGCAAGCTCGTCACCGATCATGGTCATGGTAATCGGCGGGTTGATGAACCGGTAAGCCAGCACCCAGAGGATCGAGATCACGATGAAGGCGATGAACAGCTTGACGATCCAGCCGACGATGCGCCCGAGGAGCGAGCCGCCGCGCCGCTTGCGCTTGTACTTCGGTATGCTGGATTTGGATCGCCTGGCCATGAACGCGGAGTAGCGGCTGTTTCCGCCACCTGCCAAGCCATCGCCTTGCTGCGATGCAGCGCAGCATTTACATCGCTCGCATGACCTCGACCAACGACATTCGCCGCGGCTTCCTCGACTTTTTCGAGAAGAACGGCCACGCGCGGGTGCCGTCGGCACCGCTGGTGCCGCAAAACGACCCGACCTTGATGTTCGTGAACGCGGGCATGGTGCCGTTCAAGAATGTGTTCACCGGCCTGGAAACGCGACCTTATTCGACCGCGAGCAGCTCGCAGAAATGCGTTCGCGCCGGCGGTAAGCACAACGACCTCGACAACGTCGGTTACACTGCCCGCCACCACACCTTCTTCGAGATGCTCGGCAATTTTTCGTTTGGCGACTACTTCAAGGATCGCGCGATCGAACTCGCCTGGAACCTCATCACCAAGGAATGGGGACTCAGCCCCGATCGGCTGACTGCGACTGTTTATCACACGGACGACGAGGCATTCGACCTTTGGAAGAAGATCGCGGGCCTTCCCGAAAGTCGGATCATCCGCATCCCTACCAAGGACAATTTCTGGGCGATGGGCGATGAGGGGCCGTGCGGTCCCTGCTCGGAGATATTCTACGACCACGGCGACCACATCGACGGCGGCCCGCCCGGCAGCCCGAACGAGGACGGCGACCGCTTCGTCGAGATCTGGAACCTCGTTTTCATGCAGTACGAGCAGGCGGCGGGCGAGATCGTTTCCGAACTGCCGAAGAAGAGCATCGACACCGGAATGGGGCTGGAGCGGGTCGCCGCCGTGCTGCAGGGGGTCCACGACAATTATGAGACCGACACCTTCAAGGCCCTGATCCGAGCGAGTGAGGAGCTGACCCATACTCACGCCGAGGGTGAGCAGCAGGGCAGTCATCGGGTCATCGCCGACCACCTGCGCGCCAGCGGCTTTCTGGTCGCTGACGGCGTGCTGCCTGCGAACGAGGGTAGGGGCTATGTCCTTCGCCGGATCATGCGCCGTGCGATGCGACATGCGCACCTGCTCGGAGCGAAGGAGCCGCTGATGTACCGGCTCGTCCCCGCGTTGATTGCTGAAATGGGCGCGGCCTACCCCGAGCTGATCCGCGCCCAGCCGCTGATCGAGGCGACGTTGCAGCAGGAGGAGACGCGCTTTCGCCAAACGCTGTCGAACGGCCTCAAGCTACTCGACGAGGCCACCGAGGGTCTGGACGGCGGCACGACGCTGCCTGGCGAAACCGCTTTCAAGCTCTACGACACCTACGGCTTCCCCTACGACCTAACCGAGGATGCGCTGCGCTCGCGTGGCCTGCAGGTCGATCGGGCCGGTTTCGACAGCGCGATGGCGGAGCAGAAAGCCAAGGCCCGCGCTGCCTGGAAGGGCTCCGGCGCGAAGGCGAGCGAAGACGTCTGGTTCGACCTGGTCGAGGAATATGGGCCGACCGAGTTCACTGGCTACTCCGGCGACGAGGGCGAAGGCGTCGTGTTGGCGATTGTCAGGGATGGGCAGCGGGTCGAGACTGCCGAACTGGGCCAGACGGTCGATGTCCTGCTCAACCAGACGCCTTTCTACGGAGAGAGCGGCGGACAGATTGGTGACACCGGAAAACTGACCAGTCTCAAAGGCTTCGTTGGCGAGGTAGAGGACACCTCGAAACCGCTAGGTAAGCTCCACGTGCTCAGAACGAGGGTCGTGGGGGGCGAGCTGACGGTCGGCGAAACGCTTCATCAGAAGGTCGATAGCGGACGGCGCAACCGGGTCCGCGCCAATCACAGCGCCACGCACCTGCTTCACGCGGCGCTTCGTCGGCACCTCGGCACTCACGTCACGCAGAAGGGCAGCCTGGTCGCGCCGGACTACTTCCGTTTCGATTTTTCGCATCCGAAAGCCCTGACTCGCGATGAGATTGAAGCGATCGAAGCGGAAGTGAACGCCCAGATCCGCTCGAATGAGTCGGTCAGCACACGCCTTATGACTCCTGACGAGGCGATTTCCGCCGGCGCGATGGCGCTATTCGGCGAGAAATATGGCGATGAGGTTCGCGTCCTCTCGATGGGCCGTCTTACGGACAATGACTACTCCATCGAACTCTGCGGCGGAACGCACGTTCGAGCGCTCGGCGATATCCAGCTGTTCAAGATCATCAGCGAGAGCGCTGTCTCATCCGGCATCCGCCGGATCGAGGCGCTCACTGGGGAAGCGGCCCGGCGATGGCTGAGCGATCGCGACTCCAAGCTTCGCGAGGCCGCGGCGACGCTGAAATCCGCGCCGGACGAAGTGCCCGCCCGGATCGCTTCGCTGGTTGAGGACCGGCGCCGGCTCGAGCGTGAGTTGGCAGATGCCAGGAAGGCGCTGGCAATGGGGGGAGGCTCGACAAAGGCCGATGCTGCGACGCCTGAGGACATTAAAGGACTGAAGTTCATCGGCCAGGTCATAGAAGGGCTTGATCCCAAGAGCTTACGTTCGTCAGTTGATACGATGAAGCAGCGAGTGGGCTCGGGAATTGCCGCGCTTGTCGCCGTCAACGAAGGCCGCGCCAGCGTTGCCGTCGGAGTGACCGACGACCTCGCCGGGCAGGTCAGCGCGGTCGATCTGGTGAAGGCAGCGGTGTCGACGCTCGGCGGCCAGGGCGGGGGCGGTAGGCCCGACATGGCGCAGGGCGGCGGGCCGGACGGATCGAAAGCCCAGCAGGCGCTCGAGGCGGTTAAGGATGCTCTGGAGAAGGTTGCGGCGTGATCGATCCAGCTTCGTCAGAACCGCTCACCCTGAATGGAGCTTGTCACTGTGGCGCTGTCCAATTCACCGTCACGTTGACTGAGGGTTTCGCCTCGGCCCGGCGTTGTACCTGCTCGCTTTGCCGGATGCGCGGTGCTGTCGCAGTGACTTCTACGCCTGAGGCACTCCAGGTCATACAAGGCAAAGAAAAGCTCGCAACCTATCGGTTCAATACCGGCATTGCGGAGCATCATTTCTGTACCGACTGCGGCATCTACACCCATCACAAGCGCCGTTCGAACCCGAACCAACTCGGCGTGAATGTCGCGTGCCTCGAAGGCGTGTCACCATTCGATTTCGAAGAGATCACGGTGCATGACGGGCAGCGTCATCCGGGCGACAATGCGGAGCATCGAACCTATCTTGCGGGGGTCCTCCGCTTCGAGCCCGCAGTGGGCTAGAATTCCTTACGATCTCAACCGATAATGACACCGCCGATCGAGAGGGGGATCATCATGCGCAAATCGATCTTGCTGGGGGTCATCATAGGTTTCGTTCCTGTGGCGAGTTTCGCCCAGATGGCGTCAAGCGGACCAGCAGGGCCTTATCCTGACATCAGGAACTCCGACCTGGGCGCTCACGACTCCTTCAGCACGCCCGATACCCACGACGCTCTCCTCAAGCAGCGCGAACGGGAGCTTTCGGACCGAATCCAGGCCGAGCGTCAGGGCGGCGGACCCTCACGACCCGCCAAATCGTCCGAGCTCTCGGCGGGCGCGCCCATCAACGACAAGAAAGGCATTGCGATCGCCAAGATCGACGAGGTCGATGCGGACGGGGTCGTGGTCTCGAGCGCAATCGGAAAGATCAAAGTGCCGGCGGGAGCATTTGGTCACAACAGGGTCGGCCTTCTCCTCGACATGACGAAGGCCGAGTTCGATCAAATTGTCGCCAAGGCAAATGCCGGATCGTAAGTCTCGCTTAATCGGAGCTTGAACAAGATGCTCAAACCCATTGGCCTTCCATTCCTTTTATTGGGGCTCGCCTCCGGGCCGGCGGTGGCGCAAGCGGTCAGCGGCGGGCAGGCGGCGCAGTCAGGCTCGGAGGTGCGCGCCAATCCCTACGATAGCAGCCGCATGGTCGACCAGTATCTGCAACAGCGTCAGATCAACAATCTGCCGAACGGACAAGCCCCGAAAGCGAAGGCGGGCAATCTTGGTCCATCGAGGCCGGCCACAGCCGCTGAACTCGTGGTCGGCGCCCCAGTGAATGACAATTCGGGCGAAGCGATGGCCAAGATCGATCAGGTCGACGCGGACGGCGTAGTCGTATCCATGGGCGGGGCGAAGGTGAAGATCCCGGCAAACGCTTTCGGCCACAACAAGGCGGGACTGCTGCTCGATGTTACGAAGGCGCAGTTCGGTGAGATCGTCGCGAAGGCGAACGGTGCGTCCTAGGCCGGACGAGGATCGCGCAGCCGACGCCTTCCGAGCCTTGGCGTCTCCTTCAACTCTGCCTCGGCCTTAATCTCGGCCCTTAGTTCGTCGCGCTTCTCGTGAATCGAGGCGATCACGGGTCCCATGGCGAGACCGACGTCAACCAGCACAGCTTCAGACAATTGAAGCGACGCTTCCAGCGTTTCGGGCACCGCGTCGGTTACGCCCGCCTTGTAGAGTTGCGCCGCGTGATTGGTGTCGCGCGCCCTCGCGATAATCGGCAGATCAGGGACCCACCCACGCACTCGTCGGGCGATCTGCGCGACGAGTACCGGATTATCCATGGTAAGAACGAGCGCGCCGGCGTGCCCGAGCCGCAGTTTGTCGGCTAGCTCTGGCCGAGCAACGTCGCCGAACTGAACGTTGTAACCCGCCTCCCGAGCCCGGCGGACACCATCGACGTCGCTGTCGATTGCCAAATAGGGCCGCTGATGTGCGGCCAGCATGTCGGCAACCATCTGACCCACCCGGCCAAAACCGAAGACCACGATCCGGCCATCGTGATCGCCTTGTGTCGCTTCGAGCTCCTCAGCCTGCTGATCGACTTTCCGGCCGATGCGACGGCCCGCGGCAGCCAGCAGAGGTGTGACAGTAAGTCCGATCGCGGTGACCGTCGTCCAGAACTCCGAATCCGAAACGCTGACGATTCCAGCCGCCGTGGCCGCCGCGAGTACGATCAGGCTCGTTTCCGAGGGGCTCGCCATCATGACGCCGATCTCGACCGAGACCGCCGAACGGATGCCAGACAGGCGCAGGAGCACAGCAGTGACGATTGCCTTGATCCCGAGCAGGGCGGCCGCAGCTCCAAGAATAACCGGCCAGCGGCGGGCGACTTCGCCGAGGTCAATTCGCATTCCGACAGTGATCAGGAAGATTCCAAGCGCAAGGCCGGCAAGCGGCGCAGTGATTGCCTCGACCTCAGCGTGGTAATCGGTTTCAGCAATCAGCACGCCAGCGATCAGAGCGCCGAGAATCGGGGAGAGACCGACCGCGCCGGTGGCCACGCTGGCGAGGATAACCGTCAAAAGGCTGATCGCCAGGAACAGCTCAGGGTTTTTCGCGCGGGCAGCCTGTGCGAACAGCGGGCTCAACAGGAACCGCCCCCCAACCAGCATCGCCAGCACGATCAAAATCCCCAGGACGGCGGTGGTTAGCAGGCTCCCGGCATTGGCCTGCCCGCCGATCAGCTCGATCAGGAACAGCATCGGAACAAGCGCGAGATCCTCGAACAGAAGCATCGAGAATGCCGTTCGGCCGACCGGACTTTCGACGCCCGAAATCGGCAAGACCAGCGCAGTTGAGGAAAGGGCGAGCGCCAGCCCAAGCGCAACGGCACTCGGTACAGTCTCCCCGAGAGCGAGCATTCCGCCGCCGATCAGAACCGCACAGCCGATGAGCTCCGCGCTCCCCAGCCCGAACACGCTCCTCCCCATGGACTTCAAGCGCCGGAAACTGATGTGCAGACCTGCCGAGAACAGAAGCAGGATGATCCCGAGTTCGGCGAATGGCTCAATCGCGTGCCTGTCACTGATCGAAAAGGCAGCGAGCGACGGATAGTCCTGCGCCAGCGCGCCTAGCGCGAACGGTCCGGTCAGAATTCCAACCAGGATGAAGCCGATGACGGGCGAAACCTTGAGACGCGCGAAAGCGGGGATGACTATTCCCGCTGCTCCAAGGATCACCAGCGCGTCCTTGAGCCCCTGACCGCCGATCTCGCCTGCCATACCGGCTTTAGAGCAGGTGAGGCGCTGACTGTCATCCGCAAGCGTTCGAAGGACGGAGGTTTAATATGACAAAAGGGCTGAAGTCAGGCGACCGCGTCACCTGGCAATCGCACGACGGCGAAGCACACGGTCGCGTGGTCAAGAAGGTCGCTAAACCGATGACCATAAAAGGGCACAAAGTGGCGGCTTCGAAAGACAACCCGGAATTTCTGGTCGAAACCGAGGAGGGAAAGCGCGCAGCGCACAAGGCGACAGCGCTGACGAAAGTTTGACCGAAGAGAGCGCCTCTGTAATCTGACGTCATGGCGTCAACAGCACGAGCGCCTGAGCTAGACCTGGTCATCGCCGGTGGCGGTCCCGCTGGAATGATGGCCGGCCTCCTGTTCGCCCGGGCAGGGTGCAAGGTGCAGGTGCTGGAGAAGCACGCCGATTTCTTCCGCGATTTCCGCGGCGACACGGTCCATCCATCGACGCTTGAGTTGCTCCGTGAACTCGGCTTGCTGGACGAGTTCCGGCAGCGACCCCACGACGAGGTCCGAAAGCTGACGGGAAGAGTGGCGAACGAGCAGATCGTCATCGCCGACATGAGCCATCTGCCGGTGAAGAGCCGGTTCGTCGCGCTGATGCCGCAGTGGGATTTCCTCGACTTCCTCGCTCAGGAGGCCCGGCACTACCCGACATTCTCTCTCAGAATGAACTCGGAAGCCATTGATTTGCTGCGTGAAGAAGGCCGGGTCGCTGGCGTCGTACTGGCATCTGGCGAGGAGATCCGGGCCCGGCTGACGATTGCGGCTGATGGGCGCTCCTCGATCCTGCGAGACAAGGCTCAATTGCCGCGAATCGATTTCGGGGTTCCGATTGATGTGCTGTGGTTCCGGCTGCCCAAGGAAAAGACCGCCGAGAACGAGACTGGCGGGACGTTCGGAGCGGGTGCAATGGTCGTGGAAATCGACCGCGGCGATTACTGGCAGTGCGCCTATGTCGTAGCCAAGGGCGCCGCCGAAGATATCAAGGCCAAGGGAATTGAGGCGTTCCGCAGGGACGTTGGCTTCGCTGCCCCAGAGCTCGCGCCGGCCGTGGCAACGCTGGAAAGCTGGGACCAGGTGAAGCTGCTCTCCGTCTCGCTCGATCGCCTTACACGGTGGTGGACCCCGGGCCTGCTGGCGATCGGAGACGCGGCACATGCCATGTCGCCGGTTGGAGGGGTTGGGATCAATCTCGCGATCCAGGATGCCGTGGCGGCGGCAAACATCCTCGCCGGCCCGCTTGCGGGGGGAGGGGCTGTCGATCCGCTGCTGAAGCGGGTGCAAGAACGACGTTTATTCCCGACCCGCGTCGTTCAGGGCGTGCAGAAGGCGATCCACAACCGGATCCTGACGCCGCTCGTCGTGCGCAAGATCGTCCTCGACAGGCTTCCCTGGCCACTTCGGCTCTTCAAGCGATTGCCATTTCTAACCCGAATTCCAGCTAGGCTGGTAGGTCTCGGCGTCAGGCGAGAGCATATCCGCTCGCCCGACGCGGGGCTCAGGCGCTCTGAGATTGCTCCGCCATAGCCGCCTCTAGGTTATGGACAATCGCCTCGAAGAACTGCTCGGTCGTCATCCACGCTTGTTCAGGCCCGACGAGAATGGCCAGATCTTTGGTCATCTGCCCGGCTTCAACCGTCTCGATGCAAACGCGCTCAAGGGTCTCCGCAAACCGGATGACCTCGGGAGTGTCGTCGAACTTGCCGCGATATTTGAGTCCGCCCGTCCACGCGAAGATTGACGCGATGGGGTTGGTCGAAGTTGCCTTACCCTGCTGGTGCATGCGGTAGTGGCGGGTGACAGTGCCGTGCGCAGCTTCCGCCTCCACGGTCTTTCCATCGGGAGTCATGAGCACCGAGGTCATAAGCCCGAGCGAGCCGAAGCCCTGAGCGACCTGATCCGACTGGACGTCGCCGTCATAATTCTTGCAGGCCCAGACGAACTTGCCGCTCCACTTTAGGGCGGAAGCCACCATGTCGTCGATCAGACGGTGCTGATATTCGATGCCAGCAGCCTCGAACTTCGCCTTGTATTCGCTGTCATAAATCTCTTGAAAGATATCCTTGAAGCGACCGTCATAGGCCTTGAGGATGGTGTTCTTGGTGGAGAGGTAGAGCGGCCACTGACGACCGAGGCTGTAGTTGAAGCAGGCATGCGCAAAGTCGCGGATCGAGGCGTCCAGGTTATACATCCCCATCGCGACGCCCGAGCCGGGGAAGTCGAATACGTCGAAATCGAGCTCTTGCCCGTCGGTACCGACCCACTTCATCGTTAGCTTGCCCGGTCCCGGGACCTTGAAGTCGGTTGCTCGATACTGATCGCCGAAGGCGTGGCGGCCGACGACGATCGGATCCGTCCAGCCCGGGATCAATCGCGGTACGTTCGAAATGACGATCGGCTCGCGAAAGATGCAGCCGCCGAGGATGTTGCGGATGGTTCCGTTCGGCGATTTCCACATTTTCTTGAGATGGAATTCCTCAACGCGCGCTTCATCAGGGGTAATCGTGGCGCATTTGACCCCAACGCCATGTTCCTTGATCGCATTGGCGGAATCGATCGTGACCTGGTCGTTGGTCGCGTCCCGGTTTTCGACCGAGAGGTCGTAATAGAGCAGCTCGACATCAAGATATGGCTGGATCAGCCGCTCGCGGATCCACTGCCAGATAATGCGGGTCATTTCGTCGCCGTCGAGCTCGACGACCGGGTTCTTCACCTTGATCTTGGCCATGGGGTTTCCTGCGATTTTGGAGTTTGGCCGGGCCTTAGATTGGCCGAGGAATGCACGCAACCGCGGCGTTGTGCGTGACCGTAACCGTCTCTAATGCAGCGCTCCATGCCTTCGCTAGACAAG
This sequence comes from Sphingomicrobium sp., assembly GCA_036376635.1. Lineage (GTDB taxonomy): Bacteria > Pseudomonadota > Alphaproteobacteria > Sphingomonadales > Sphingomonadaceae > Sphingomicrobium. Next base: position 11,823 of record DASUZY010000017.1, read on the forward strand.
CACGATAGCCCGCTCCCGACCACCACGGTTAAGTGGCGCTTTCCAACCATTCACCCGGAGGGGCGCAAATATGCGGTCGGCGTGGGCGCGGCCGCGTTGCTTGCCTTCCTTGTCCACTTCCAGTTCCTGGCGTGGCTGCTCGCCGGCGTGACGATTTGGGTATTGAGCTTCTTCCGGGATCCGGTGCGGACGACGCCGCGCGGCGACCGCCTCGTCATCGCTCCCGCCGATGGTTTGATCACGATGATCGCCAAGGTCCCGCCGCCACCGGAGCTTCGCGGTGCGGACGGCATGGAGGACGGCGACTACACGCGGGTGTCGATCTTCATGAGCGTGTTCGACGTGCACATTAATCGAGCACCGATCGCCGGCAAGATAAAGCGCATCGCTTATGTCCCGGGCAAGTTCGTCAACGCCGATCTCGACAAGGCGAGCGAGGACAACGAACGCCAGCACATCCTCATCGAAGGGAGTGACGGCCTCCGAATCGGCTTCACGCAAATCGCCGGCCTTGTAGCGCGGCGCATCCTGTCGTTCGTTCGCGAAGGCGACGCAGTCGACGCTGGACAGCGTGTCGGCCTGATCCGGTTCGGGAGCCGGGTCGACGTCTATCTGCCTGCTGGCACTTCGCCCCGGGTATTGCTCGGCCAGCGATCGATCGCCGGTGAGACAGTGCTTGCCGAGGTCGGGGTCGATGCGACACTGACGGGACTCAGCCAGTGAACGAAGACGGGGGTCCTCGCCGGATCCCTTTCCGGGCGATGATTCCGAATGCCATTACAGCGATGGCGCTATGCCTGGGGCTCACAGGCGTGAGGTTTGCGGTTTCAGCTTCACATGGTGAAGTGGAACACTGGCAGCTTGCGCTGGCGTGTGTGGTGGGCGCCGGTATTCTGGACGGGATGGATGGGCGTATCGCCCGGCTTCTCCGCGCTCAAAGTCGGTTCGGCGCAGAGCTGGACTCCCTGTCCGACAATATCGCGTTCGGGACGGCGCCTGCGCTGATCCTTTTCCTCTGGTCGCTGCAATATGCTCCGAAGTTCGGATGGACTGCCTCGCTCGCTCTGGCGGTGTGCTGCGCTCTTCGCCTCGCGAGGTTTAACGCTAGACTCGATGCGGCCGAGCAGCCTCACAAATCCGCAGGCTTCAACACCGGCGTTCCCGCCCCGGCGGGGGCCGGGCTCGCCTTCATCCCCATCTTTCTGTGGCTGATCACTGGGATGGAGCTTTTCCGGAGCTGGCCGATTGTCATGGCCTGGACCTTGTTCATCGCGCTGCTGATGATCTCGAGCCTCCCCACCTACAGCTGGTCGTCGATCCGGATCCGCCGTGAGTGGCGACTACTGACCCTCGCGGGCGTCGCCATCGCTTGCGCCGCATTGCTGACCGCGACGTGGATCACGCTACTTGCGATCGCAGCGCTCTACCTTGCGATGATCCCGGTCGCTTGGGCGAGTTACGCGAGGGTCAAGCGGCGGCGCGCCAGCGAGCGGCTGCGCGCATAGGCTGCTGGACTCGAGCACGCGTTCTCATCCGCATCGGCGAAACGACTGGACGGCTGACAGGCTTGCCCCTGAGGGCGGCGGCGATCTTCGCGCCGCTTGCCTCAAGAACCGCCGCACCGACGACAACCAGCATCCACAGAGTGACGAGGAAGATGAGGGTGCCCAGAGCTGCAGTCATCGCATGATCCTTCTTGAGAGCGCCTAACCGAACTGGACCCACTTTGTTCCAGTTGAGCCATGGATCGCTCGGGTGAGGTGTTAAATGTTCACTATATGTTCTTGCCTGTCAAGCGAGTGTGCAAACCCTTGAAACGACAGGCTTCATCAGCTAGGTGCCCGCGCATTCCACAGGCGGAGCTGACATACCGGTGCCGGCCGTAAGGCTGGTTACATGGCTTCGCCGAGGCAGAACCGGAAGGAGAAAGACTATGGCGGCCACGGTCGTCACCATGCAGCAATTGCTCGAGGCCGGCGCGCATTTCGGCCACCAGACCCACCGCTGGAACCCCAAGATGAAGCCGTATATCTTCGGCGATCGCAACGGGGTGCACATCATTGACCTGTCGCAGACAGTGCCGTTGTTTTCGCGCGCGCTCGACTTCGTTCAGCAGACCGTCGCCCGCGGCGGCAAAGTCTTGTTCGTCGGTACCAAGCGCCAGGCACAGGACGCGATCGCTGAAGCAGCGCAAACCTCGGGTCAGCATTTCGTCAACCACCGTTGGCTCGGCGGCATGCTGACCAACTGGAAGACGATCTCCAACTCGATCAAGCGCCTCAAGAGCCTTGAGGAGCAGCTGTCCGGCGACACAGCCGGCCTCACCAAGAAGGAAGTCCTCCAGCTCACCCGCGAGCGCGACAAGCTCGAGAAGAGTCTGGGCGGCATTCGCGACATGGGCGGGCTTCCCGACATCATGTTTGTCGTCGACACCAACAAGGAAGAGCTGGCGATCAAGGAAGCGAATGTGCTTGGCATCCCGGTCGTCGCGATCCTCGATTCGAACAGCGACCCGAGCGGCATCGCCTTCCCGGTTCCCGGCAATGACGACGCCAGCCGTGCCATCCGCCTCTACACCGACGCGGTTGCGCAGGCGGTCGGCGAAGGCCGGACCGGCAACGCCAGTGCGCGCGGGCAGGACATCGGCGAGATGGCTGAGCCGCCGGCGGAAGTCGCGCTGGAAGCCTGACGCGAGGATACCCATCTTCCGTTCGGGCTGAGCGAAGTCGAAGCCCTGTCCTTCAGCTTTGAAGTACAAAGGCAGCCCTTCGACAGGCTCAGGGCGAACGGCTTAGTGCAAAGGAAATAGATATGGCTGAGATCACGGCCGGATCAGTGAAGGAACTGCGCGAGCGCACCGGCGCCGGCATGATGGACTGCAAGAAGGCGCTCGCCGAGAACAATGGCGAGATGGAAGCCGCGATTGACTGGCTGCGTGCCAAGGGTCTTGCGGCTGCGGCCAAGAAGGCCGGCCGCACGGCTGCCGAAGGTCTCGTCGGTGTCGCCGTCGAGGGCAATCGCGGCTCGGTCGTCGAGGTCAATTCGGAGACCGACTTCGTTGCCAAGAACGAGATCTTCCAGGATTTCGTCCGCAACGTCGCAAAGCTCGCGCTGACAACCGGCAGCGACATCGAGACGCTGGGCGCCGCCCAGTATCCCGAAGGTGGCAGTGTCACTGAGAAGCTGACCGACAATATCGCCAAGATCGGCGAGAACCAGTCGCTTCGCCGCGCCGCAATCGTCGAAGTGAACCAGGGCGCGGTCGTGTCCTACGTTCACAACCAGGTTGCTCCCGGCCTCGGCAAGATCGGCGTACTGGTCGCTCTCGAGAGCGCAGCTCCGACCGAAACGCTGACCCAGCTTGGCAAGCAGATCGCGATGCACGTCGCGGCTGCTCACCCGCTGGCACTAGATGCGGACTCGCTCGACCCGGCGCTGGTGGAGCGTGAGCGGTCGATTGCGATGGAAAAGGCGAAGGAAAGCGGTAAGCCGCAGAACATCATCGAGAAGATGGTCGAGGGCGGCCTCGGCAAGTACCGCAAGGACAATGCGCTCCTGTCGCAGCTGTTCGTGATGGACAACAAGACGCCGGTTGCCGACGTCGTCGCGTCCGCCGCGAAGGAAGCCGGTACTGGCATCCAGCTGATCGGCTTCGTCCGCTACCAGCTCGGCGAGGGCATCGAGAAGAAGCAGGAAGATTTTGCTGCGGAGGTCGCGGCTGCTGCGGGCACCAACAAGCCGGAGCCCGTCGCTTAACATCCACGATTGCCGCTAAGCAGTTGGCAACGGGGCGGCTCGGCCATAAAGGCGGGGCCGCCTTCGTTGCATCTGGGGAAACTTCCAACGCATGACCCGCCCGCGTTTCAACCGCATCCTGCTGAAGCTGTCGGGCGAAGCGCTCATGGGGCAGGGGCAGTTCGGCATCGATCCTGACGCCGTTGCTGGCCTCGCCGGAGAGATCGCCTCGGCCAAGTCTCATGGCCATGAACTTTGCCTGGTCGTTGGTGGCGGCAACATCTTCCGCGGCATGGCCGCAGCCGCGAAGGGCTTCGACCGGGCGACCGCCGACTACATGGGCATGCTTGCGACCGTGATGAATGCGCTAGCGCTTCAGATGGCGCTGGAGAAGATCGGCGTCGACACGCGCGTCCTATCGGCAATCCCGATGTCGAGCGTATCAGAGCCTTATATTCGCCGACGTGCGCTTCGACACCTCGAAAAAGGCCGGATCGTGATTTTTGCGGCAGGCACCGGAAACCCGTTTTTCACGACCGACACGGCCGCTGCGCTTCGAGCAGCTGAAATGAGCTGCGACGCGCTGTTCAAGGGCACGAGCGTCGACGGCATCTATACGGCAGACCCCAAGAAGGTTGCCGACGCCACGCGCTACGACGCTGTTTCCTTCGGCAGGGTGCTTAGCGACGACCTCAAGGTCATGGATGCGGCAGCTGTGGCCCTTTGCCGCGACAACAATATTCCGATCGTCGTCTTCAACATCCGCCAGTCCGGCAACCTGGCCGAAGTGCTGGCCGGACGCGGGACTGCGACGGTCGTCCAGAACGGAGAGTAAGAGATGACTACCACCGTCGACACGTCCGACCTTAAGCGCCGCATGCATGGCGCGCTTGAGGCGCTGAAGCATGATCTTGCGGGCCTGCGTACCGGCCGCGCCTCCACGGCGCTGCTCGATCCCGTGCACGTGGAAGTCTATGGATCGAACATGCCGCTCAATCAGGTGGCCACGGTTTCGACGCCCGAAGCGCGCATGCTCTCGGTGCAGGTGTGGGACCGTTCGAACGTGCAGCCCGTTGAAAAGGCGATTCGTTCGGCTGGGTTGGGCCTTAATCCGATTACCGACGGCCAGGTCATTCGCCTGCCCATCCCTGAGCTGACCGAGGAGCGCCGCAAGGAGCTCGCCAAGCTCTGCGGACAATATGCCGAGAAGGCAAAGGTCGCAGTTCGCAATGTTCGGCGGGACGGCATGGACCACCTCAAGAACGACGAGAAGAAGCACGACATCAGCGAGGACGAGCGCAAGCGGCTTGAGCACGAAGTCCAGAAGCTGACCGACGACACGATCAAGGAGATCGATGAGGCGGCGGCGACCAAGGAGAAGGAAATCCTCGGCAAGTGACGTCCGCGCCGGCCCCGAATGAGGGCGCGGCCGGGCTCGGTGGCGACAGCAGGGTCCCGCGCCACGTCGCGATCATCATGGACGGCAACGGCCGCTGGGCGAAGCAGCGCGGCCTGCCGCGTGTCGCCGGCCATCGCGCTGGTGCCGAAGCGGTCCGTCGAGCGCTTCAGGCGGCGTCCGACCAAGGCGTGGAAGTCCTCACACTATACGCCTTTTCATCCGAGAATTGGCGCCGGAGCCAGGAGGAGATTTCCGACCTCACGACGCTGATGCGCTTCTATCTCGAACGCGAGCTCAAGACGCTCGGTAAAGAGGGCGTCAGGCTGAAGCTGATCGGAGACTATTCAGCTTTCGGACCTGAACTCGTGGAGAGGCTGGAGCGGGCGGTCGACCGAACCGCCAACAATAAGCGTCTGACATTGGTGGTTGCGCTCAATTATGGCTCACGGGCCGAGATCGCCGCGGCCGCGAGGAACGCCGCCGCAAGGGTCGCAACGGGTGAACTCCAGCCCGGGGAGATCGACGAAGCCGTCTTGGCCGGGGAGCTCCAGACCTCCGACTTACCGGATTTGGATCTCTTGATCCGGACCTCGGGCGAGATTCGGCTTTCAAATTTCCTTCTGTGGCAGGCAGCCTATGCCGAGCTTTTGTTCCTGGAGGTACTCTGGCCGGATTTTAACGAAAGCGTCTTTGCCGAAGCCATTCAAACCTTCGCGGCGCGCAACAGGCGCTTCGGCGGGCGATGAACGAACTGGTCCTCCGAAGTCTGACCGGCCTGGTCCTGATAGCGCTCGCGCTGATCACTGCCGTTTACGGCGGGACCATCTTCGCGATATTTGTTGCCGCCACTGCGACGCTCATGTTCTTCGAATGGACCAGGCTGACCCGGGGGTGGGGGGCGCTCTGGTACATATCGGGTTTCGCCTACGCACTGCTTCCCGCCCTCGCACTGCTGTGGATTCGCGAGCGGACGCCGGTCAGCCTCCCCAACGATGAGCGCGGTTTGAGCTTGCTCGTATGGGCGCTCATTGTGACGTGGTCGACGGACATTGGCGCCTACTTTGCCGGCCGCCGGTTCGGCCGGCGCAAGCTTGCGCCGACGATTAGCCCGAACAAGACAGTCGAAGGCCTCATGGGCGGTATCGTCGCTGCGGCTCTGTTCGGTGCAGCATGGGTATTCGCAACCGGCCTCGGCCTTCCGCTGCTCGCATTGGCACCAGTGCTCGCAATTGCGGCGCAGGCCGGCGACCTGTTCGAAAGTGGAATGAAGCGCCGAGCGGGGGTCAAGGATTCGGGCAGTTGGCTTCCGGGCCATGGCGGCGCACTTGATCGTCTGGACGGACTGGTTCCTGTTGCCGTCCTGACGGCGGCGGCGCAGTTGGCCGGGCTATCATGACCCGAAAGATCGCGATCCTTGGCGCAACCGGGTCCATCGGTAAGTCGACCCTGGACCTCGTCGAGCGAAACCGAGAACGGTTTGAGGTTACCGCTGTGACGGCGGCGACCAACGTCGAAGCGCTCGCGGATATAGCACGGCGCACAGGAGCCAGGCTCGCGGTTGTTGCCGACGAGAGCCGGTACAACGACCTCGCAGAATTACTGTCCGACTCGGACTGCTGCGCCGCGGCCGGAGAAGCGGCATTGATCGACGCCGCAACCGACCATTCCGATCTAGTCCTTGCGGCAATCGTAGGCTGTGCGGGCCTGAGGCCTGTTATGGCGGCCGTCGAAGCTGGCAAGATAGTTGCGCTGGCCAATAAGGAAGCGCTGGTCACGGCCGGTGCATTGATGACCGATGCCGCCGCCGAGAGTGGTGCCACACTGCTGCCAGTCGACAGCGAACATAACGCTATATTCCAATGTCTTGCAGGTGGTCGCGCTGAAGACGTTTCAAGGATTATCCTGACCGCCAGCGGTGGACCCTTTCGTACTTCAACCTCCGATGCCATTGCAGCGGCGACTCCAGCCGAAGCTGTCGCGCACCCGAAATGGTCGATGGGGGCAAAGATATCGGTCGATTCGGCCACGCTCATGAACAAGGGTCTCGAGCTGATCGAAGCCCACTACCTATTCGGCCTGCCTTCCCGGCTGCTCGACGTCGTGATTCACCCCCAGTCCGTGGTTCACTCGATGGTCGAGTATGTCGATGGATCGGTTCTGGCGCAGCTGGGCAGCCCCGACATGCGCATACCGATTGCTTATGCGCTCGCCTGGCCAGAGCGGATTTCGACCCCGGCCGAGCGGCTCGACCTCACCAGGATCGCCTCGCTTGATTTCGAAGCACCTGATCTTCATCGATTTCCTGCACTGCGCCTGGCGCGCGAGGCGCTTGAAGAAGGCGGGCCGGCTCCGGTGATACTGAATGCCGCCAACGAGGTAGCGGTAGCGAGCTTCCTGGCGGGGGCGATCAAATTTCCCGAGATTGCGACGGTCGTTCAGCAAGCGCTCAACACCTCAGGTTACGATGCGCCGCGCTCGATTGGCGACGTGCTGGAGATAGACCGCGTGACGCGTGAGAAAGCCCGGTCCATAATGCACGTGAGCTGCGCCTGAAATGTTACCTGAACCACCCCTCTGGCTGGTGTTGATCGCCTTCCTTTGCCTACTGGGTCCGCTCGTCTTCTTTCATGAGCTCGGGCATTATTCGGTGGCTCGGCTTTTTGGAATCCCGGCGGAGACATTCTCGATCGGATTCGGCAGGGAGCTGTTCGGTTGGAATGACCGTCAGGGAACTCGCTGGAAGGTCTCGCTTCTGCCTTTGGGCGGCTATGTAAAGTTCGTCGGCGACATGAGTCCTGCCAGCGACCCCGCCGACCTCGAAAGCATTCCGCAGCATTTACGCGATCGAGTATTTCAGACGCGGCCGGTCTGGCAGCGCTTTCTGGTCGTGCTTGCCGGGCCAGCGGCCAATTTCGTCCTGGCGATCATCATATTTGCCTGCTTTTTCGCGGTTTTCGGGATGCCTTCCACCAGTAACCGAGTGGTGCAGGTAGAACCCGGAAGCGCGGCATCCGCCGCCGGCGTCCAACCGGGCGATCGGATCATCCAGATCGGCGGCAGGGAAACACGCTCGTTCGAGGACGTTGCGAGCATCGTCATCCTGGACGCCGGCGAGCAGACAGTGGCGGTCGTTCAACGTGGTAGTTCGGTCCTCAACCTTCCGGTGACGATTCGGTCGGCCGTTATTCGGGACCGCTGGGGTCAAACCCACAAGTTGGGTCGATTGGGCGTTCTAGGCGGAGAGCCCGCCTACCAGAGGCTTCCCGCCCTGCGCATTCTTCCCGCGGCGACGAGCTATACGTTCAATATAACTCAGAGCATGGTCGATGGCCTGTGGCAGGTCGTCACGGGGCGCGTAGAAAAGAAGGAGCTCGGCGGGCCGATCAAGATCGCTCAGGTTGCCGGGCAGCAGGCAGAACTTGGCGTGTTGCCGTTCATCGGCCTTCTCGCGCTGTTCTCAATTAATCTCGGATTCATCAACCTGTTGCCAGTCCCGATGATGGATGGCGGCCACCTGTTTTTCTATGTCATTGAGGCTATCCGGCGACGTCCGGTCAGCGCCCAGGCGCTGGATCTGGCGTTTAGAGGAGGACTCGCTCTCGTCTTTGCTCTCATGCTGTTTCTGACGATCAACGATTTGGGCTCGCTTGGCCTTTGGGACCGGCTTCAGCGCTTGATTGGCTAGGAGGGTTGGGGCAGGGCAGGAACCGGGGCTTGGCGGCGAAGCGCGCCGCAGGACCAATTACTCGACAAGGCGGGGACGCGTGATTTCAAAGTCGAAGAGTTTTAGCCGGCGTGCCGGCGCATTGCTGATGGTGGGGACGGTGCTTGGCGGCTCCGCCACACCGCTGCTTGCCCAAACCGCGCCTGCTCCAGCGACGACGGCGCCGACGGCTCCGGTCCCTGCGCCTACGAACCCCGCCGCAGCGGCCCCGACTCCGGCTGCAACACCCGCGCCGGTGATTCGAACGATCCGCTCGATCAGCGTTCGCGGTAACCAGCGCTTGGAGCCGGAAACGATTCGCGCTTACGCGAACCTTTCGCCTGGTCAGACCTATACTCGGGAAACCCTCGATCAGGCGCTGAAGGATCTTTACGCGACCCAGCTCTTCGCGGATGCCACGATCACCGGGACCGAGACCGGTGACCTGGTTATCAACGTTCGTGAGAACCCGGTCATCAACCGCATCATCCTCGAGGGCAACAAGCGCCTCAAGGAAGATAAGATCACGCCGGAGATCAAGCTTGCTCCGCGCCAGATCTTCACCCGCTCGGCCGTGCGCGCGGACGTAGACCGGATCCTCGAGCTCTATCGACGTCAGGGCCGCTTCGCCGCCCGGGTCGATCCGAAGGTCGTCCAGCTCGATCAGAATCGCGTCGATGTGGTGTTCGAGATTTACGAGGGCGATCTCGCCAAGGTTCGGGCGATCAACATCCTCGGCAACACCCATTTCTCTGACGCGCGCCTGCGCAAGGAGATGTACACCAAGCAGGCTGGCGGATTCATGGGCTTCCTGAAGTCCAATGATACCTACGACCCCGATCGGCTTGCGGCCGACCAGCAGAAGCTCCGAGCGTTTTACCTGACGCAGGGCTACGCCGATTTCCGGGTCGTCCAGGCGCTTGCCGAGCTGACTCCGGACCGCAAGGACTTCGTCATCACTTACGTTGTCGAGGAAGGTCCGAGGTATAAGTTCGGCACGGTGGAAGCCGACAGTGCGCTGCGAGATTTCCCGAATGCGAAGGTGCTCGAGCTTGCCAAGATCAAGCCGGGTACCTGGTTCAACGCGAAGCAGGTCGAGGATTCCGTCACCAACCTTAATGAGGCCGCCGGTGCGCTCGGCTATGCGTTCGCCGACATCAACCCGGCCTATGATCGTGATGCTGAAAAGCATGTCATGAACCTGACGATCAAGGTGACACCGACGCCGCGCGTTTACGTTGAGCGGATCGACATCACCGGGAATACGTCGACCCGCGATAAGGTCATTAGGCGCGAATTCCGGATCAACGAAGGTGATGCCTTCAACGCCCTCAAGGTGAAGCGCAGCCAGGACCGCATTCAAAGCTTGGGCTTCTTCCAGGACAAGCTGGAGATCAAACAGACGGAAGGTTCCTCTCCGGACCGCGTTGTCCTCGGCGTCAACGTCGAAGAGAAGCCCACTGGTCAGCTGTCGCTGTCTGGCGGCTATTCGAGCCTTGAGCGATTCGTCGTGCAAGCGGCGATCAGCCAGAACAACTTCTTGGGCAAAGGTCAGACGCTCAGCGCATCGGCCGACTGGTCCCTTTATTCGAAGTCGGTCGAGCTCGGCTTCGTTGACCCGTATTTCCTCGACAAGTCGATCTTGCTCGGTGGCAGTCTCTTCCGCCGCGATTATCGAAGCTTCGACCTTTTGGGGACGAGCCGGAACACGACATATTCGCAGGTCAGCACTGGCGGCATTCTTCGTCTCGGTTTCCCGATCACCGAATATTGGAGCCTCGGTACTCGCTATACGCTCGAGCGCGACAAGGTGTCGCTCGACCCGGCGACATTCTATACCGATCCCGACGGCGCCGGGCCGCTCCCGGCGGTTTGCGATCCGGTCAAGGCGGGTCGTTATCTCTGCGACGAGCTCGGCAAGCGACTGACCTCGGCAGTTGGCTTTTCGACCATCTACGACGACACGGACGGCATTCACCCGACTCGCGGGCAGCGGCTCAGCTTGTCCGAGGATTTTGCCGGTCTCGGCGGCGACGTGCGCTACATCCGGTCGCGCGTCGATGCCACGAAGTACAAGAGCATCGGTGGAGGCTGGGTCGTCTCGCTTCACGGTGAGGGCGGTTATGTTGCGCCGCTGCAAAAGGCGTCCAACCCGGACGCGGACGCCGTCAGGCTAACCGATCGCTTCTTCGATCCGGGGCTCCGCGGCTTCGACATTCGCGGCATGGGTCCGCGCGTCATCCGCATCCCGTACAACGCCGACGGCACGCTGCAGCCGCTCGATATCAATCACGACACCTCGGACGCTCTCGGAGGCCGGGCCTATTATTTTGGTCGTCTGGAGCTCGAATTCCCGACCAGCTCGGGCCTCAAGAGCGTGGGCCTCAGGCCATCGGCGTTCATTGACATTGGCTCTTTGTGGAACGTGAAGAAGCCGCAACTGCTCGACATCAAAAACGTCTGCTCGCCAATCGACACGACGACGGGGCTAACTCAGAAGCTGCAGGGTCCGAATGATCCTGCCTGCGATCCCGCCATTTATTCAGTTTCGCCGGGGTTCAAGGAAGTGTTCCTTGGCAATTCCGCCAGGCCGCGTCTTTCGATCGGCATTGGCGCCAACTGGACTTCGCCTTTCGGTCCATTGCGTATCGACATCGCCAAGGCGCTGCTCAAGCAGAAGGGTGATGACACCAAATTGTTCAGCTTCAACGTAGGAACCCAATTCTAATGACAAAGCTTCTTCTCTCGCTTTCCCTCGGCGTCTCTGCGCTGATCCCGGCAGCCGCCCAGGCGCAGGCACTCCCCGCCGCGGTCGTCGCCATCGTCGATGTCGATCGGGTCCGTACCACGTGCAACGCCTGCAAGACGGCCATCGCCGCTCTCCAGGCGCAGGCCACCGCTCAGGACAATCGCGAAAAGGCATTGAGTGCGCCGCT